>NZ_JBVJWO010000015.1:0-71578 GCF_055602345.1 Streptomyces sp. NPDC037401
GAAGCCCTCCTTCCGTGCCCCCACAGGAGGGGCCCCCCGCCCCCCCCCCCCCCCCCCCCCCCCCCCCCCCCCGGGCCCTCCGCCGTTCCCGGCCCCGCCCCTGTCCGCAGCGGCACTCCGCCTTGCGATCGCACGCACCGGACCCCGTCGGCCCCGCCCTCCGGGCGGACGACCCACTTTGACGCCACTCCCTAGCGCACCAGCCGCTCCTGGAGCCGCGCCAGCGTCCGCAGGTCCAGGCCGAGCCCCTCGCTCAGGTACCCGTAGAAACTGCCGTAGTCCGCCTCCAGCTGCGCCGTCGCCGCGCCCAGGTAGTCCCGGCGGACCTCCTGCAGCGGGATCAGCAGATCCGGATTCTGCATCCGGCCCGACAGCTTCAGCCCCTCGCGGACCTTCGCGTCGTACGCGGCGCGGAAGGTGTTCGAGGCCAGGTAGTCCTGCTCCGCCGAGGCCGTCGGGACGGCCAGGGCGCGCAGCAGGACGTAACTCATCCAGCCGGTACGGTCCTTGCCCGACGTGCAGTGGTAGAGCAGCGGGCCCCGCGGTCCCTCCGCCAGCTCCCGCAGCGTCGCCGCGAACTGCGCCCGGTTCGCGGGGTCCGTGACGAACGTGCGGTAGATGTCGCGCATGTAGGCCTCGGCGCGGCCGTTGCCGAGCATGGCCTCCTGCCGGACCGGGTCCCCGCTGCCGATCGCGGTGACCAGCGTCCCGAACAGGCCCAGGTCGCTCACCGGACGGGCGGTCACGGCCAGGCCCGCGGGCAGCCGGTCCGCACCGTCGTACTGCACCTCCATCGCGATGCGGAAGTCGACGACCTTCGTGAGGCCGAGACCGGCGACCGCGGCGACGTCCGCCTCGGTCAGCTTGGACAGCGCATCCGCGCGGTACACCACGCCCCGGCGGACCTGACCGCCGGTGTACGTGCGGTAGCCGCCCAGGTCGCGGACGTTGACCGCGCCCTGGAGCGGTATCCGCTGGATCGTTTCGCTCGCCGCGGGCCGGTGCTGCCGGCCGGCGGCGGTTCCGGCCGGGGCGGCGGCCGGCCGGGAGGGAGCGGCCTCCGCGTGCGCGGAGGCGGGCAGGGCGCCGACGGCGAGGACGGAGACGAGGACTCCGGTCGCCAGGCGGTTTCTTACACGGCTCATCTGGGCGACTCCTGTGGCGGAGAAGGGGATCACCCTGGTGGTGGCAGGGTGGCGGTCGCGTGCAGTTCTTCCAGCGCGTGCTGTGCCTCGGCCATGACGCGGGCGACGAGCTCCGCGCAGGACGGGAGATCCTCGATCACCCCCGCGACCTGGCCCGATGCCATGATTCCGAGGTCCGTACGGCCCTCGACCATGGACGCCTTGAGGAGCATGGGGGTGTTGGCCGCCAGCAGGACCTGGCTCCACGACAGGTCCTTGCCGTGCTTCATCGCGAGCCCGTCGCGGATCATCGCGGCCCACGTCAGGCCCGAGACCCGCCGGAAGGCCGCCGCGTGCCGCACCGCACGGGCCAGCGCCCGGGTGCGGCCCGCCCGCTCCAGGGACGCGACCAGCTCGGTGCGCAGCATCCGGTGGGGCAGCCCGTCGACGGCCGTGGTGACCGTGACGTCCCGGACGCCCGCGGCCAGATAGCGCGCCTTGACCGCGTCCGGCACCGTCGAGTCGGAGGTGAGCAGGAAGCGCGTGCCCATCGCGACCCCCGCGGCGCCGAACGCCAGCGCCGCCACCAGCCCGCGGCCGTCGTGGAAGCCGCCCGCCGCGACCACCGGGATGTCCACGGCGTCCACCACCTGCGGAAGCAGCACGGTCGTCGCCACGTCCCCGGTGTGGCCGCCGCCCTCGCCGCCCTGCACGATCACCGCGTCCGCACCCCACGCGGCGACCTTCTCCGCGTGCCGGCGCGCTCCGACCGAGGGGATGACGACCACGCCCGCGTCCTTGAGCCGGGAGATCAGCTCCTTCGACGGCGCCAGTGCGAACGACGCCACCTTCACGCCCTCGTCGACGATCAGCCGCACCCGCTCGGCCGCGTCGCCGGCATCGGCCCGCAGATTGACCCCGAACGGCGCATCCGTACGCGACTTGACCTCCCGTACGGCCGCCCGAAGCTGCTCCAGGGTCATCGTCGCCGACGCCAGGATGCCCAGCGCGCCGGCGTGGGCGGTCGCCGAGACCAGGCGGGGCCCGGCCACCCAGCCCATCCCGGTCTGCACGACGGGGTGCTCGACCCCGACCAGCCTGGTGAGCGCGGTCTCCATCAGGCCCGCACTTCCCGGTCGCGCAGGCCCTTCGGATCGAGCTCCTCGCGGATCAGCCGCAGCTCGGCCGGGCTGGGATCACGCGTGTACGGCACCTCGACGTCGACCGCGAGCGCAAAGCCGGTCGCCTCCTGGACCTGCTCCACGGTCACCCCCGGGTGCACCGACGCCAGCCGCATCGAGCGGTCGGGGGTCGCGAAGTCGAAGACGCCGAGGTCGCTGACCACCCGGGGCAGCCGGTGGAAGCGCGTCGCGGACGGCCCGGCCGCGGCGGCCCGGTCGTACCCCACCCCGCTGACCATGTCGACGCGCTCCACGAACACCCGGCGGGAGTGCCGGGGAACCCAGTAACTGACCGGGTTGTTGAGGGTGTTGACCGGCGCCCCGCGCACGCCCAGCAGCTGCCGCGCGGGCCGCTCCCAGTCCCCGATGCAGGAGATGTTCTGGTTGCCGAACCGGTCGATCTGGCTGGCGCCCATCATCACGTGCCGCCGTCCGCCGGTCACCATGGCCAGGTGCCGGCGGTACGGCAGCCAGCCCTCGGCCGACCCGTCCGGCCCGACCAGCAGCGCCTCGCCGTCGGTCAGCAGCAGGCCGGGGGAGAAGGTGCGCCTGGCCAGCCGGGCGCCGACGGACGGGATCAGGCCCATGGGGCTGGCGAGGACCTCGCCGTCGCCGCGCCAGGCCTCGGCGCAGGCGATCACGCAGTACTCGGCACGGGTCGGGGCCTGCACACCGCTGTGGGGTCCGGTCACTTCTGCTCCTCGTGCCAGGCCTGTACGGCGCACTGGTAGTCGCGCTCGCCCGCGCCGGACAGGAAGCGGCCGGCGAACTCCGCCCAGGGCGTGGTCGCGTACAGCTTCTGGAAGGCCTCGTCGCGTCCGTAGTCGGGCGCGCAGGAGGTGAAGTGCGCGCCGCGCGGCGTCTCGACCACGCCGGTGACGGAGTGCCGGCTGACCAGCAGGGTCTGCGGGGCGGCGTCCTTGGTCAGCTCGGCGGTCTCGACGATCTGCTCGCAGGAGACGTACGCGGTGTCGGCCGCCTCGCAGAACAGGTCGTCGAAGTACGGGTCCGGGCCCAGGTACTGGCCGTTGCCGAGGCGGTCGGCGCGGTTGAGGTGCACGAGCGCGGCGTCCATGCGCAGCGCGGGCACGGCCACGAGCTCCTCGCCGTCCTCGTAGGGGGAGCGTACGGTCCTCAGCTGCGGGTTGACGCGCAGTACGTCGGAGCCGAGGCCCGCCCGGACGGGCAGGAACGGCAGCCGGTTGGCGGCTGCGTGCAGGCCCCACATGAACATCGCCTCGTCGAGCTCGGTCAGCGCGAACGCACCGCTCTCGCGGGCGGCCCGGAAGTTCGGCTCCAGGGGGATCGAGTCGAGCGTGGCGAAGGGGGCCACGAGCCGGCGGATCCGGCCGGCGGCGGCCAGCAGGCCCACGTCGGGGCCGCCGTACGAGACGACGGTGAGATCGGTGACCGCGGAGCGGAGCAGCGCCCGCACCAGGGCCATCGGCTTGCGCCGGGAGCCCCAGCCGCCGATGCCGAGGGTCATGCCGCTGCGCAGCCGTCCGGCCACCTCGTCGGGGGTCATCACCTTGTCGGCTGCGGCGGCCGTACCCCTCGTACCGCTCGTATCGGGGGTGCCGGGGGTGCCGGTCGTATCGGGGGTGTCGGTCACGGCTGCGCTTCCTCCTTGGGCGTGCCGAAGGTGCTGCGGACGCGGTCGGCCACCCCGCTGAGGTTGGCCTCGAAGGTGAAGCCCTGCTCGAAGCGGTAGCTGCGGCGCACGTCCACCGGGTCGATGCCGTTGATGGCGGCCTTGGCCAGCCGGATCAGTGAGCCGTCCTTCTGCGCGATCTCGGCGGCGAGCTCCAGGGCGGCGGCGGCCAGCGCCGCCCGGGGCACGACCTTCCACACCGAGCCGTGCGCGTGCAGCTCGGCCGCGGTCGCCGTGCGCGAGGTGTAGTAGAGGGCGCGCATCAGGTGCTGGGGGACCAGGCGGGCCAGGTGGGTGGCGGCGCCGAGGGCGCCGCGGTCCAGCTCCGGCAGCCCGAAGACGGCGTCGTCGCTCGCGACGATCGCGTCGGCGTTGCCGGCCAGGCCGATGCCGCCGCCCAGGCAGAACCCCTGCACGGCCGCGACGACCGGGACCTCGCACTCGTACACCGCGGCGAAGGCCTCGTAACAGCCGCGGTTGGCGCCGAGGAGGGAGCCGTGGCCGGGATCGTGCTGCATCTCCTTGATGTCGACGCCGGCGTTGAAGCCGCGGCCCTCGGCGGCCAGCACCACGCAGCGGACCTCGGGATCGCGCCCGGCCGCGCGCAGGGCGTCGGCGAGGTCGTACCAGCCCCGTACGGGGAGCGCGTTGACGGGCGGGAAGTCGACGGTGACGACGGCGACGCCCTTGTCGGGGCGGGAGGTGGAGACACCCATGAGCGGATCAGCTACCTTTCCACCAAACATTTGTTAGGTGGAAGGTAGCAGCCCATGGAGCTGGACGGGAGGGTCGTCGTCGTCACCGGCGGCACCCGGGGTGTCGGCGCCGGCATCGCACGGTCGTTCCTCGCGGCCGGTGCGCAGGTCGCCTTGTGCGCCCGCAGACCGCCCGACACGCCGGTCGAGAGCGGTGGCCGCACGGCCGTCCACCTGCCCCTCGACCTGCGCGACCCTGACGCCGTCGAGGACGTCTTCGGGCAGGTCGCGGCCCGCTGGGGGCGGCTGGACTGCCTGGTCAACAACGCCGGCGGGACGCCGTACCGGTTGCTCGGCGAGGGCGACGCGCAGCGGCACGCGCGCGTGGTCGACCTGAACCTGGTCGCCCCGCTCACCGCGTCCCTCGCCGCGTACGCACACCTGCGCGCGGCCCGCGGCTCGGTCGTCATGATCGGCAGCGTCAGCGGCACCCGCCCCTCGCCGGGCAGCGCGGCCTACGGGGCGGCCAAGGCCGGACTGGAGAACCTGGCCCGCTCGATGGCGGTGGAATGGGCCCCGGAGGTGCGGGTCAACACCCTCGTCCTCGGCATGGTGCGCACCGAGCTCTCGCACCTGCACTACGGCGACGCGGCCGGAGTCGCGGCAGTGGGCCGGACGGTGCCCCTGGGGCGGCTCGCCGAGCCGTCCGACGTGGGGGAGGCGGCGGTGTTCCTGGCCTCGGACCGGGCGGCCTACGTGAGCGGGGCCAGCCTGCTCGTACACGGGGGCGGGGAGCGCCCGGCGTTCCTGGATGCGGCAACGGCGAACAAGGAGAGCTGACATGACCGGAATCTGTGACGGGCGCGTGGTGGTCGTGACGGGCGCGGGCCGGGGCCTGGGCCGGGCCCACGCCCTGGCCTTCGCGGCGGAGGGCGCGAAGGTCGTGGTCAACGACCTGGGCGTGGGCCTCGACGGCGCCCCGGCGGCGGACGGCCCCGCGGCGCGGGTCGTGGACGAGATCCGGGCCGGGGGAGGGCAGGCCGTGGCGCACGGCGGGGACATCGCGACCGCCGGCGGCGCCTCCTCGCTGGTCGACTGCGCGGTGGGGGAGTTCGGCCGGCTGGACACCCTCGTCAACAATGCGGGCTTCCTGCGCGACCGCATGCTCGTGAACCTCGGCGAGGACGACTGGGACGCGGTGATGCGGGTCCACCTCAAGGGGCACTTCCTGCCGTTCAAGTACGCGGCGGCGTGGTGGCGCGCCGAGGCGAAGGCGGGCAGGCAGGCTGCGGCCCGGGTGGTCAACACCTCCTCCGGAGCCGGCCTGCTGGGCTCGGTCGGCCAGGGCAACTACAGCGCGGCCAAGGCGGGGGTCCTGGGCCTGACGCTGGTCGCGGCGGCGGAGACGGCCCGCTACGGCGTCCAGGTCAACGCCATCGCACCGGCCGCCCGGACCCGGATGACGGAGCGGACCTTCGCGGAGACGATGGCGGCGCCGCAGCCGGGCGCCTTCGACGCGATGGCCCCGCAGAACGTCTCCCCGCTGGTGGTGTGGCTGGGCTCGGCCGCGTCGGCCGGGGTCACGGGCCGGGTCTTCGAGGTCGAGGCGGGCCGGATCACGGTGATGGAGGGCTGGCACCCGGGCCCGACGGCCGACCGCGGCGCCCGCTGGACCCCGGCGGAGGCGGGCGAGGCCACCCTCAAGCTCCTCGCCGCGGCCGCACCCCCGCTGCGCGCGTACGGGGCGTCGTAGACGCAGCGGGAACGGATCCGGGCCCGGCCCCCTGGCGGGAGGTCGGGCCCGGATCCGTGAACTCGTGCGACACGTGCTTCCTACCCACACCGGCCACCCACTGAACCGGAGTCGAGCCATCATGTTGTCCGGAATCCCCGGTGGCCCTCAGGTGTCGCAGTCCAGCACCGTGTGGCACAGCGCGCACCGCACCCGCAGGCGGCCGCGCACCGAGACCCGCAGCCGCTGGCCGCACACCGGGCAGGGGAAGTTCACCCGCTGCCCGCCGGGCCCGTCACCGCCGGGCTCGAACCGGTACGGGGCCGGGGGTCCGTGCCGGTTCGAGCCGCCCCGGGCCCCCGCGGAGGCGGCGCGCCGGGCCCGCGCGTAGCGGCGCCGCTCCAGCGTGCCGGCCGCGGCCAGCGGGGCCCGGCGGAAGTCCCGGCGCGCCTCGTCGCGCCCGCGCGCGTACGCCTCGTACGCCTGCGGGCTGGTGAACGCGACCGCCGGGTCCTCGCCGAACACCATGGCCCGCCTGGCCAGGACGTACCCGAACTCCTCGGGGGTCAGGTAGCCGAGCTTCTGCAGCGAGAGCGCGTCCTCGCGGTACGCGTCCAGCAGCAGCCAGCCCGCGCCGAGGTAGGCGGCGGCGGTGTCGGTCAGGATCTCGTTGGCGCCGGTCCCCGGGAAGGCCAGGTCCAGCCGGTGCAGCAGGACGTGCGTGATCTCGTGCGCCAGGGCCGCCGCGAGGTCCCGGCGGTGGTTGCGGAACCGGTCGTTGACCTCGATGAAGTACTCCGGACCGGCGGCCAGTTCGACGCTCGCCGCATGCTCCATCGGCCGGAAGCTGACGATCATGCGGGCGTCGGGCAGCCGGAGCTGCTGCACCAGCGCCCGGGCCACCCGCTGGGCCCCCAGGTGCAGGTCGTCCTCGTCCGTGAAGGCCGCGTCCGCCGGGGCGAAGGCGGGGGCGTACGCCCGGATCCCGTCGGCGGACAGCCTGCGGTACAGCGCGGTGACGGCGCTGCGCACCGTGTCCAGGTGCGGAAATCCGTGCGCGACCGGGCCGCCGCGCGCTGCTTCGTCCGTCATGCCGGCTCCCTCACCGCAAGTTGGCCGAAAACGCGTTCTTGTTCGAACGGCACCTCGTGATGTGACATGGACACGCCAAACGCACGCCCAACCCCCCACGAAAGGCAGTGTGTTGACTGTGCTGTCCAAAATCGCGCAGCGGAAACGGAACACCCTCGCCCGCGCCCTCAAGCGCACCCTCGCCGTCGGCGCCGTAGTCCTCGCCGCCGTCAGCCTCCAGACCACCGGCGCCGGCGCCGCCCCCGCACCCGTCGTCGGAGGCGTCCGCGCCGCCCAGGGCGAGTTCCCCTTCATGGTCCGCCTCTCCATGGGCTGCGGCGGCTCCCTCTACACCTCGACCATCGTCCTCACCGCCGCCCACTGCGTCGGCAGCTCCGGCCCCAACACCTCCATCACCGCCACCGCCGGCGTCGTCGACCTGCGCAGCAGCAGCGCCATCAAGGTCAGGTCCACCAAGGTCCTGCGCGCCCCCGGCTACAACGGCAGCGGCAAGGACTGGGCCCTCATCAAACTCGCCCAGCCCATCAACCTGCCCACCCTCCAGATCGCCGACACCACGCAGTACAACAACGGCACCTTCACCGTCGCGGGCTGGGGCGCCGCCCGCGAAGGCGGCGCGCAGCAGCGCTACCTGCTCAAGGCCACCGTCCCCTTCGTCTCCGACGCCGACTGCCAGGGCGCGTACGGCAGCTCCCTGATCCCCGGCGAGGAGATCTGCGCCGGATACCTCGACGAGGGCGGCGTCGACACCTGCCAGGGCGACTCCGGCGGACCCATGTTCCGCCGCGACAACGCCGGCGCCTGGATCCAGGTCGGCATCGTCAGCTGGGGCGAAGGCTGCGCCCGGCCCGACTACCCCGGCGTCTACACGGAGGTCTCCACCTTCGCCTCCGCGATCAGGTCCGCAGCCGCCGGGATGTGATCCACACCCCGGCCCGCCCCCGCGGTGACCGCCGGGACGACGGCCGCGACCCCTCCCGCGCCCCCGCGCGCCGCCCGCCCTGACGGACCCGTACGCCTCCCCCTTCCGGCCGGTACCGAACCGGCCGGAAGGGGGAGGCACACCTGCCCCCGCCGCCCCAACCCCGGCAGGGACAGCGCGCAGCCGGCACCCTTGCGACCCGGCCCCGCTGACCCCTCCCAGCGGCCCGCTCTGCGGTTGCGGGCCACCCGGCGCCCCGGTCCCATGGGAAGGACAGACCGGCGGGCGACACAGGGACAGGCAGCGCATGACGATCACCGTGGTCATCGCGGACGACCAGGACATGGTCAGAACCGGATTCCGGATGATCCTGGAGAGCCAGCCCGACATCGAAGTGCTCGCCGACGTCGTCGACGGCCAGGCCGCACTCGAAGCCGTCGAAACCCACCGGCCCGACGTGCTCCTCCTCGACATCCGGATGCCCCGGCTCGACGGCCTGGAAGTCACCCGGCGCCTGGCCGGCCGCCCGGCACCCCGCATCGTGATCGTCACCACCTTCGACCTCGACGAATACGTCCACGCCGCCCTCCACGGCGGCGCGTCCGGCTTCCTCCTCAAGGACGCGAGCCCCGCCATGCTGGTTGAGGCGGTCCGCGCCGCGGCCGTCGGCGACTCCCTCGTCTCACCCGCCATCACCGTCCGCCTGCTGCGCGAAATGGCCCCCCGCACCCTCGCCGCGGCAGCCGCCCGCCGCCCCGCCGAACCCCTCACCGAACGCGAGCGGGACGTCGTACGCTGCCTGGCCCGCGGCATGACCAACGCCGAGATCGCCGCGGAACTCTACGTATCCCTGTCCACCGTCAAAACCCACCTCGCGAACGTGCAGGCCAAGCTCGACGCCCGCAACCGCGTCGAGATCGCCGCCTGGGCCTGGGAGAGCGGACTCGCCGCGAGCACCCCGTGACGCCCGCCCCCACCCCTGCCCCCGGCCACCGGGCCGCACAGTGAGCCCCCTCGCCGGCTGGGCCCGACGGCACCCCCGCGCCGCCGACTGCATCCGCCTCACCCTCTCCCTGGCCCTCCTCAGCCTCGTCACCTTCGAAGGCGTCGTCCTCGCCCGCCGGCCCAGCACCCCCCACGCCGTCGTCTGGTGCTCCGGCATCCTCGTCTGCCTCGCCGCCGCGCCCTGGCCGCACACCCCCCTGCTCGCCCGCGCCCGGTTCGCCGCCGCCGTCACCTGGACCGCCACCTGCCTGCTGATCTTCGGCAACCACCCCATCGTCGTCTGGGGCGGCGGCGAAGCCCTCGCCCTCCTCGTCCTCCTCAGCCAGGTCCTCCTGCACGCCCCCGCCCGCACCGCCGCCGTCCTCGGCCCCCTCCTCGGCCTCGGCTGCATGGCCGTACCCGTACGCGACACCGACCCCGGCCGCTTCACCCTCCTCTTCTCCGTCCTCACCGTCGTCGTCGGCGCCTACTCCCTGCTCCTGCGCCTCCAAGCCGTCCAGCGCCACCGCGAGGTCCGCGCCGTCCGCACCGCCGAACGCCTCGAACTCGCCCGCGAACTCCACGACCTCGTCGCCCACCACGTCACCGGCATCGTCGTCGAAGCCCGC
The DNA here is from genome assembly GCF_055602345.1 of Streptomyces sp. NPDC037401. NCBI lineage: Bacteria > Bacillati > Actinomycetota > Actinomycetes > Kitasatosporales > Streptomycetaceae > Streptomyces > Streptomyces sp. NPDC037401. Next base: position 10,011 of record NZ_JBVJWO010000015.1, read on the forward strand.
GCCGCCCGCTTCACCCACGTCACCGCCGAACGCGCCGAAGAGATCCTCGCCCGCATCGAAACCGCCGGAGACGAAGCCCTCGGCTCCATGCGCCGCCTCGTCCGCGTCCTGCGCGAGAACGACACGACCGCCGGCACCACCCCCGTCGCCGGACTCGCCCAGATCCGCGACCTCGCCGACCGCTTCACCACCACCGGACCACCCGTCGCCCTCTACCTCGAACAAGACCTCGAGACGAAGATCCCCGGCGACGTCGCCGCCACCGCCCACCGCATCGTCCTCGAAGCCCTCACCAACATCACCAAACACGCCGCCACCGCCACCGCCGTACGCATCGGCCTGCGCACCGTCCCCGCCGGCCTGGAAATCCGCATCGCCGACGGCGGCGGCCGCCCCGCCCGCCTCTCCGACCAGGCCCGCGGCGGCGGCTTCGGCCTCGCCGGCATGACCGAACGCGCCGAAGCCCTGGGCGGCACCCTCACCGCCGGCCCGGCCCCCGAAGGCGGCTGGCTCGTCACCGCCGTCCTCCCGCTGTGACCCCCGTGAGCCGTCTCACCGTCCGATCAAACGACGATCCGACCGGGCCCGGCCGACTAAGCTCACACCTCATGAACAACAGCGACATCGACGAGGGCGTCCGAGCCGAACTGGCACGGCTGCGCGACAGCATCGACAACATCGACGCAGCCGTGGTCCACATGCTCGCCGAGCGCTTCAAGGCCACCCAGCAGGTCGGCCACCTCAAGGCCCGCCACCACCTGCCCCCGGCCGACCCCGGCCGCGAAGCCAACCAGATCGCCCGGCTCCGCCAGCTCGCCGAGAGCGCCAAGCTCGACCCGGCCTTCGCCGAGAAGCTCCTCAACTTCATCATCGCCGAGGTCATCCGCCACCACGAGACGATCGCTGCGGGCGAAGACCAGACCCCTTAAGCCACCGGCCCCCATCAGGCAGCATGGGGCCCATGTCCGCACTGACGCGCAACGAAGCGCAGCTCCGAGCACAGCTCCTCGACGTCCACCGCTACGCGATCGACCTCGATCTCACCACCGGCGACGAGACCTTCCACTCCACCACCGTCATCCGGTTCACCGCCCGGTCGGACGGCGACACCTTCGTGGAGCTGAAACCGGAAGAACTGCGCTCCGCCGTCCTCGACGGACACCCCCTCGACCCCGGGACCCTCGACGCCGGGCGCCTGCCCCTCCCCGGCCTCACCCAAGGCCCCCACGAGCTCCGCATCGAAGCCCGCATGCGGTACTCGCACACCGGCGAGGGCATGCACCGCTTCACCGACCCCACCGACGGCGAGACGTACGTCTACACACAGCTCTTCCTCGACGACGTCCAGCGCGTCTACGCCGCCTTCGACCAGCCCGACCTCAAAGCCGCATTCGCGATCACCGTCACCGCCCCCGCAGGCTGGACCGTCCTCGCCAACGGCACCACCGAGAAGACCACCACCCACGACGACGGCTCCGCCACCTGGACCGCCGCCGAAACCCCCGTCATCTCCACCTACCTCGCCGCCGTCGCCGCAGGCCCCTGGCACAGCATCCGCACCGAACACGCCGGCCTCCCCTTCGGCATCCACTGCCGCCGCTCCCTCGCCCCCCACCTCGACGCCGACGCCGACGAACTCCTCGGCATCACCACCGCCTGCTTCGACCGCTACCACCAGAAGTTCACCGAGCCGTACCCCTTCGACTCCTACGACCAGGCCTTCGTCCCCGAATTCAACGCCGGCGCCATGGAGAACCCCGGCCTGGTGACCTTCCGCGACGAATACGTCTTCCGCTCCGCCGTCACCGACACCGAACGCCAGTCCCGCGCCGTCACCATCGCGCACGAAATGGCCCACATGTGGTTCGGCGACCTCGTCACCCTGCGCTGGTGGGACGACATCTGGCTCAACGAGTCCTTCGCCGAATACATGGGCTACCAGACCCTCCTCGAAGCCACCCGCTTCACCGACACCTGGACCGACTTCGGCGTCGCCCGCAAAGCCTGGGGCTACGACGCCGACCAGCGCCCCTCCACCCACCCCGTCGCCCCCGACCCCGGCGCCGTCCCCGACACCGCCGCCGCCCTCCTCAACTTCGACGGCATCTCCTACGCCAAGGGCGCCTCCGCCCTCCGCCAGCTCGTCACCTGGCTCGGCGAAGAAGACTTCCTCGCCGGCATCAACACCCACTTCGCCCGCCACCGCTTCGGCAACGCCTCACTCGCCGACTTCACCGACTCCCTCGCCGCCCACACCGACCGCGACGTCCACGCCTGGGCCGACACCTGGCTGCGCACCACCGGCATCGACACCCTCACCCCCCGCATCGAAGAAGCCGACGGCGGCTGGACCCTCACCGTCGCCCACGAAGGCAACCGCCCCCACCGCATCGCCATCGGCGCCTACGACCCCGAACCCGGCCGCGAACACCGCCTCGAACTGCGCGAACTCCTCGACGTGGACATCCCCTCCGGCGAAGTCATCTCCTCCGTCGGCCCCCGCCCCGCACTCCTCGTCCCCAACGACCGCGACCTCACCTACACCAAGATCCGCTTCGACGCACACTCCGCCGACACCGCACTGCGCAGCCTCTCCGGCCTCCCCGACCCCCTCACCCGCGCCGTCGTCTGGAACGCCCTGCGCGACATGGTCCGCGACGGCGACCTCGCCCCCACCGCCCACCTCGAAGCCCTCCACACCCACCTCCCCCAGGAGAGCGACCTCGCCATCGTCCAGGGCGTCCTCGGCTTCGCGCGCACCCAGATCGCCGACCGTTACCTCCCCGACCGGGACCGGCCCGCAGCCCTCGCCCTCATCACCTCCGCCGCCCGCGCCCTCATCCGGCGCACGGAGGGCTTGACCTCCGACGACTGGAACAGCAGTCAAGGCGCAGCGAAGCGCAGCGGCGAAGCACCCGGACTGCGCCTGACCGCCGTCCGCACCTTCATCGACAGCGCCACCCAGCCCGACACCATCGCCGCCTGGTACGAGGACGGAACCGTCACCGGCGGCCCCGAACTCGACCCCGAACTGCGCTGGCGCATCCTCACCCGCCTGTGCGTACTCGGCGCCGCCGACGAAACCGCCATCGCCGCCGAACTCGCAGCCGACCCCACCGCCACCGGACAGGAAGCCGCCGCCCGCTGCCGCGCCGCCCTGCCCGACCCCACGGCCAAGCAGGCCGCCTGGGACCGCATGTTCGCCCACGACGACCTCTCCAACTACCTGTTCACCGCCACCGCCCAGGGCTTCTGGCAGCCCGAGCAGGCCGACCTCGTCCAGCCGTACGTCGACCGCTACTACCGCGACGCCGTCGCACTCGCCGACCGCCGCGGCCCCGCCATCGCCGAAGCTGCCGGCCGCCACGCCTTCCCCGCCCACACCGTCACCGCCGAAGCCCTCGCCACCGGCCGCGACTGCCTCAAGGAGACCCACATGATCCCCGCGCTGCGGCGCAAGCTCGTCGACCAGCTCGACGACCTCGCCCGCGCCCTGCGCGTACGCACCGGCGGCTGACCCCACCCGGCCCCCACCCCGCCGGGACCCGCGCCGCCCGCGCCGCCCGCACGTCCCCACGCGCACGCCCGCACGCCCGCACGCACGGCGCACCCACGGCCCGCCCGCGGCCGAAACACACCGGTCCGGCCACCCGCGGCGGTTACCCCATTCGGGCCTGATCGTTGAGCTGTCCGGGAGCAAACCCTCCCCGCTCCCGGACAGCCCCTGAGGAACCCGCATGACACCGCCGCCCGGCCCCCCGCCGCCCGCCCCGCCCCTCGCCGGCGGCACCACCGGCCCAGCGGCCCTGCGGCCCCTCCTCGACACCCTCCTCGACGCCCTCCACACCGGAGCCCGCGCCCGCAGCGGCCCCCTGCCCCGCGGCGGCCCCGACACCGTCGACACCCGCGTACGCACCGCCCTCGGCGACGCACTCCCCGCCCACGGCACCGGCGACCACGAGGCACTCCGCACCGTCGTCCGCACCCTCACCGAAGGCGCCGCCGACCCCGCAGAACCCCACTGCCTCGCCCACCTCCACTGCCCCCCGCTCGCCGTCGCCGCCGTAGCCGACCTCGCCGCCTCCTGCCTCAACCCCTCCCTCGACTCCTGGGATCAGGCACCCGCCGCCTCCGCCCTCGAAACCCTCGTCACCCACACCCTCGCCACCCACCTCCACGGCACCCCCGACGCCGACGCCCTCATCACCACCGGCGGCACCGAATCCAACCAACTCGCCCTCCTCCTCGCCCGCGAACGCCACGGCCCCGTCCGCCTCGTCCACGGCGCCAACGCCCACCACTCCCTGCCCCGCGCCGCCTGGCTCCTCGGCCTCCCCACCCCCCTCACCCTCCCCACCCCCACCGGCACCCTCGACCCCGCCACCCTCCACCGCGCCCTCACCGACCAGCCCGGCCCCACCCTCGTCGCCGCCACCGCCGGAACCACCGACGCCGGACTCATCGACCCCCTCGAAGACATCGCCGCCGTCTGCGCCCACCACCACACCGAACTCCACATCGACGCCGCCTACGGCGGCCTCCTCGCCTTCAGCCCCCGCCACCACCCCCAAGTCGAAGGCCTCCGGCACGCCCACTCCCTCACCCTCGACCTCCACAAACTCGGCTGGCAACCCGCCGCCGCCGGCCTCCTCACCGTCCCCCACCACCACCTCCTCGCCCCCCTCGCCCACCAAGCCGACTACCTCAACGCCCCCGACGACACCCAAGCCGGCCTCCCCGACCTCCTCGGCCGCTCACTGCGCACCACCCGCCGCCCCGACATCCTCAAAATCGCCACCACCCTGCGCTCACTCGGCCGCAACGGACTCGCCGACCTCATCGACCGCACCTGCGCCACCGCACACCACTTCGCCGACCTCATCGACGCACACCCCCACTTCGAACTCCACGCCCCACCCACCATCACCACCGTCCTCTTCCGCCCCACCGGCGCACCCGACACCGACGTCGCCGCCCTGCGCCGCACCCTCCTCCACGACGGCTGCGCCGTCCTCGGCCGCGCCACCGCAGACGGCCGCCTCTGGCTCAAGGCCACCCTCCTCAACCCCCACACCGGCACGGAGGACCTCCAAGACCTCCTGACCCTCCTGGAAGGCAGCGCCCACCGATGACCGCCCACCCCGACACCCCCCACGACCTCGTAGGAATCGGCATCGGCCCCTCCAACCTCTCCCTCGCCGCACTCGCCCACGGCCTGCCCCACGGCCCCGGCGAAGGAGGCCCCGCCACCGCCTTCTACGACCAGCGACGAGAATTCCGCTGGCACCCCGGACTCCTCATCGACGGCACCACCATCCAAGTCCCCTTCCTCGCCGACCTCGTCACCCTCGCCGACCCCACCAGCCCCTGGACGTTCCTCAACTACCTGAGGCACAAAGAACGCCTCTTCCCCTTCTACTTCGCCGAGCAATTCCACATCCAGCGCGCCGAATACGACGCCTACTGCCGCTGGGTCGCCGGACGACTCCCCGGACTCCACTTCGGCCACCAAGTCGACGCCGTCCGCTGGAACCCCGAACGCACCCTCTTCGAAGTCGACTTCACCCAACTCGACGCCGACGGAGAAGCCGAAGCCCTCGGCCGCAGCTACACCCGCAACCTCGTCCTCGGCATCGGCACCGCCCCCCACGTCCCCGAACCCCTGCGCCCCCTCGCCGACGCCCCCACCGTCCCCGTCATCCACTCCGCCGACTACCTCGACCACCGCGCCCGCATCCTCGCCGCCGACCACGTCACCGTCATCGGCTCAGGCCAGTCCGGCGCCGAAGTCTTCCTCGACCTCCTCCGCGCCCGCCCCGCCGGCCGCGAACGCCTCACCTGGCTCGCCCGCACCCCCTCCTTCGCCCCCATGGAGTACTCCAAACTCGGCCTCGAACACTTCACCCCCGACTACACCCGCTACTTCCACTCCCTCCCCGAACCCGTACGCGACCGCCTCATCCCCGCCCAATGGCAACTCCACAAAGGCATCGACACCGACACCATCGCCGCCATCCACCAAGAGCTCTACCGCCGCACCCTCCACGGCGGCTGGCCCGACGCCGTCCTCACCCCCGGAGTCCGCGTCCGCACCGCCGGCCGCGTCGCCACCACCAAAGTCGAACTCCACCTCGAACACACCCAGCAGGGCACCCGCTCCCGCATCACCACCGACGCCGTCGTCCTCGCCACCGGCTACCGCGAACGCCCCCTCGGCCGCCTCCTCGCCGGACTCGACCCCTACATCCGCAAGGACTCCTCCGGCCGCCCCCGCATCGACGACCGCTACCGCATGCTCCTCGCCCCCGCCATCACCGCCACCGGCTGCAACGTCTACGTACAGAACGGCGAACGCCACACCCACGGCATCGGCGCCCCCGACCTCGGCCTCACCGCCTGCCGCAGCGCCGCCATCCTCAACACCCTCACCGGCAAAGAGCCCTACCCCCTCCCCGACCGCACCGCCTTCACCACCTTCGGCCTACGCGAACGGGAGCAGCCCCGGCCACACACCACCGGAGAACTGCTCCCGCTCGTCGAACACCCCTGACAGACAAAACCCGCCTAGAACACCGGCACACCCGCCCGCGTCAGCCGCCAGTCCACCGACGCGAACTCCGCCGGATCCACCGTCCCCTTCGCCTTCACCCAACCAATGATCGTGTTACGGATCTCGTCCGAATTCGCCCACAACTGCCGGGCCCCCGCCACATGCGGGAACGCCCCGCCACCGGAAGCCCGGTAGTTGTTCACCGCCAGCACGAACTGCGCCGCCGGATCCACCGGCACCCCCCGGAACGACAGACCCGTGATCCGCGACCCCCTCGGCCGCGCGATGTCGATGTCGTACGACAACCCGTACACCGCGTCGTAGTTGTAGTCCGGCGTCCCCTCCGCATTCGTCAGCTTCGCCGCATCCACCGGCTCACCCACCGCCGTCTGCACGAAATACCGCGCCGAGAACTCCAGATAGTCACGCAGCTGCGCACCCGTCAGCAGCCGCGCCTCCAGCGTGTTCTCGAACGGATACAGACCCGCCGCATCCCGGATCGTCACCTGCCCCGCCGGAATCGCCGCCGTCCGCGAAAAACACGACGCCTGCGACAGCACCGGCAGCGCCGCCCACTCCGTACCCGCCAGCGCCGACTTCACCGTCTCCGCCTGCACGTGGTTGATCAGATCGATGATCGCCACGTCCTTCACCGGACCCTCCGCCGACGCCATCGCCGCCGTCGACGTCCCGATCACCTGGTTGACGTACGCCACCACCTTGCGGTGCTCGTCCGCCAGCAGACCCGTGATCTTCGGGTCCTCCTCCACCGTGTTCGAGTTCAGCACCGACGCCGACACCCGGTCCACCGACCAACGGCCCCGCGCGAACGACAGCTCGAAATCGAACAGCGTCAGCCGCTGCCCCCACTTCAACGGCTCCGACAGCACGACGTCCTTGCCCGTCACGCTGTTCTTCACCCGGTACTCCGGGATCTCCGTATGCGCATGCCCCACCAGGATCGCGTCGATCCCCGGCACCTGCTCCGCCACCAGACCCGCCGCGTTCTCCACGTACGGCAGCTGATCACCGTACGACGACGTACCGCTCGACCCCGAATGCGCCGACACGATCACCACGTCCGCACCCATCGACCGCAGCCGCGGCACGTACTTCGCCGCCTGCTCCTCCAGCCCCGGGAACGTCATCTTCCCCTGCACGTTCTGCTTGTCCCAGATCGCGATCCCCGGATTCGTCAGACCCAGCACCGCCACCTTCACCACCCGCCCGCACGGCGTCCGCAGCCGGTGCATGCTGTACGGCGCAAACGCCGGCCGCAGCGTCTTCGCATCCAGCGCGTTCGCCCCCAGCAGCGGGAAATCACACTGCTCCTCGAACTTCCGCAGCACCGGTATCCCGTAATTGAACTCGTGGTTCCCCAGCGCCGCCGCGTCGTACCCGATCGCATTCATCGCCTGCGCCATCGGATGCACCGGACCACGCCGCGCCGTGATCGGATCCACCTTGGCGTAGTAGTACGACAACTGCGTGCCCTGGATCGTGTCACCCGCATCGATCAGCAGCGTGTTCCGCCGCCCCTTCTCCGCACGCACCCGGTTCACCAGCGTCGAGATCTTCGCCAGACCCACGTCGTTGTGCGCCTTGTCGTCGAACTCCCTGTCCGTGAAGTAGTCCCAGTTGAAGACGTTCCCGTGCAGATCCGTCGTGCCCATGACCGTGAAGGAATACGTGTGCGGGCGCCGCCGCGCACCCGCAGCGGGAACCTCCGCAGCAGGAACCGCAACAGCAGGAGCCGCAACAGCCCCCGTCAGCGCCACGGCAGCACCCGTCGCAGCCGATGTGCCCAGAAACGTCCTACGGTCGAACGGCATGTCATCTCCCTTGTGAGGCCAAACAACGCGCGTAGATTCTGACCCAGCCACAACCGGCCACAACACCCCCGACAGCTTTCGGATCCGGTGACCCGGCACACACCCCCACCGAATGCCACAGTGGACCGCATGACCCAGGACCCCACACCCCAGCCCTACGGCACCCCCGAAGTCCCCCGCGTCGCCGTCCGCGGCGAAGCCCGCATCGAAGTCGACCCCGAAATCGCCCGCCTCGGCATCACCGTCAGCGCCCGCGGCACCGACCGCCGCACCGCACTCGACGACCTCACCCGCCGCAACGCCGCCGTCCTCGAACTCGTCAAAAGCTACGGCGAAGCCGTCGAAAAACTCGAAACCGGCACCTTCTCCATCACCCCCGAACTCACCCGCCACGGCCGCGGCGAACGCATCCGCGCCTACCACGGACGCGTCCACCTCACCGCCGAACTCGGCGACTTCACCGCCCTCGGCGAACTCACCACCCGCCTCGCCGACCTCGAACTCACCAGCGTCGACGGACCCTGGTGGGCCCTGCGTCCCGACTCGCCCGCCCACGGCGACGCCCGCCGCCAAGCCGTACTCGAAGCCGTCCAGCGCGCCCGCGAATACGCCGCCGCCCTCGGCGCCGAACTCGCCGCCCTCGTCGAACTCGCCGACCTCGGCGCCGAAGACGCCCGCCCCATGGCCATGTCCGCACCCGGCGGCATGATGCGCAGCATGGCCTTCGCCCAAGACGCCGAAACCGCCCCCGCCCTCGACCTCGAACCCGAACGCCAGACCGTCTACGCCTCCGTCAACGCCCGCTTCACCATGACCCCGCCCCGCCTCTGAACCCCCCCCCCGCACACCACCCCCCGAACCCACCGCGGGGGTGCTCATCGGAGCACCCCCGCCCACCATTCGAGACTTGTCAACAGCCTTTCACCAAAAGGTTGTTGAGGAGACACTCCGATCCCGTTTTCTACTGCCCGGTAGGGGCATACGCTCGACCCATGCGCCGAGCCAAAATCGTCTGCACCCTGGGCCCCGCCACCGACTCATACGACCAGATCAAAGCCCTGGTCGAAGCCGGAATGGACATCGCCCGCCTCAACCTCAGCCACGGCACCTACGCCGAGCACGAGGAGCGCTACCACCGCGTACGCAAGGCATCCGACGAAACCGGCCACAGCGTCGGCATCCTCGCCGACCTTCAAGGCCCGAAGATCCGGCTCGGCCGCTTCCGCGAAGGCCCCGTACTCCTTGAACGCGGCGACGAATTCACCATCACCGTCGAAAACATCGAAGGCGACCGCCACACCTGCGCCACCACCTACACCGGCCTCGCCACCGACGTCACCCCCGGCGAACGCATCCTCGTCGACGACGGCCGCGTCACCCTCGAAGTCACCGCCGTCGACGGCCCCCGCGTCACCACCCACGTCATCGAAGGCGGCATGGTCTCCGACCACAAGGGACTCAACCTCCCCGGCGTCGCCGTCTCCGTCCCCGCCCTCTCCGACAAGGACATCGAAGACCTCCGCTGGGCCCTGCGCACCGGCGCCGACGTCATCGCCCTCTCCTTCGTCCGCAGCGGCCGCGACATCGAAGACGTCCACCGCATCATGGACGAGGAAGGCCGACGCCTCCCCGTCATCGCAAAGATCGAAAAGCCCCAGGCCGTCGAGAACGTCGACGACATCGTCGCCGCCTTCGACGGCATCATGGTCGCCCGCGGCGACCTCGGCGTCGAAATGCCCCTCGAACAAGTCCCCATCGTCCAGAAGCGCGCCGTCAAACTCGCCAAGCGCAACGCCAAACCCGTCATCGTCGCCACCCAGATGCTCGACTCGATGATCGACAACTCCCGCCCCACCCGCGCCGAAGCCTCCGACGTCGCCAACGCCGTCATCGACGGCACCGACGCCGTCATGCTCAGCGGCGAAACCAGCGTCGGCAAATACCCCGTCGAAACCGTCCGCACCATGTCCCGCATCGTCGAAGCCGCCGAAGAAGACATCCTCGCCAAGGGCCTCCCCCCGCTCACCGACCGCAACAAGCCCCGCACCCAAGGCGGCGCCGTCGCCCGCGCCGCCGCCGAAATGGGCGACTTCCTCGGCGCCAAATTCCTCGTCGCCTTCACCCAGAGCGGCGACACCGTCCGCCGCCTCAGCCGTTACCGCTCACCCATCCCCCTCCTCGCCTTCACCCCCGACCCCGCCACCCGCTCCCAGCTCAACCTCACCTGGGGCGTCGAAACCTTCCTCGGCCCCCACGTCGACTCCACCGACGCGATGGTCGCCCAGGTCGACGAAGAACTGCTCCGCATCGGCCGCTGCGTCCCCGGCGACATCGTCGTGATCACCGCCGGATCGCCCCCCGGCGTCGCCGGCTCCACCAACCTCGTCCGCGTCCACCGCATCGGCGACGCCGTCCGCTGACCCGCCCAGCCTTAGTTGATCTTGCGGCCCGCCCCCGCCGCGGCCGCAAGATCTACCGGCGGTCCGGATCGTTACCTCAAGTTCTGCTCAATTCTGCTGACGCTGCACACGACACCTCTCTAGGTTCCTTGCAGCCGAGGAAGACGTATGCGCACTTCCTTTCGTCGCACCACCAAAGGAAGTCCCGCACCATGAAGGTCTCCCGAGCCGGTCTGTCCGCTGCCGTCCTCGTCCTCTCCCTCTCCCTGACCGCCACCGGCTGCTTCGGCGGCGACGACGGCGACGAGAAGGACAAGATCACCATCGGTATCAAGTACGACCAGCCCGGCCTGGGATTCAAGGGCACCAACGACACCTTCACCGGCTTCGACGTCGACGTCGCCCGCTACGTCGCCAAGGACCTCGGCTACACCCCCGAGCAGATCGAGTTCAAGCAGGTCACCAGCTCCGACCGCGAGCTCCTCCTCCAGTACGGAGAGGTCGACTACGTCGTCGCCAGCTACTCGATCACCGACAAGCGCAAGGCCCAGGTCGACTTCGCCGGCCCGTACTTCACCGCCCACCAGGACATCCTCGTCCGCGCCGGCGACACGAAGATCAAGAAGGCCGAAGACCTCAACAACAAGCTGATGTGCTCCGTCACCGGCTCCACCTCGGCCCGCAACGTCAAGGAAAAGCTCGCCCCCAAGGCCGGCCTGATGGAGCTCGGCAACTACTCCGAGTGCGCGGTCGCCCTCAAGGAGACCCACCTCGACGCGATGACCACCGACAACTCGATCCTCGCCGGCTTCGCCGCCCAGAAGAAGTACCAGGGCGCGTTCAAGCTGGTCGGCCTGAGCCTGAGCAACGAGCAGTACGGCATCGGCGTCAAGAAGGGCGAGACCCAGCTCCGCTCGCAGATCAACATCGCCCTGAAGAAGATGGTCCAGGACGGCTCCTGGGAGCGCTTCGTGACGGCCAACTTCGGCCCGGCGAACTTCAAGTACGACCCGGCCCCGGCCATCACCGAGGGCAGCTGACGCCGCCCCTCTTTCAGTACTTCGGCCCGACGTGGGCGTCCATCAACGCGGTGGACGCCCGTCGGGCCACCGAGATGTTGTACGGCTTTCCGTGCCGCGTGCACGACGTCCACGAGACGCCCAGCCGGTCGAGGGTGTCGGTGTAGAGCTTGCGAATGTCGTCCGAGACGTTCGTGAACCAGTACCGGGGGTACTCGTAGCGCTTGCCGCGGCGCGTGGTCCAGTTGGTGATCCGACATCCGTCGGAGTGGATAAGTCCACGCACGAGCTCCCATGGGTTCGCATCGACGAGCGCCTGCTGCCACGGTTCGAGGTGAATGGGGCGTTCGTGCTTCCGGCCGGGCCCGTGCTGTGGGAACAAGCAGATCAGGTGCTTCGAGTACACCTTGACGTTCTGGCAGCCGATGCGTTGGACGCGGCAGGTCCTGTTCTCAGGAAACACAGCGTGTATGGCCTTCTCTGCTGCATCGATGAGTCCTGGCCAGTCATCCCCACAGGTGACCATCAGGTTCGGTACGCGGTGCCCGGAGTACTGGCTGATGTGGCCGTCTCCGAGGTACAGGCCGAGCAGGTAGACGTAGGCGGGTTCGTCCAGATCGCTCCCGTCGCATCGCGGACAGGTGGGGTCGTGCGCCCCCGGGCATTCTCCCCGGGCGGCGCGGTCCACGTGCTTCCAGTAGCTGACGGTGCCGAGCGGGACGACCAGCTGCCGGGCCACGTCCGCGTTCCTGGCTCCGCCCCGGAGGAGGGTCAGGGCCTTTTGGCGTACTTCCAGGCTGTGGAACTCCATGCGGCCACTCTGCGTAATGGCTGGGATATGCGAGTAGCAAAAAGCGGATGTTCACGAGAACGTGAACATCCGCTTTGTTCGTTGGTACCGGGTATGGGATTCGAACCCACATGTCCTTGCGGACAGAGGTGTTTGAGACCTCCGCGTCAACCAATTGCGCCAACCCGGCAAGACCGCACGACGGAGTGTACCCGGTGACCAGGTAGCGGCGCTGCTAGGTAGGCTCATTCCAGCAGCACTGCCCCGTACCAAGGAGCCCCCGTGACCGCCGCCGAGCACGAGTCGTCGCCCACGCCCGTCGACGCCGACCAGTCGCACGTCCCGCCGCTGACGACCCGCGTCGTCATCGCCGAGGACGAGGCGCTGATCCGCCTCGACCTCAAGGAGATGCTCGAGGAGGAGGGCTACTCCGTCGTCGGTGAGGCCGGGGACGGGCAGACGGCCGTCGAGCTGGCGCGGGAGCACCGGCCGGATCTGGTGATCCTCGATGTGAAGATGCCGGTCCTGGACGGGATCTCCGCGGCGGAGAAGATCGCGGAGGAGTCCATCGCGCCGGTGCTGATGCTGACGGCGTTCTCGCAGCGCGATCTCGTGGAGCGGGCGCGGGACGCCGGGGCGATGGCGTATCTGGTGAAGCCGTTCAGCAAGAGCGACGTGGTGCCGGCCATCGAGATGGCGGTGTCGCGGTTCGCGGAGCTGAAGGCGCTGGAGAAGGAGGTCGCGGACCTCTCGCTGCGGCTGGAGACCCGCAAGCTGGTGGACCGGGCGAAGAGCGTGCTGCAGACGCAGTACGGGCTCTCGGAGCCGGCTGCGTTCCGGTGGATCCAGAAGACGTCGATGGACCGGCGCATGTCGATGCAGCAGGTCGCCGAGGCGGTCATCGAGGACGCCGAGGAGAAGAAGGCGGCCAAGGGCTAGGGGTCTGTCCGGCGGGTCGTGCCGGGGGTGTCGTCGGTAAATGCTTCGACATCGGTCGTGTGATCGGCGACGCTTCGCACGATGACAAGAATCGACGACACGCCTTCTGCGTGGGACGAGCGCACGCAGCTCACCACGTTCCTCGACTACGCACGCGACACCGTGCGCGCCAAGTGTGAGGGCGTCTCTGCGGAGAACGCCCGCAAGGCGCTCCTGCCGGGTTCGCCGCTGATGACCGTGAGCGGGTTGGTGAGCCATCTCCGCTGGGTGGAGTATTACTGGTTCCAGGTGGTCTTTCTCGGTGAGGAGGACGGGGGTCCCTGGACCGAGGAGGATCCGGACCGCGAGATGCGTATTGCGGTCGACTTCCCGCTCGGGCAGTTGCTCGAGGAGTACGCCGGGCAGAGTGTGCGTTACCGGGAGCTGGTCGCCGGGTGTGGTCTGGGCGATCGGGCGAAGCGGCCGGTTCGCGGTGGCGTGCACGTCGATCTGCGCTGGATCCTGCTTCACCTGACGGAGGAGACGGCCCGGCACAACGGTCATCTGGACATTCTGCGGGAGCTGCTGGACGGCACGACGGGCGATTGAGGCGGATGACGAGTGAGGCCCGCCTCCGGATGGGATCCGGGGGCGGGCCTCAGTCGTGTGTGGCGGGGGTCAGTCTTCGCCGAGGTAGGCCTTGCGGACGTCCTCGTTGTGGAGGAGTTCGTCGCCGGTGCCGGAGAGGACGATCTTGCCGATTTCCATCACGTGGGCGTGGTCGGCCAGCGAGAGCGCCGCCTGGGCGTTCTGTTCGACGAGGAGGATCGTCGTGCCGGCTGCCTTGAGCTCGGAGATGGTGGCCATGATCTTCTGCATCATCAGCGGGGACAGGCCCATGGAGGGCTCGTCCAGCATGAGGAGCTTCGGCTGGGACATGAGGGCGCGTCCCATGGCGAGCATCTGCTGCTCGCCGCCGGAGAGGGTTCCTGCGGCCTGCTTGCGGCGTTCGCCCAGGATGGGGAACATCTCGTAGGCGCGCTCGATGTCCTTCTCGATGCCTTCCTTGTCGCTGCGGAGGAACGCACCGAGCTGGAGGTTTTCCGCGATCGTCAGCCGGGGGAAGATGTGGCGTCCCTCGGGGGAGTGGGCGAGGCCCAGGGCGACGATCTTGTGTGCGGGGACGGTGCTGAGGGGCTGGCCGTCGAAGGTGATGCTGCCCGAGCGGGGCTTGATGAGGCCGGAGAGGGTGCGCAGGGTGGTGGTTTTGCCGGCGCCGTTGGTGCCGACGAGGCAGACGATTTCGCCCTGGTTGACCTCGAAGGAGATTCCCTTGACGGCTTCGATCTTGCCGTAGGCGACTTTGAGGTCTTCGACCTTGAGCAGTGCGGTCACTTGGCCTCTCCTTCCGTTTCCGTGCGGGTGGTGCTGTCCTCGGCGGGTTCGGTTGCCGTGGGGGCTTCCGTGTCCGCTTCGGTGTCGGCCGTTTCGTCGGTGGTGTCGGCGGTTTCGGTCGACTCGACGGGTTCGGCGGCGGCTTCGGCGGGGGTTTCGGCCTCGGTTTCGGCGGCGGCTTCTGCGGCTTCGACTTCGGCGACCTCTTCCGCGCCCGGGTCTCCCTCGAAGGGGGTGCCGAGGTAGGCGGCGATGACGCGTTCGTCGCCCTGGACGACGGATGCGGTGCCTTCGATGAGCTTTTCGCCCTGGACGAGGCAGGCGACGCGGTCGCAGAGGTTGAAGATGAAGCGCATGTCGTGCTCGATGACGAGGACGGCGACGCCCATGTCCCGGATGGCGAAGATGAGTTCTTCGGCCGCGCGGGTTTCCTGTGGGTTCATGCCGGCGGTGGGCTCGTCGAGGAGGATGAGGCCGGGGTCGCTGGCGAGGGCCCGGGCGATTTCCAGCTTGCGCTGTTCGCCGTAGGGGAGGTTCTTCGCCAGGTGCTGGGCCTTGTTCTGCAGGCCGATGAACTCGAGGAGTTCCATGGCCCGGGCCTCGGATGCGGCTTCGGCCTTCTTGAAGCCGGGGCCGCGCAGGAGGGCGGACCAGAGGCCTTCCTTGGTCCGGGTGTGGCGTCCGACGAGGACGTTCTCCAGCACGGTCATGTTGGAGAAGAGCCGGATGTTCTGGAAGGTGCGGGCGATGCCGGCCTGGGTGACCAGGTGGGGCTTCGGCGGGAGGACCGTGCCCTTGTAGCTGACGGTGCCCTCGGTGGGGATGTAGAGCCCCGTCAGGCAGTTGAAGAAGGTGGTCTTGCCGGCGCCGTTGGGGCCGATCAGGCCGACGATCTCGCCTGCGTTGACGGTGAGGTCCACGGAGCGGACGGCGGTGAGGCCGCCGAAGCGCATGGTGACGCCGCTGGCTTCGAGGACGGGTGTGGCGTTGGTGGTGGTGGTCGTCGTCATGTCGTTCACGCCCCCGCCTTGGCGGTGGCCAGGTCCGTGGGGGCCTGGTCAGCGGTGTCGTCGTGGTACTCGAGCTGCGCCCGCTTGTTGGCGATGAGGCCTTCGGGGCGGAAGCGCATGAGCAGGATGAGGGCGATGCCGAAGCCGAGGAGCTGGTAGTCCTGGAGGAACTGCAGCTTGGCCGGGATCAGGAAGAGCAGTGCGGCGCCGAGGATGGGGCCGCGGATGGTGCCCATGCCGCCGAGGATGACGGCGGCGAGGAGGAACGCGGAGTTCGGGGGCACGGGGCCGGCGAAGACGTAGTTCTCGGGGACGACCGTGGTGTTGACGTGGGCCTGGACGGTGCCGGCGAGGCCCGCGAGGGTGGCGCCGAGGGCGAAGGCGATGAGCTTGACGCGGAAGCCGTTGATGCCCATGGCGGTGGCGGCGGTCTCGTCTTCGCGGATGGCGACCCAGGCGCGGCCGATGCGGCTGTTCTGGGCGCGGGCGAAGATGACGATGACGAGGGCCATCACGAGGAGCATGAGCAGGTAGTAGTTGGCGTAGGCGCCGAGCTCGATGCCCATGACGATGTGGGATTCGCCGAAGTTCCACCCGAGGATTTCGAGGTGGGGGACGTTCGGGATGCCGTTGGGCCCGTTGGTGATGTCGGGGCCGGAGACGCCGTCGAGGTTGCCCATGGCGATGCGGAAGATTTCTCCGAAGCCGAGGGTGACGATGGCGAGGTAGTCGCCGCGCAGGCGCAGGGTCGGGGCGCCGATGACCACGCCGAAGACCAGCGAGGCGAGGGCTCCGACGAGGACTGCGGCCCAGAAGGGGAACTTGACGTCGAAGGCGCTGGCGGTGCTTCCGGAGACGAGGGCTGCGGTGTACGCGCCGACGCCGAGGAAGGCGACGTAGCCGAGGTCGAGGAGGCCCGCGAGGCCGACGACGACGTTGAGGCCGAGGGCGACGGTCGCGAAGATGAGGATGTTGACCGCGATGAGGGTGTAGGTGTCGCCGCTCTGCTGGATGAACGGGAAGGCGACGGCTGCGGCCATGGTGCCGATGATCGTGACCTGGCGGTTGTTCGCGGTGAGTGCGGAGAACCGTTCGATGAGCCCGGACTTGAGGAGGGCGCTCGTGGCGAAGCCGACGATGATCAGGTACGCGATGAAGAGCTGCGGTTCCTTGTCGTCGGTGTCGATGCCGAAGGTGACGACGTAGAGGCCGACGGCGAACGCCGCGGTGATGATGAGGATTTCGGCCCAGGAGGGCAGCTGCTTGGCCGGGGCGGCCTTGCGGGTGTCGTCGGGGAGCTTGTACGCGGCGAGGGCCGGGACGAGCGAGGCGACGACGGCGATGTAGGCGCCGGGTTCCAGGTGGGCGAAGCCGCCGAGTTCGACGGTGATGGAGAGCACCGTGAACAGGGTGGTGGCGAAGGTGCCGAGGGCCAGGAGCCAGACGGCCTTGCGGGCGCCGGTGGGGGTGAGCCAGCGGAAGCCCTTGGTGCCGAGCGCGGAGAGCGCGAAGGCGGCCGTGAGGAGGGCGCCCACGAGGGTGAGCATCTGGAGCGGGGCGGGGCTGCCGTAGATCGTGAGGTCACCGGGGAAGTCGGTGGTCCAGGTCCAGGCGAGGTAGGTGCTGACGATCGCGGCGAGGCTGCCGCCGATGATCGTGTACAGCAGGCTGCTCTTGGGGGCGCCCGCGGTGGTGGTCTTCGTGGTGCTGTCGGTGGTCATGGTTCTCACGCCCGATCCGCGACGCGCTCGCCGAGCAGGCCTTGTGGCCGGACGAGGAGGACGACGATGAGGAGTACGAACGCCCAGACGTTGGACCAGGCTCCACCGCCGAGCTGCTGCATGCCGGGGATGTCCTCGATGTAGGCGATCGAGAGTGATTCGGCGATGCCGAGGACGACGCCGCCGACCATGGCTCCGTAGATGTTGCCGATGCCGCCGAGGACGGCTGCGGTGAACGCCTTGAGGCCGAGGATGAAGCCCATTTCGAAGTTGATCTGGCCCTTGTCGACGCCGTAGGCGACGGCTGCGACGGCGGCGAACGCGGCACCGATGGCGAAGGCCATGACGATGATGCGGTCGGTGTTGATGCCCATCAGCTTCGCGGTGTCGGGGTCCTGTGCGGTGGCCTGCATGGCGCGGCCGCTGCGGCTCTTGGAGACGAAGACTCCGAGGGCGAGCATGCACAGGGGGGCGAGGGCGAGGACGAAGGCGTCGGCGCGCTGGATCGAGAGGTGTTCGGTGATCTGGTAGGCGTCACCGGTGATCTCGGGGAACGTCACGGCCTTCTTGGCGTCCGGGTAGAACTGCCAGACGAGCTGCTGGAGCGCGATGGAGAGGCCGATGGCGGTGATGAGCGGGGCGAGCCGGGGCGCGCTGCGCAGGGGTCGGTATGCGAAGCGTTCCGCGGCGGTGGCGACCGCTACGGAGGCGATCGCGCCACCGATGATCATGAGCGGTATCGCCACCAGGAGTGAGGTACCGCTCGGGAGAACGGTGTAGGTGGTGAGGGCGCCAAAGCCACCGATCATGAAGATCTCGCCGTGGGCGAAGTTGATGAGCTGGACGATGCCGTAGACCATGGTGTACCCGATGGCTATGAGGCCATAAAGGGCACCGAGGGCAAGGCCGTTGGCCAGCTGTTGCGGCAGTTCGTTCACCGCAGGGCCTCCGATGAGCGTGTCGGATAAGACTCCGCGCGAGGGCGCTGTTTGCGCCCTCGCGCGGTTTGGTTCATTTGGTGCTGCGGGTCAGGCCCGGGGGCCTGGGGGAGTGCTACTCGGTGAAGGTGTCGCTCTTGACGTCCTTCCAAGCGCCACCCTCGACCTTGTAGACGGTGAGCTGCTTGTTGGTGGTGTCGCCGTACTCGTCGAAGGCGACCTTGCCGGTCACGCCGTCGAAGGAGACCTTGCCGAGGGCGTCGACGACCTTGGCGCGGGCGTCGTTCGGGACCTTGCCGCCGTTGGCGGCGACGACGGCCTTGACGGCCTGGATGACGGACCAGGCGGCGTCGTAGGAGTAGCCGCCGTAGGCCGCGTACGGGTCCTTGTAGCCGCCGGCTGCGTAGTCGGCGATGAAGGTCTTGGCGGTGGGGAGCTTCTCGACCGGGTAGCCGATGGAGGTGGCGAGGTCGCCGTCGTTGGCCTCGGCGGACGCGGCGATGAAGGCCGGGTCGTAGATGCCGTCGCCGCCCATGACGGGGATCTTGGCGCCGGTCTTCTTGATCTGGTCGGAGAGCAGGCCGCCCTCGGGGTACTGGCCGCCGAAGTAGACGGAGTCGGCGCCGGAGGTCTTGACCTTGTCGGCGGTCGAGGAGAAGTCGGTCTCCTTGACGGTGACGTGGTCGGTGTCGACGACCTTGCCGCCGAGGCGCTTGAACTCGTCGGAGAAGATCGCGGCGAGGCCGGCGCCGTAGGTCTGCTTGTCGTCGACGACGAAGACCTTCTTCTTGCCGGCGTCCTTGAAGAGGTACTGGGCGGCGAACTTGCCCTGGACCACGTCGGTGGCGGCGGTGCGGAAGTAGGTCTTGAAGGGGCGCTTGTACTCGCCCTTGCCCCAGTTGTCGCCCTGGCTGAGCGAGGGGTTGGTGTTGGCCGGCGAGACCTGCGCCAGGTTGGCGGAGGCGAAGACACCCTGCATCTGCTGGGCGACACCCGAGTTCAGCGGGCCGACGACGCCGAGGACGTCCTTGTTGCCGACGAGCTTGGTGGCGTTGGCCTGACCGGAGGCGGGGACCGCCTGGTCGTCGAGGGCCTCGACCTTGAACTCGACTCCGGGGACCTCGTTGTTCTTGTTGGCCGTCTTGGCCGCGAGGTCGACGGAGTTCTTGATGCCCTGGCCCAGGGCGGAGAGCGAGCCGGTCAGCGGGGCGTCGACGCCGATGACGACGACGGTCTTCTTGCTGCCGTCGGTCTTGCCCTCGTCGGTCTTTCCGTCGCGCGATCCGCAGGCGGTGAGGGTCAGTGCTCCCGTGGTGATCACGGTGGTGAGGACGAGCAAAGAACGGTGTCGCACGATTCTTCCTTTCCCTGGCGCGGCTCCCTCTGTGAGGTGCCGTTGTGTCGCCGGGCCGCACTGGGAGGTGCACGGCCGTGCTGAGGAGCGCCCGGCGGCGCGGTGACTGGCCGTGACTCTAGAGCGGAGGTGGCGAGCTGGGGGAGCGGGGAAAGGAGGATGTGACGCTCTTGTTATGCCAAGGCCAAGAATGTGTGCCGGGAGTACGGGCATTTCGGGCCTTTGTGGGTGGGGGTGGATGTCCGCATGGTGAGAATTCCCCGTTCCGCTAAGGCGCTTGAGGGCCCCATGGTGCTGACGCTGATCGTTTGAACATTTTGGTAGCACCGTGTGTCCGGGGTGCTTCCTCCGGTGGGTCCACGGGCAAGAAAGCCCTGTTCAGGGCGTTATTTCAAAATGGGTGATGTTTACGGAGGGTAATTGTCCGGGTGGTGTCGACGCCCGGTGCCCACGGGTGTGCGGGGTGCGGAAACCGGTTCCGACCAGCCGCGCGGGTCCGGCCCGTGCGCGGGCGGCCGGGTGACCGGAAGGCGGACAGGCGGAGCGGAATCCGGAGAGGCGGCTCAGGCCGGCGGCCGCCAGTTCTCGGAGCTGCGGGTGGCCCCGTCCTCCTCGGTGCAGCGCTGTCTCACGCGGCGGTCGATGAGGTCAAGTCCCGCTTGGCGTCCGGAAGTTCGCTCGGCGGCGCGGGCCTCGGCCACGATCTGCTCGTGGATCTCGTACTGGCCGTTCGACATGCCCTTCTGCTCCCAGTCGAGCCCGGCCCACTTACCGCCCGTGAGCGCCTCGCGGGCCCAGTAGGAGACGAGGGCGGTGCAGATGTCGGCGGGGGAGCTGGTGCGCGGCGCGGGGCTGCTGCCGGTCGCGGGCGGGGTCGGCGGGGCGGAAGGAGTGGAACCGGAGCATCCGCTCAGTGCCAGTGCCGCGAGGAGCACGCAGCCGGCGTGCCGGCCCAGGGTGTGCGGCGCGGTCCCCATGGAGGGGACGGTAGGCGGTCGCGATCGGCGGGACAACCGCCTCCGGGTAAATGCCGGGGATCCGCCGGGACTCCCCGGGCCCCCGGGGTCCTTGGGGTCCCTGGGGGCCGGGGAGTCCCGGGGGAGGGCGCGGTGGTGCGCCGGGCGGGTCAGGCGCCCGTGGCGGCCGCGAGCGCGGCGGGGGCGCCGACCTCGCGGAGCATGCAGGTCAGGCGGGCCGTGCAGATCCGCTTGTCCTGCTCGTCGGTGATGACGATCTCGTACGTGGCCGTGGAGCGGCCGCGGTGGACGGGGGTGGCCACGCCCGTGACCAGGCCGGAGCGGGCGCCGCGGTGGTGGGTGCAGTTCAGGTCCACGCCCACGGCGAGCTTGGTGCTGCCGCCGTGGAGCATGGTGCCGATGGAGCCGAGGGTCTCGGCGAGTACGGCCGAGGCGCCGCCGTGCAGCAGGCCGTAGGGCTGGGTGTTGCCCTCGACGGGCATGACGCCGACGACGCGGTCGGCGGCCGCCTCCAGGATCTGGATGCCCATCCGGGTGCCGAGGTCTCCGGCGGAGAAGAGTGCGGGCAGGTCCACGCCGAGCTCCGCGTACTCGTCGATGACCTCTTGAGGGAACTTCACCTGGGTCTGCTCGCCCATGGGGCCGACTCCGTTCGTAAACGACCGTTAACGACGCTCTTCATATCACCCGACCCGGCGGGGCTTCAGTCTGCCTGCCGGTTCGCGGGCTCGAAGCGGACGATCACGGACTTGCTCGCGGGGGTGTTGCTGGTGTCGGCGGTGGAATCGAGCGGGACCAGCACGTTGGTCTCCGGGTAGTACGCCGCCGCGCACCCGCGCGCCGTGGGGTAGTGGACGACCCGGAAGCCGGGGGCGCGGCGCTCCACGCCGTCCTTCCACTCGCCGACCAGGTCCGTGTACGAGCCCTCGGCGAGCCCCAGCTCGCGGGCGTCGTGCGGGTTGACCAGGACCACCCGGCGGCCTCCGGTGATGCCGCGGTAGCGGTCGTCGAGGCCGTAGATCGTGGTGTTGTACTGGTCGTGCGAGCGCAGGGTCTGCAGCAGCAGTCGGCCCGCGGGGACGCGCGGGTACTCCACGGCGGCCGCGGTGAAGTTGGCCTTGCCGGTCTTGGTGGGGAAGCGGCGCTCGTCGCGGGGGGCGTGCGGCAGGGTGAAGCCGCCGGGCCGGGCGACGCGTGCGTTGAAGTCCTCGAAGCCGGGCACGACCCGGGAGATCCGGTCGCGGATGGCGGCGTAGTCCTCCTCGAACTCCTCCCACGGGGTGCGGGAGGCATCGCCGAGCACGGCGCGGGCCATGCGGGCGACGATCGCGGGCTCGGAGAGCAGGTGGGGGCTCGCGGGGGGCAGGTTGCCCCGGGAGGCGTGGACCATGCCCATCGAGTCCTCGACGGTGACGAACTGCTTGCCGGAGGCCTGCACGTCCTTGTCGGTGCGGCCGAGGGTGGGCAGGATCAGGGCGCGGCGGCCGGTGACCGCGTGGGAGCGGTTGAGCTTCGTCGAGACGTGGACGGTCAGCGAGGCCTTGCGCATCGCCGCCTCGGTGACCTCGGTGTCGGGGGTGGCGCCGACGAAGTTGCCGCCCATCGCGAAGAAGACGCTGGCCTCGCCGTCGCGCAGGGCCTGGATGGAGCGGACGACGTCGTAGCCGTGCTCGCGGGGCGAGGTGATGCCGAATTCCTTGTCGAGGGCGTCGAGGAAGGCGGGCGCGGGGCGCTCGAAGATGCCCATCGTGCGGTCGCCCTGGACGTTGGAGTGGCCGCG
This sequence comes from Streptomyces sp. NPDC037401, assembly GCF_055602345.1. NCBI lineage: Bacteria > Bacillati > Actinomycetota > Actinomycetes > Kitasatosporales > Streptomycetaceae > Streptomyces > Streptomyces sp. NPDC037401. The sequence goes on from NZ_JBVJWO010000015.1 coordinate 32,694, forward strand.
GACGGGGCACACGCCGGCGCCGGGGCGGCCGATGTTGCCGCGCAGCAGGAGGAAGTTGACGACCTCGCGGATGGTGGCGACGGAGTGCTTGTGCTGGGTGAGGCCCATGGCCCAGCAGACGATCGTGCGCTGCGAGGCGAGGACCATGCCCAGGGCCTCTTCGATCTCGGTGCGGGTCAGCCCGGTGGCGGTGAGGGTCTCGTCCCAGTCGGCGGCGCGGGCGGCTGCGGCGAAGTCGTCGTATCCGTGGGTGTGTTCGCGGATGAAGACGTCGTCGGTGGCGCCTTCGGTCTCCAGGACGAGCTTGTTGAGGAGGCGGAAGAGGGCCTGGTCGCCGCCGATGCGGATCTGGAGGAAGAGGTCGTTGAGGGCGGTGCCCTTGATCATGCCCAGGGGGGTCTGGGGGTTCTTGAACCGCTCCATGCCGGCTTCGGGCAGCGGATTCACCGAGATGATCTTCGCGCCGGAGGCCTTGGCCTTCTCCAGTGCGGACAGCATCCGCGGGTGGTTGGTGCCCGGGTTCTGCCCGGCGACGATGATCAGGTCGGCCTGGTGGAGGTCTTCCAGGGAGACGCTGCCCTTGCCGATGCCGATGGTCTCGTTGAGCGCGGAGCCGGAGGACTCGTGGCACATGTTGGAGCAGTCGGGCAGGTTGTTCGTGCCGAATTCGCGGGCGAAGAGCTGGAGCAGGAACGCGGCCTCGTTGCTGGTGCGGCCCGAGGTGTAGAAGAGGGCGCGGTCGGGCGAGGACAGGGCCGTGAGCTCCTCCGCGATGATCGCGAAGGCCCGCTCCCAGGTGACGGCCTCGTACCGGTCGGCGCCCTCGGGCAGGTACATCGGCTGCGTGATGCGGCCCTGCTGGCCGAGCCAGTAGCCCGAGCGCGCGGCGAGGTCGGCCAGCGGGTGCGCGGCGAAGAAGTCCGGGGTGACGCGGCGCAGCGTGGCCTCCTCGGCCACGGCCTTGGCGCCGTTCTCGCAGAATTCCGCGGTGTGGCGCTTGTCGCCCTCGGGCCAGGCGCAGCCGGGGCAGTCGAAGCCGTTCTTCTGGTTGACCTTGAGGAGGGTCTGCGCGGTGCGCCGCAGGCCCATCTGCTGCTGTGCGATCTTCAGGGTGTGGCCGATGGCGGGCAGGCCTGCGGCGGCGTGGCTGGGGGGCGCGACCTGGGGCGCGTCCTGTACCGGATCACCTGTGGGCGGCTTGGCGGCCATGGCGCTCCCCTTCGAGCATGCTGCACGTCTTTTCTGTACGTGTCCGATCCTGTCACGGTCCGCGGACATCGCCGACGCCGGTTTTGTCAGTGCGGCCGCCTAGGATCGGGGGCGTGGCAGAGACAGCATCGAAGAAGACGGAAGACAAGAGCGCAGCGAGCCGGCCCCGGCTGATGCTCATGGACGGGCACTCCCTGGCGTACCGGGCGTTCTTCGCGCTGCCGGCGGAGAATTTCACGACGGCGAGCGGCCAGCCGACCAACGCCGTCTACGGCTTCGCGTCGATGCTGGCGAACACCCTGCGCGACGAGGCGCCCACGCACTTCGCGGTGGCTTTCGACGTATCGCGCAAGACGTGGCGCTCGCAGGAGTTCCCGGAGTACAAGGCGAACCGCTCGAAGACGCCCGACGAGTTCAAGGGCCAGGTGGAGCTGATCGGCGAGCTGCTGGACGCGATGAGCGTGCCGCGGTTCGCGGTGGACGGCTTCGAGGCCGACGACGTGATCGCGACGCTGGCGACGCAGGCGGAGGCGGCCGGTTTCGACGTGCTGATCGTCACCGGCGACCGTGACTCGTTCCAGCTGGTCAGCGAGTACACGACCGTGCTGTACCCGACGAAGGGCGTCTCCGAGCTGACCCGGTTCACGCCGGAGAAGGTCGAGGAGAAGTACGGCCTCACCCCGCAGCAGTACCCGGATTTCGCGGCGCTGCGCGGCGACCCGTCGGACAACCTGCCCGGCATCCCGGGCGTCGGCGAGAAGACCGCGGCGAAGTGGATCAACCAGTTCGGTTCGTTCGCGGAGCTCGTCGAGCGCGCCGAGGAGGTCAAGGGCAAGGCGGGGCAGAACTTCCGGGACCACTTGGAGGCCGTGAAGCTCAACCGCGTGCTGACCGAGATGGTCCGGGACGTGGAGCTGCCGAAGGCCCCGGCCGACCTGGTGCGCGCCCCGTACGACCGGGCGGGCGTGACCGGTTTCCTGGAGGTGCTGGAGATCCGCAACGCCTCGCTGCGGGAGCGGCTGCTGGCCGTGGACCCGGGTGCGGTCGAGGCGGAGGAGCCCGCTCCGGCGGCCGGTGTGGAGCTGGACGCCTCGGTGCTGGGCGCCGGTGAGCTCACGGCCTGGCTGGAGTCGCACGCGAGCGGCGTGCTCGGTGTGGCGACCGTCGACACGTGGGCGCAGGGCACCGGCAGCGTCACCGAGATCGCGCTGGCCGCGGCCGGGGGCGCGGCCGCCTGGTTCGAGCCGGCGCAGCTCGACGAGGCCGACGAGCAGGCGTTCGCCGCCTGGATCGCGGACCCGGTCCGCCCCAAGGTCATGCACAACGCCAAGGCCGTCATGCGGGTCTTCCCCGACCAGGGCTGGCGGGTCGGCGGTGTCACGATGGACACGGCGCTCGCCGCGTACCTGGTCAAGCCGGGCCGCCGGTCCTTCGCGCTGGACGTGCTGTCCGTGGAGTACCTGGGCCGCGAGCTCCAGCCCGCCTCGGGCGACGGCCAGCTGGCGTTCGGCGCGGACGAGCAGGCCGAGGCGGAGGCGCTGATGGCGCAGGCCCGCGCGGTCCTGGACCTGGGCGACGCCTTCGCGACCCGGCTCGGCGAGGTCGGCGCGGTCGAGCTGCTCCACGAGGTGGAGCTGCCGACGTCCGAGCTGCTCGCCCGGATGGAGCGGTCCGGGATCGCGGCCGACCGCGACCACTTGGTGGCGATGGAGGCCCAGTTCGCCGGCGCGGTGCAGCAGGCGGTGAAGGAGGCGCACGCGGCGGTGGGCCACGAGTTCAACCTCGGCTCGCCCAAGCAGCTCCAGGAAGTCCTCTTCGGCGAGCTGGGCCTGCCCAAGACGAAGAAGACCAAGACCGGCTACACCACGGACGCGGACGCGCTGGCCTGGCTGGCGTCGCAGACCGACCACGACCTCCCAGTGATCATGCTGCGGCACCGGGAGCAGGCCCGCCTGCGCTCCACCGTCGAGGGCCTGATCAAGACGATCGCCGCGGACGGCCGGATCCACACCACCTTCAGCCAGACGGTGGCCGCGACGGGCCGTCTGTCCTCGACTGACCCGAACCTGCAGAACGTCCCGGTGCGCACGGACGAGGGCCGGGCCATCCGCCGCGGCTTCGTGGTGGGCGAGGGCTTCGAGTCCCTGATGACGGCCGACTACAGCCAGATCGAGCTGCGGGTCATGGCCCACCTGTCGGAGGACGAGGGCCTGATCGAGGCGTTCCTCTCCGGCGAGGACCTGCACACGACGGTCGCCTCCCAGGTGTTCGGCGTGGAGCGGTCCGCGGTGGACGCCGAGATGCGCCGCAAGATCAAGGCGATGTCGTACGGCCTGGCCTACGGCCTGTCGGCGTTCGGCCTCTCGCAGCAGCTGAACATCGAGCCGGCCGAGGCGCGCGGTCTGATGGACACCTTCTTCGAGCGCTTCGGCGGGGTCCGCGACTACCTCCAGCGCGTCGTCGAGGAGGCCAGGGCCACGGGCTACACCGAGACCATGCTCGGCCGCCGCCGCTACCTGCCCGACCTCAACAGCGACAACCGCCAGCGCCGCGAGATGGCCGAGCGGATGGCGCTGAACGCCCCGATCCAGGGCACCGCGGCCGACATCGTCAAGGTCGCGATGCTGCGCGTGGACCGCGCACTGGCCGAGGCGAAGCTGCAGTCCCGGATGCTGCTCCAGGTCCACGACGAAATCGTCCTGGAGATCGCTCCCGGCGAGCGGGTCAAGGTCGAGAAGCTGGTCCGCCGCGAGATGGCCGCGGCCGTCGAGCTGCGCGCCCCCCTCGACGTCTCGGTGGGCGTGGGCCCCGACTGGGAGTCCGCGGCCCACTGACCGCACCCGGTGAGCCCGGGGCCCGTACGGCCGCACCGGTCGTGCGGGCCCGCCCTCAGCGGCGGACGCCCGTCCTCCCCTCCGGGAGGGCGGGCGTCGGCGCAGGGCCGCGCCCGCGGCGGCGCAGCCGGACCAGCGCCGCGTACAGCACGAGACCGACGGCCAGCCCCGTCCCCGCACCGAAGCAGACCGTCGGCACCAGGTCGAGCGGGCTCCGTGCGTGGTCGAAGAAGGTGTACCAGCGCAGCACGCGCTGCGTGATCCCCGCCGCCACGCAGCCGCCGAGCAGGGCGAGCGCCCCCGCCCACTCGCCCCGCGAGAGGACCGGCACCGCGGCGGGCACCGGAGCCGCGGGCATCCGGCGCACCGCGGTGACCAGGAACCATCCGATCCCGGCGAGCGCGAGCGCGGATCCCCCGTACTGGAGGAACAGGTAGAGCGGGAAGCCCGCGAATCCCCGGCGCAGCACGGGCAGCAGGTTGGTGCCCCACCGGTCCTGATGCGTGAAGCTGTCCCACACCACGTGCGTGAGCGACCCGGCCACGGCCGAGACGTAGAACCAGGCGGCGAGGGCGAGCGGCGGCCGGCCGCGCCAGGACTCGCCGCGCGCGAGCGCGTAGGCGCGGCCCTGCCGGCGGGCGGGCAGCAGCGCCGCGAGCGGTTCGCGCAGCAGCAGCCACACCCCGACGAGGGCGGCGGTGATCACCGCGTCGACGGTGAGGACACCCGGCAGGGAGTGCGTGAACGTCCCGAACTCCATCCCGCCGGGCACCACGCTCGCGGCGAAGTACGTCAGGTCGGGAGCGAAGGAGCCCGCGACGAGCGCCGAGGCGACGAGCGGGCCGCGGGCCCGGCCCGTGCGGCGGACGGCGGGCAGTACGGCCGCCGCATGGCTGAGCGTGAACGGCATGACGCCCTCCCTTTGTGGATCACGGCACTTCAGTATGCGCGGGTCGTGCAGCTCGTGGCGAAGCCGTGAATGCTGCCCGTCAAGTGCTGTCGCCGTACGGGAGGTTGTCGTAGGGTCGCGCGGACGCAAGGCCGTCGAAGGGGGAGGGCCCGGCCATGGCAGCTCGGTTCGGACGCAGGCTGCGCAGGGGAGGGGCGGCGGCCCTCGTCTCCGCGCTGGTGGCCGGCGCGGTGACGGCGTCTCAGGGACCGGCCGCGGGCGACACGCTGTCGGCGACGGCCGGCCGGGCGCTCCCGCAGCGGGACACGGCGGCGCCGCCGGACCCCGCGCAGGGCAGGCCCGCGTACTACACGGCGCTGCCGCCGCTGGTCAGCCCGTACCCGCCGGGCACGCCGGAAACGCCGGAAACGCCGTCGGTACCGGCGCCGGCGCCCACGCGCACGGCCGCACCCGCCCCGGTCACCCGGCCCGTGCCGCCGGCGGCACGGCGGGCGCTGCGCGGCGCCCCGGAGGGCAGCCGGGGGATACCGGCGACCGTCCTCGCCGCCTACCGGCAGGCCGAACGGACCGTCGCGGCCGGCGACCCCGGCTGCGCACTGCGGTGGCAGCTGCTCGCCGCGATCGGCAAGGTCGAGTCCGGGCAGGCCCGTGGAGGCCTCGTCGACGCCGCGGGCACCACGCTGACCCGGATCCTGGGCCCCGCTCTCAACGGCTCCGGATTCGCCCTCGTCCGGGACACCGACGGCGGCGCGTACGACGGGGACACCGTGTACGACCGGGCGGTCGGGCCCATGCAGTTCATCCCGTCCACGTGGGCCGCGTGGGGCCGGGACGCCGACGGCGACGGGCGCCGCAACCCGGACAACGTCTTCGACGCGGCACTGGCGGCGGGCCGCTACCTGTGTGCGGGCGGGCGGGACCTGCGGGTCGGGGCGGATCTGGACCGCGCGGTGCTCAGCTACAACCGCTCGGCGGAGTACCTGCACACGGTGCGGTCGTGGTTCGCGTACTACTCGGGCGTCGACGGCATCCACGAGGTCCCGGACGCCCGCCCGACGCCGACTCCTACGCCGACCCCCAAGCCGACCCCGACCCCCAGGCCGACGCCGACTCCTACGCCGACCCCGAAGCCCACTCCCACCCCGACGCCCAAGCCCACGCCTGCTCCCACCCCGAAGCCGACGCCGACCCCGAGTCCCACGCCCACCCCGACTCCCACCGCCACGCCGTCGCCCACCGCGTCCGCGTCCGCGTCCGCATCCGCGTCCGCTTCCGCTTCCGCTTCCGCGCCGGCAACCCCGACGGCCGGTGCGAGCCCCTCCCCGGCGGCCTCCGACTCCCCCTGACCGTGCCGCGGGCGCGCCCGCGCACCGGTGTTCTCATCTCGCCCCCGCATTGCTACGGTGCCCCAGCCCTGACGCCGTATCAGATTCCGGAGGCCCCGCCATGCGCGCATTGCTCGCCGCCGCCATCGGGCTGGTCGCCGCGCTGGCCCTCGTGTTCGTCGTCACGGCGATCGGGCCGCCCGAAGGCACCACCTCGCCCAAGCCGCTGCTCACCAGCGTCCCGTCCGCGCCCGGACAGTGAGAGGAGGCCCGGCCATGCGACGCAGAGCGAGCCTCGTCCTGCTTTCCCTCGCCGTGTTCTGCACCACGCTCGCGCCGCTTATGCGCTGGTGGATGTACCCGAGCATGGCGAAGATCCCGCCGAGCCAGTACCAGGAGACGGTCCTGGAGGCCGCTCCCGCGACCCTGCTCGACTACTCCACGCTCAAGCCCAAGAAGGTCTCGAAGATCACGATCGTGCAGACCCTCAAGGGCAACGTCGAGCGCTCCGAGGAGATCGAAGCCGGCGCGGGCAAGGACGTCGTCGTCTGGGACGGGCTCTCCTACGTCGTCGGACCGGACGGCAAGATGGTGTCGGCGATCCCCGAGCGCTACATCTTCGACGCGCACACCCAGGACCCGGTGCACGCGAGCGGCGAGATGGTCGACGGCGACCCCGTCCGGCGCGAGGGCATCGAGTTCAAGTGGCCGTTCTTCACCGAGCCGCGGGACTACCTCTACTTCGACGCGCAGACCCGCACCTCCGCGCCCATCCACTACGTGGGACCCCGCACGTTCCGCGGCATGGACGTCTACTACTTCGAGCAGACCATCCCCTGGACCAAGGTGCCCTTCCCGAAGAAGATGCCGATCCCGGGCTTCGACCCGGCGAGCATCGAGAAGACCATGGGCACCAGCCGCTGGTACACCACCAAGCGGATGTTCTGGGTCGACCCCGTCACGGGCGCGCCCGTCAACGGCGAGGAGATCCACACCGAGGAGCTGCGCGGCGGCCAGCTCGCCGCGGCCGCGCCCGACCAGCGGCTCGTCGTCTTCGACGGGCACGTCAAGATGCGCGAGGACTACATCCGCCACGTGGTGAAGCTGGTCTCCGCGAACCGCACCAAGATCCTCGTCCTGCACACCTACGCCCCCGTCGGCCTCGCCGTCGGCGGCGCCGGGCTGCTCGCCCTCGCGCTCTGGCTCGAGGCCCGCGCCCGGCGCCCCCGGGCGGGCGGCTCGGCGGGCGGCGCGGGCGGTACGGCCGGCGGCGGCGCGAGCACCGGCGAACCGGGCGGGGTCCCCGTCAGCGCCTGAGGCGCGCGTTCGTGTGCCGGGTCGGCTCGGCCGTCGCCGGGTCCTCCGGCCACGGGTGCTTCGGGTAGCGGCCGCGCAGCTCGGCCCGCACCGCCCGGTACCCGTCGCGCCAGAACGACGCCAGGTCCGCGGTCACCGCCGCGGGCCGGCCGGCCGGCGACAGCAGGTGGACGAGCACCGGCACCCCCGGCACCCCGCCCACCCGCGGGGTCTCGCGCAGCCCGAACAGCTCCTGGAGCTTGACCGCCAGCACCGGCTGCTCGGCCGAGTAGTCCAGGCGTATCCGCGAGCCGCTCGGCACCTCCAGCCGCTCCGGAGCCAGCTCGTCCAGGCGGTACGCCTCACCGCCGGCCCACGGCAGCAGCCGGTTCAGCGCCTGCCCGGCGTCGATCCGCCCCAGGTCCGACCGGCGCCGCGCCCGGGACAGCTCCGGCTCCAGCCAGTCGCCCGCGCGGGCCAGGAGCGCCCCGTCCGACACCTCCGGCCACGGCTCGCCCGCCACCCGGTGCAGGAACGCCAGCCGGGCCCGCAGCCCCGCCGCCTCCGGAGTCCACCGCAGCAGCCCGAGGCCCTCCCGGCCCAGACCCGACAGCAGGGCGTCGCGCACCAGCGCCGCATCCGGGTCCCGCAGCGGGCGTACTGCCAGCTCCACCGCACCGAGGCGCTCCACGTGCCGGGCGACGACCTCGCCGTCCTCCCAGTGCACCTCCTCACCCGAAGCCAGCAGGTGCGCGGCCGCGGTCCGGGCCGTGTCCTCGTCCAGTACGGCAGCCAGCCGCACCCGCGCCGAGGCGGCGTGCGCACCCCGGTCGGCGACGGCCACCGCCAGCCAGGGCGCGCTGCGCAGCCGCGACCCGTCCGCGAGCTCGGCGCCGGTCCCGGACGCCATCAGGTACGCGCCCTCGCCGCGGGCCCGCGCCACCCGCTCGGGGAACGCGAACGCCGCCACCAGCCCGGCCACCGCATCGTCCGACGGCCCGGCATCCCGGCCGCTCCCGCCGTTGCCGCTGTCCGCGCCGTTCCCGCCGCCCCCGCCGTTCCCGCCGCCCGCGCCGCTCCCGGGGTCCTCCGCGTCCGCAGCGCCGGCCCTCTCGGCCGCGCGGGCCAGCCGCCGCACCTCCGTACGCCACCGTGCCGCGTACCCGTCCCCGGCGCCGCCGCGGCGCGCCTCGCGCCATGCCGCGGCCAGGTCGTCGCCGTACGCCCGGGGTGGCTCCTCGCTCAGCAGGGCCACCACCTCGGCGGCCCTGCGGGCGCCGACCAGCGGGGCCGCGTCGAGCAGTGCCCGCGCCAGCCGGGGGTGGAGGCCCAGCCGTGACATCCGGACGCCGCGCGCGGTGGCCCGCCCGGCGGCGTCGACCGCGCCCACGGCCGCCAGCACCTCGCGGGCCGCTGCCAGCGCCCCGGCGGGCGGCGGGTCCAGCAGCGCCAGACCCGACGCGTCGGGATCGCCCCAGCAGGCGGCCTGCAGGGCGAACTCCGCCAGATCCGCGATCTTGATCTCGGGTGCGGGGAACGCGGCCAGCCGGCCGTCCTCCGCCTCCGGCCAGCAGCGGTACACCACGCCCGGCGCCTCGCGCCCGGCCCGGCCGGCGCGCTGGCGCGCCGACGCCCGGGAGGCGCGTACGGTCGTCAGGGCGCCCAGCCCCCGGGCGTGGTCGGTCCGCGGTTCCCGCGCCAGGCCCGCGTCCACCACGATCCGCACCCCGGGCACCGTCAGGCTCGACTCCGCGACCGCCGTCGCCAGGATCACCCGCCGTCCGGCTCCGCCCGCGAGGACCGCGTCCTGCACGGCCGCCGGGGCCCGCCCGTGCACCTGGAGCACCTCGGCGGGCACACCGCCCAGCTGCCCCGCCACCCGGGCGATCTCGCCGGTGCCGGGCAGGAAGCACAGCACGTCCCCCTCGTGCTCGGCCAGCGCCCGGCGCACCACCGCGGCGACGTGCGCGAGCAGGGCCGGGTCCACCCGCATCCCGTGCGGCGGGCGCACCGGCCGCGCCGGGGGAGCCCACACCACGTCCACCGGGTGCGATACCCCCGCCGCCTCCACCACCGGGGCGTTCCCCAGCAGCCGGGCCCAGCCCGCCGCGTCCGTGGTGGCCGAGGCCGCCAGCAGCCTCAGCTCCGGGCGCAGGGTGGCGCGCACGTCCAGGAGGAACGCGGCGACCGTGTCGGCGTCGAGATGGCGCTCGTGGCACTCGTCGATGACCACGACGTCCACCCCGGACAGTTCCGGATCGCGCTGGAGGCGCTGGAGCAGCACACCGGTGGTGACCACCTCCACGACCGTCGAGGGGCCGACGACCCGCTCGCCTCGCACCGTGAAGCCCACCCGGTGCCCGGCCCGCTCGCCGAGCAGCCACGCCATCCGGCGGGCCGCCGCGCGGGCCGCGATCCGCCGCGGCTCGGCCACGACCACGCGCCGCACCGGGCCGCCGGCGCCGGCCAGCCCGGCGAGCACCAGCGGCACCAGGGTGGTCTTGCCGGTGCCGGGCGGCGCGCACAGCACCGCGGTGCCGTGCGCGTTCAGGGCCGCGGTCAGGGCGGGTACGGCCTCCCGTACCGGGAGGGCGTCGAGGGCCTCGGTGCGCACCGGACGATCAGTCCCTCTCGCAGACGAAGACCGCCGTGCCGGGGATCAGGTTCCCGCGCAGCGGGGACCAGCCGCCCCACTCCTGGCTGTTCCAGGCCGGCCACTCGGGCTCGACGAGGTCGACCAGGCGGAAGCCGCCCGCGACCACGTCGCGGACCCGGTCGCCGAGGGTGCGGTGGTGTTCCACGTACACGGCCCGGCCCTGCTCGTCCTGCTCGACGTACGGCGTCCGGTCGAAGTAGGAGGCGGAGACGGACAGGCCCTCCGGGCCCGGCTCGTCGGGGAACGCCCAGCGGATCGGGTGCGTGACGGAGAAGACCCAGCGGCCTCCGGGGCGCAGCACCCGGTGCACCTCGCGCATGACGTTCACGGGGTCCGCGACGAACGGCACGGCGCCGTAGGCCGAGCACGCCAGGTCGAAGGAGCCGTCGCGGAACGGCAGCGCCCCGGCGTCGGCCTGGACGAGCGGCACGTCGCCCTCGCCGATCCGCAGGGCGTGCTGGAGCTGGCGGTGGGAGAGGTCCAGGGCCACCGGCCGGGCGCCCTGCGCGGCCAGCCAGCGGCTGCACTGGGCCGCGCCCGCGCCGATCTCCAGGACGGCGCGGCCCTTGAGCGAGGCCGCCGGGCCGAGGAGGCCCGCCTCGGCCTCGTCCAGGCCCTCGGGCCCCCAGACGAAGCGGTCGTCGCCGAGGAAGGCCCCGTGCTCGCTCTGGTACTCGTCGGCGTTGCGGTCCCACCAGCCGCGGCTGGCCCGGCTGCTCTCCGCGTCGTCGGCGTCACGGCGGGTGGCCTCGGAGCCGTCGTCGTCGTCCGTGTCGACCGCGCCGGGCAGGTTCGGAAACTCGTACACGCCTTCGGAGGCGTCATCCTCTTGGTTCATCGGGCCCGTCGTCGTAGTCTTCGCACCACGTTGCAGCGCGCAGCCGCGCACGCCCGCACACGAGTTGTGCCGGGTTTGTGGTGTTCCGTAACGGGTCGGCGCCTTCGCGCATTGACCCTGTCCGGCTGCCCCCGTATGCTACAAGTTGCGCTGCGAGCCTGCGCTCCTCAGACCTAGCAGGCTGCGCTCGCATCTGTTGCAACCTCTCGGTTTTCGAGGTTTTCCCCGCCGCTGGCGGTGCGAGGCCTCCTTGGCTGTCCGGCTCAGGCAGACGCGATAAAGGCTCCCGGCGTAGCAGTACCTACGACTTTCTGTCCGTAACCGGAGCCCTTTCCCACATGACGAGCAGCACCGAGACCACCGCCACCACCCCTCCGCAGGTAGCGGTCAACGACATCGGTAACGCGGAAGCCTTCCTGGCCGCGATCGACGAGACGATCAAGTACTTCAACGACGGCGACATCGTCGACGGCGTCATCGTGAAGGTCGACCGGGACGAGGTCCTGCTCGACATCGGTTACAAGACCGAAGGCGTGATCCCGAGCCGCGAGCTCTCGATCAAGCACGATGTTGACCCGAACGAGGTCGTCAAGGTCGGCGACGAGATCGAGGCCCTGGTTCTCCAGAAGGAGGACAAGGAAGGCCGTCTCATCCTGTCCAAGAAGCGCGCTCAGTACGAGCGTGCCTGGGGCACGATCGAGAAGATCAAGGAAGAAGACGGCATCGTCACCGGTACCGTCATCGAGGTCGTCAAGGGTGGTCTCATCCTCGACATCGGCCTCCGTGGCTTCCTGCCGGCCTCCCTCGTCGAGATGCGTCGCGTCCGCGACCTCCAGCCCTACGTGGGCAAGGAGCTCGAGGCGAAGATCATCGAGCTGGACAAGAACCGCAACAACGTGGTCCTGTCCCGCCGCGCCTGGCTCGAGCAGACCCAGTCCGAGGTTCGCCAGACGTTCCTCACCACCCTGCAGAAGGGTCAGGTCCGCTCCGGCGTCGTCTCCTCGATCGTCAACTTCGGTGCCTTCGTGGACCTGGGCGGCGTCGACGGTCTCGTCCACGTCTCCGAGCTGTCCTGGAAGCACATCGACCACCCGTCCGAGGTTGTCGAGGTCGGCCAGGAAGTCACCGTCGAGGTCCTCGACGTCGACATGGACCGCGAGCGCGTCTCCCTGTCGCTGAAGGCGACGCAGGAAGACCCGTGGCAGCAGTTCGCCCGGACCCACCAGATCGGCCAGGTCGTCCCGGGTAAGGTCACCAAGCTGGTTCCGTTCGGTGCGTTCGTCCGCGTGGACGAGGGCATCGAGGGTCTGGTCCACATCTCCGAGCTGGCCGAGCGCCACGTGGAGATCCCGGAGCAGGTCGTCCAGGTCAACGACGAGATCTTCGTCAAGGTCATCGACATCGACCTCGAGCGTCGTCGCATCAGCCTCTCGCTGAAGCAGGCCAACGAGTCCTTCGGTGCCGACCCGGCCTCGGTCGAGTTCGACCCGACCCTGTACGGCATGGCCGCGTCTTACGACGACCAGGGCAACTACATCTACCCCGAGGGCTTCGACCCCGAGACCAACGACTGGCTCGAGGGCTTCGACACCCAGCGCGAGACGTGGGAGCGCCAGTACGCCGAGGCGCAGGTCCGCTTCGAGCAGCACCAGGCCCAGGTCATCAAGAGCCGCGAGGCCGACGAGGCCGCTGCCGCCGAGGGCGCTGCCGCCCCGGCCGCCGGTGGCAACGCCGGTGCGGGCATCTCGGGTGGTTCGTACTCCTCGGAGTCGGACGACAACTCCGGCGCCCTGGCGTCGGACGAGGCCCTGGCCGCGCTCCGCGAGAAGCTGGCCGGCGGCCAGAGCTGATCGCAGCAGCGCATCACGCTCCGGCGTGAGCTGAGCTGAAACGGTAAGGCCCGTCCCCTCCGGGGGGCGGGCCTCACCGCGTTCCCGGGCCCGTGCGGCCCCCCGGCGGCGTCCCGCCCTTCTTCCTGCGTGCCCTCTCTCCTGGCGTTTTTCACTGCGCGTTCACGGACGGGGGAATGGTCGCGACTCTTCGTACGTTCTTGGCATTGACGCGAGGAGGAGTGGTAACCGTGCTTGATCCACAAGGTTTGTACGAATGGGACGCCAAGGGTCTGGCGGTGGTCGACCTGGCGCTCGCCCAGGACTCCGCCGGACTGGTCATGCTCTACCACTTCGAGGGGTACATCGACGCGGGGGACACCGGCGAGCAGATCGTCGAGCGGATGCTCGACACGCTGCCGCACCAGGTCGTCGCCCGGTTCGACGCGGACCGGCTCGTGGACTACCGCGCCCGCCGCCCGTTGCTCACCTTCCAGCGCGACCACTGGGCCGAGTTCGACGCGCCCCAGCTCGACGTCCGCCTGGTGCAGGACGCCACCGGGGCGCCCTTCCTGCTGCTCTCCGGCCCCGAGCCGGACGTGGAGTGGGAGCGCTTCGCCAAGGCCGTCGAGCAGATCGTCGAGCGCCTCGGGGTCCGGCTCGCGGTGAACTTCCACGGCATCCCGATGGGCGTCCCGCACACCCGCCCCGTGGGCATCACCCCGCACGGCAACCGCACCGACCTGATGCCGGGGCACCGCAGCCCGTTCGAGGAGGCGCAGGTGCCGGGCAGTGCGGAGTCGCTGGTCGAGTTCCGGCTCGCGCAGGCCGGACACGACGTCCTGGGGGTGGCCGCGCACGTTCCGCACTACATCGCGCGCTCGCCGTACCCGGACGCCGCGCTCACCGCGCTGGAGGCGATCACGGCGGCGACCGGCCTGGTCCTGCCCGGCATCGCGCACTCCCTGCGCACCGAGGCGCACCGCACGCAGACCGAGATCGACCGCCAGATCCGCGAGGGCGACGACGAGCTGGTCTCGCTGGTCCAGGGCCTCGAGCACCAGTACGACGCAGCTGCCGGGGCCGAGACCCGGGGCAACATGATCGCCGAGCCCGCGGAGATCCCCTCCGCGGACGAGATCGGCCGCGAGTTCGAGCGCTTCCTGGCGGAGCGCGAGGGAGATGCGTAGACCGGCCCTTCTGGGGGAGGGGCGGCCCGTCTAAGCTTCGGACCATGCTGAGAGTGGGTCTGACGGGCGGGATCGGCGCGGGCAAGAGCGAAGTGTCGCGGCTGCTGGCGGGGTACGGAGCGGTGATCGTCGACGCGGACCGCATCGCGCGCGAGGTCGTCGAGCCGGGCACGCCGGGCCTCGCGGCCGTGGTCGAGGCCTTCGGGGACTCGGTACTGACCCCCGAAGGCACCCTGGACCGGCCGAGGCTCGGATCCCTCGTCTTCGCCGACGAGGAGAAGCTCCGGACGCTGAACGCCATCGTGCACCCGCTGGTCGGCGCCCGCTCCGCCGAGCTCCAGGCGGTTGCGGGGCCGGACGCGATCGTCGTGAACGACGTACCGCTGCTGGCGGAGAACGGCCTCGCGCCGCTGTACGACCTGGTCGTCGTGGTGGACGCGGCGCCGGAGACCCAGCTGGCCCGGCTGACCGCGCGGCGCGGGATGGCCGAGGAGGAGGCCAGGGCGCGGATGGCGGCGCAGGCCACGCGCGAACAGCGGCTCGCCGTCGCCGATCTCGTGATCGACAACGACGGTCCGCTGGAGGCGCTGGAGCCCCAGGTCCGCAAGGTCTGGGCAGAGCTCCTGGAGCGGGCCGGCCGCGCCGCCTGAGGCCCGCCCGGCCCGGTGTCGGAACGACGGCCTCGGCTGCCCGCGTTGAACGTCCCTGAACAGGGAAGGAAGTGGACCGTGTCCGATACCAGCCCCGGCAGCCCCGAGACGCACGTCATCGACTACCGCGCCGCCGAACAGCTGCTCGCGGCGAAGGATCCGCGCGGAGCCGTGAAGCTGCTCGACTCGGTCATAGCCGCCCACCCCGAGAACACGGCCGCCCGGCTGCTGCGGGCCCGCGCCTTCTTCGCGGCCGCCCAACTGCGTCCGGCCGAGCTCGAATTCGAACTGGTCCTGGAGCGGGAGCCGGACAACGCCTTCGCGCACTTCGCGCTGGCCCGCACCCTCCAGCGCGCGGGGCGCAACGAGCCCGCCCGGCGCCACTTCAGGCTGGCGGCTGCCCTGGACCCGAACCCGGAGTACCTGGCCGCGGCGCGCTTCGAGGACTAGATCTTCCGCGGGCCTGGCCGGGCCGGGGCGCGGCGGGCTTCAGGCGTGGTCGTCGGGGGGCTCGTACGGGGGGACGTCCGGGCCGGGCTGGTAGTGGGCGCCCTGGTGGAGGCGGTGGACCACCATCATCAGGTCCGCTCCGACCAGGAGCGTCAGCACGGCGCAGGTGATCGCCCAGCCCGGGCGCTCGGCCAGCGCGAACGCGGCGGTACCCGCGACCGCCCAGATCAGGCCCCACACGCTGAGCCAGAACCGCAGCCGGAGGGGGCTGCGGGCGGTCAGCGGCTCGTTTCCGGTACGCATGGCCATCGCCTCGCCTCACGTACATGGTCTCACCGCTGCCGCCCGCCCGCGGGCTCCGCTACGGGTTGAGCTTGTTCACGGCCGTGATGGTCGTCTTCTTGAAGGCGGCGACGGGTGCGTGGCTCAGGTTCCCCATCTGCCCCCACTCGACGACGGTGACGGTCGAGCCGTCGCGGCCGATGCCGAAGAGGTGGACGCCGGGCTCCGACTCCGGAATGGAGGTGTGCACGCCGTAGACGTGGGCGCCCTCCTCGACGCGGAGCTTGCCGTAGTCCTGCCAACTGGCGGTGCCGCCCGGGGTCTTCCGCAGCCAGTCGGCCGCGCAGGCCGCAACGCGCTTCTCCAGGGTGGCGGCGAGGGCCTTGGCCTTGGCCTCGGTGCCGGCGCGGACCGAGATCTGGCTCGCGCCCGTGTCGAACTCCGTGCCGAAGAGCCGGTGCCAGGTGTTGGCGGTCGGGACCGCCCCGGCGATGCAGAACAGCCCGTTGTCCGGGAGTCCCTTCTTGACCGGGCCCGCGAACCAGGCGGATCCGGGGTGCGGCGGGAGGTCCTTGCCCTTGATGAAGCCCGGTGCGGTGACGGCGGCAGCGGCCCGGGGCGCGGCGGTGGAGGCAGAGGCGGCGGTGGCCGCCGGGATGACCAGGGCGGCGGTGACGGCTGCGGCTGCGGCCGTGGCGGCGACGGTCGTGGAGCGCTTGAACACGGTGGTTCTCCCCGTAGTGATCGGTGCGTTTCGGTGTGGTCTCGTGCTGTGGCAACAGACTTGCCCCCGCCCGGGGTGTCGGACAATGGAACGGCGCCGATTCGGGACACTGGAACGGATAAAGGTGCTGTGAGCTGGGGGAACACCCTTCGCATGGAACGGCGTAGCGGGACGGGGGAGCCGTGGGCGGGTCGGAAAGGGCAGCGGAGGCAGAGGCGTTCGCGCGCCTGATGCGGGGGCTGAAGGACAGGTCGGGGCTCAGCTACGGCACCCTGGCGCGGCGGCTGCACACGAGTACGTCGACGCTCCACCGGTACTGCAACGGCGATGCCGTGCCGGCTGAGTTCGCGGTCGTGGACCGGTTCGCGCGTGCGTGCGGGGCGGCGCAGGCGGAGGCGCTGGACCTGCACCGGGCGTGGCTGCTGGCGGATGCTCGGCGGCGCGCGGCGGCACGGGAGACGGCGGTCAGGGAGACGGCGGCCCGGGGCACTGCGGCCGAGCCGGCCGAGCCTGTCGAGCCGGCCGAGCAGGTCGCGGCGGAGGCTGGATCCGGTGCCGGTGCCGGTGCCGGTGCCGGTGCCGGTGCCGGGGACGCTCCCGTGCGGGAGAAGCCGGTGGTGGCGGCGGAGCCGGAGACCCTGGTGTCGGGCCCGCAGGCCGGGGGGCCCGCGGCACCGGGCACGGGTACGGCCCCCGCCCCCTGGTACCGCAGGCGGCGGGTCGCCGGCGTGGCCGGAGCCGGGGCAGCCGTCGGCGTGGTCATCGCACTCGCCCTGGCGGTGACCGCCCCCTCGGGACCCGGAAGGGAACAGGGCGCGGGTGCGGTGCGCCCCTCCGCCTCGCGTTCCGGCGCGCTGCCCGGCGGCGGTGCGGGTCCCGCGTCGCCACCAGGCGGCACCGCGACGCCCACGGCCCCCACCGGCGCCCCGACGCCCGTCGCCTCCGGAACAGCCGGGTCCGCACGCCCGTCCGCCGGCCCTTCGGCCACGCCGTCCCGGACCGCGGGAGGCGGCCCGGGTGCGGTTCCGGCGCGGCCGCCGGCCGTCGCGGTGCGCTCGCACGTGTGGCAGAACGGCTGCGACCACGCGTACCTCATCCGCCGCGGCCCCGCCGGGGTGCCCGCGCCACCGGTCGAGCAGGACGCCGAGAGCTGGGCGCGCGCCCAGGGCGCCGTGCACGCCGGGCGCCAGATCGTCGAGGCGACGGTCACGGGCCCGAGGGCGGCGGGACCGGTGGTCCTCCAGGCGCTGAACGTCCGCGTGGTGGGCCGCCGCACCCCGCCGCCGTGGAACGTGTACGCGATGTCCCAGGGCTGCGGCGGCTCCCTCACGCCCGCGGTCTTCACGGTCAACCTCGACGCCCCGCGCCCGCTGGCCCGGCCCGTCGCCGGGCACGACGGGGAGAACGCCATCGAGCCGCCCGCCTTCCCCCTGACCGTCACGGCGGACGACCCGGCCGTGCTGCGGGTCGAGGCGGCCGCGAGCGGCTGCGACTGCGACTGGTACCTCGAAGTGCAGTGGACGGCCGACGGCCGGCGGGGATCCACGCGCATCGACGACGGCGGACGGCCCTTCCGCACCAGCGCGGCCACCGGACGGCCGCTCTACGGTTACGCGGCGGAGTCGGGCCGCTGGGCAACCGGCTGACCCACCCTTCGCCGCTGTTCATCACCCCAGGTCAGAGGCGCTGTCAGCGGGCGCACCTAGACTCGCAGTGGGTAACCGGTGACGGCAGCGGCGAGTGAGGGAGGGCGGCGGCGATGGACGAGTCCGCAGCAGTGCGCGCCCTGCTGCGCCGCGCCGCGGTCTTCCTGCCCGCGGAGGTGCCCCGCGAGGGACGGATGGCCTTCTGGTCGCCCGACGGCGAGCCGCTCCCCGCGGAGCTGCCGACCGGGGCCGTCACCGCCGTGCTCACGGTGGCCGGTCCGCACGGTTCCGGTGCCCGCAGCCGGTCCGTGGCCGCCGCCGTGCTTCCCGTCGTCGCCGCGCTGCCGCTGCTCATACGGGCCGGGACCGATCCGGGCGCGCATCCCGCGTCCCGCTGCTGGGGCGCGGCCGCCCGGCAGGCCCTCCGGCTGACCGCCCGGGGCCGACTGCTGCCCGGGGTGACGGCCGGGGGCCACGACGCCTGGCGGGCCGGGCCGCTGTCCGCCGACGACCTCGCCCACCTGAGGGCGGTCGCGGCCGCGATGCCGTACGAGGCCCACGCCACCCCGCTGGCGGGCCGCGGACCCCTCCTCCTGCCGGAGCCGGAAGCGCTGCTGCGGGCCTTCCTCGACGCCGTCGCCGACGCGCTGCCCCGCACGCCGGCGGCCGCGCACGCGGCGGGCCGCCCCTTCGCGGCCCGCGAGCCGCAGCAGGTTCCGGCGATGCGGGACTGGGCGGTGCAGGTGGCCGCCGGAGCGGACGAAGGAGTCGGCATCTCCCTGCGGCTCGACCTGTCCGCGTACGGGCTGTTCGACTCCTCCGACGACCCGGAGGAGGCTGCGGTGCGGGACTCCTCCGGCCCCCGGCACGAGCACCGGGACCGGCGTCCGGAGCGCCGCCTGCGCCGGGCGGGGGCGGCCGTGGTCCAGGTCCACAGCCTCGCCGATCCCACCCGGGTCACGGACGCCGGCCTGCTGTGGGCGGGCCGGGCCCCGGCCGAGAGCTTCGGGCCCCGGGCCCGGATCGACGCCGTACTCGCCCTGCGCCGGGCCGCGCGGGTCTGGCCCCCGCTGCTGCGGCTGCTGGAACAGCCCGTGCCGGACGTGCTGGCCCTTTCGGACACGGAGCTGGAGGAACTGCTCGGCACGGCGGCGACCCGGCTGGCCGACGCCGGGGTCGTCGTGCACTGGCCCCGGGAGCTCGCCCGTACGCTCACCGCCACCGCGGTCGTGCGGTCCGCGCCGGGCTCGGCCGCCGACGGCACGTCGTTCTTCGACGCCTCGCAGCTGTTCTCGTTCGCGTGGGAGGTGGCGCTCGGCGGCGACCGGCTCACGCCCTCCGAGATGGACGCCCTGGCCGAGGCGCACCGGCCGATCGTGCGGCTGCGGGACCAGTGGGTGCGGGTCGACCCCGCGCTCGTACGCAAGGCCCGCAAGCGCGAACTGGGCCTGCTCGACCCCGTCGACGCGCTGGCGGCGGCCCTGACCGGCACCGCGGAGGTGGACGGAGAGCGCGTGGAGGCCGTGCCCGTCGGGGCGCTCGCCGCCCTGCGGACCAGGCTGACCGCCGAGCTCGCACCGCTCGCCGAGCCGCCGGGCCTGGCGGCCGTGCTCCGCGAATACCAGCAGCGCGGCCTCGCCTGGCTGGACCTGATGACCTCCCTCGGCCTCGGGGGCTGCCTCGCCGACGACATGGGCCTCGGCAAGACCGTCACCCTGATCGCCCTGCACCTGCACCGGGCCCGGCCGGAGCCCACGCTCGTGGTCTGCCCCGCCTCGCTGCTCGGCAACTGGCAGCGCGAGATCGAGAAGTTCGCCCCCGGCGTCCCGGTCCGCCGCTTCCACGGCAGCAGCCGCAGCCTCGACGGCTTCGACAGCCTCGGCGGGGGGTTCGTCCTGACCACGTACGGCACGATGCGCGCGAGCGCCCCCCGGCTCGCGGGGCAGCCCTGGGGGATGGTCGTCGCCGACGAGGCCCAGCACGTGAAGAACCCGCACTCGGCCACGGCGAAGGCCCTGCGCACCCTGCCCGCGCCCGCCCGGGTCGCCCTGACCGGCACGCCCGTCGAGAACAACCTCTCCGAGCTGTGGGCGCTGCTCGACTGGACGACACCCGGACTGCTCGGACCGCTCACCACCTTCCGCGCCCGGCACGCGCGGGCCGCGGAGCAGGGCGAGAACCCGGGACACGAGGAGGCGGTGGCCCGGCTGGCCCGCCTCGTGCGGCCGTTCCTGCTGCGCCGCAAGAAGTCCGACCCGGGCATCGCCCCCGAGCTGCCGCCGAAGACCGAGACCGACCATCCCGTCGCCCTGACCCGGGAACAGGCCTCGCTCTACCAGGCGGCCGTCACGGAGACCATGGCGCTGATCGAGGCCAGCGAGGGAATCGCGCGGCGAGGCCTGGTGATGAAGCTGCTGGCCTCGCTCAAGCAGATCTGCAACCACCCGGCGCAGTATCTGAAGGAAGGGCGGACGCGTCTCGCGCACCGCTCCGGCAAGCTCACCCTGCTCGACGAACTGCTCGACACGATCCTGGCCGAGGGCGGCTCCGTGCTGGTCTTCACCCAGTACGTCTCGATGGCCCGGATCCTCTCCGACCACCTCACCGCGCGCGGAGTCCCCTCGCAGCTGCTGCACGGGGGCACTCCGGTGGCCCGCCGCGAGGAGATGGTCGACCGCTTCCAGGCCGGCGAGGTCCCCGTCTTCCTGCTCTCGCTGAAGGCCGCCGGCACCGGGCTGAACCTCACCCGCGCCGGGCACGTCGTGCACTACGACCGCTGGTGGAACCCGGCCGTCGAGGAGCAGGCCACGGACCGCGCCTACCGCATCGGGCAGACCCAGCCCGTGCAGGTGCACCGACTGATCGCGGAAGGCACGGTCGAGGACCGGATCGCCGAGATGCTCGCGTCGAAGCGCGCCCTGGCCGACGCCGTGCTCGGCACGGGTGAGGCGGCCCTGACCGAACTGACCGACGCCGAGCTGTCCGACCTCGTCTCCCTGCGCAGGCCCTCATGATCACCGCGCGGGACGACCGCCGCCGCACCTTCGACTCGCTTCCCGGCGGCCCGGAGGCCACCACCTGGTGGGGCCGGACCTGGGTGGCCGCACTGGAGGCGGCCTCGCAGGACGCCGGCCGGCTCGCCCGCGGCCTGCGGTACGCCGCCGAGGGGCACGTCGACGCCGTTACGGTCACCCCCGGACGGATCGTGGCGTACGTCCGCGGAAGCAGGTCCCGCCCGTACCGGACCGAGATCGCCGTGGAGCCCTTCGGTGCGCAGGACTGGGAGGTGTTCCTGGAGCGCACCGCCGCCGATCCCGGGCAGCTGGCGGCGCTGCTCGAAGGGGACGTGCCGCGGGGCCTCGCCGACGCCCTGCTGCCCGGACCCGGAGACCTGCGGCCCCGCTGCTCCTGCCCCGACCCCGCACAGCCGCCCTGCAAGCACGCCGCCGCGCTCTGCTACCGGACCGGCAGGCTGCTCGACGAGGATCCGTTCGTCCTCCTGCTGCTGCGCGGCCGCGGCGAACGCGAACTGACCGAGGAGCTGACCCGGCGCAACGCCGCCCACGCCGCCCGTGAGCAGACAGCGCCCCCGGAGGGGCTGCCGGGTGTCCCCGCCCGTACGGCCGTCGCGCCGCGCACCCTGCCGCCGCTGCCGGCCCCGCAGCCGGACCCGGCCGCCCCGTCCCACCCGCCCGCCTACCCGGGCGGGCCGGGCGCCCCGGACCTGCTGGCCCTCGACCAGCTGGCGACGGACGCGGCCGCCCGCGCGTACGCCGTCCTCACGACGGGCGCCGACCCCATCGCCCCGCTGGACGTCTGGCAGGACGCTGTCCGCCTCGCCGCGGCCCACCCCACCTCGGGCCTGACCGGCGCGGCCCGCACCCTCTACCGGGACCTCTCCCGGGCCACCGGCCGGTCGGCGACCGACCTCGCCCGCGCGGCAACGGCCTGGCGGCACGGGGAACTTGCGGCGCTGGAAGTGCTGGAGGAGGTCTGGGACCCGCCCGCCGGCCCCTTCGACCGGGCCCGCCCCGCGCTCCTGGCGGCCGGGCAGGGCGCCTTCCGCCCCCACCGCAACCACCTGACCGCCTCCACGCGGCAGCTCCGCCTCGGCCGCAACGGCCTCTGGTACCCGTACGAATCCCCGCCGGACACCGCGGACTGGTGGCCCGCGGGCCCCCCGCACCGCGATCCGGTCGAGGCGCTCGCCCGCGGAGACCGGCCGGTGTGACGGGCAGGGGTGCCGCCCGTGTGGCCGTCGGTGCGACCGGTCATGAAGTCGGGAGGTCCCAGTACACGATGGAGTGAAATGCGTACCGGCTCTATAACCCGAACGGGTTTACCGCGTTGATCCGGGTGCGGGCGGGACGCCCGTGAACTCCTCCGGAAGGCAGGGAATCTGATGCGGCAGAGTCGTCGTAACGGCCTGATCGCGGCGGTCGTCGCGGGCGGTGCGCTCTCGGTGGCGGGTGCCGCCGGGGCTGCGTTCGCGGATGCGGATGCGAGCGGCAGGGCCGAGCGTTCGCCGGGGCTGCTCTCCGGGAACCTGGTGCAACTGCCCGTGCACGCGCCGGTGAACGTGTGCGGCAACACCGTGAACGTCGTCGGGCTGCTGAACCCGGCCCCAGGCAATACCTGCGTCAACGAAAGCCATCGGGGCAAGGCCCCGCACGGCTCCAAACCGGGGCCCGGGCGGGCCGGGGGAGCGGTAGCCGACGGGCGCGGAAAGGATTCGCCCGGGGTGCTCTCCGGCAACGGCGTCCAGGTTCCGGTCGAGCTGCCGGTCAACGTCTCCGGCAACTCCGTGAACGTCGTCGGCGTCGGCAACGGCAGCACGGGCAACACCTCCGTCAACGGCACCGAGCCCGGACGCAGCGGAGCGAAGCCGCCGCAGCGCCCCGAGGTCCGCCCGGTGACGCCCCCGCCCCCTCCCGCACCCGCGCCCCGGCCCGAGCGTCCGGTGACCGAGTCCCTCGCCCACACCGGGGCCGACGGCATCGGCTACGCCGTCCCCGCGGGCGCCGCCCTGCTGCTCGGCGGCGCCGTGCTCTATCGCCGCTTCCGCCCCGTCGCAGGCCAGAGCTCCTGACCCCTACGCGGCCTCCGGGCGGCGCCACGCCGCCAGGATCGCCTCGATGCGCGGCGCCAGCCGGGCGCGGGCCTGGTAGCGGGGGACCCCCGCCATCAGCAGTGCGTCGTAGTCCGTGTCGTCGTGGCGTACAGAGGCCCGCACCGCGACCGAGACCGCGTCCTCGTCGAGGGCCCGGCCGGCCGCGGTGCGGCCCACTCGGCCACTACCCCGCGCCGAGGCGTGCGCGGCGATCAACAGGGCCCGTTCGGGCGGTATGCCGGGGAACAGCCGGCGGATCTCCGCCGCGAACGCCGCAGTGAAGCGCGTGTCCTCGGCCGCGCGGCGCACCCGGTCGCGGGCCCGCCGCCGGGCCCGCGCCTCGGCATCCGCCAGGCACCGGGCCTCCGCGCGGACCAGCGCCTCCTCCTCGACCAGCAGCCCCTGGCGTTCGTGCCGGCGGCGCCGCTTCACATGGCGCACGACGACGGCGTACAGCGAACTGCCCTCGCGGGCCCGCCGGGTGAGCGCCGCATTGCCGCGCGGGAGGTAGACGAGGTGTCCGAGGTCGGCGCAGTCCAGGCAGCGCGGCACTCCGGACTCACGGACGAGCAGGGACAGCGGGCCCTGCCGGCACTCCGCGCAGTGCACCGGCCTGAGCACCTCGAAGACGACCAGGTTCATGGGTGGTTGATACCGCCGGCGCAGCCCCCTCTCACCTGTCCGCCGCCGATTCGCCGACGACCGCGGGGAGTTCCGTCAGACCAGTCGGCGTATCTCGCCGCGGACCCGGTAGAAGCCGCCCGAGGCCGGGTGCAGTCCGTCGACGACGTAGCGCGCCCCCGCCTCCCGGATCCCCCGCGGAAACTGCACGTTCCACCCCGGCTCGAAGCCGCCCGACACGACCTGCACCCGCAGCCGGCTGCCGTCCTGCACGCACTCCACCACCACGCCGCCCGCGGGCGCCGCGGAGACCGTGGCCACCGCCGAAACCGAGGCGGCAGGGGTGTACGTCGGCAGCGCCGCCGCCGACTTCACGTCCAGCGCCGTCGGCACCGTGCCCTGCTCGGCAGCCGCGATCGCGGACTCGCTCGCGTCCACGCAGACCAGCGAGCCGTCCGTGGTGACCAGGTAGAGCTTGCCGTCGAGGTACTGCATCGACAGCGCCGAGCCGCCGCCCGTGCCCAGCTTCCACAGCCGGTGCCCCGACGCGTCGAAGCAGTACACCGAGGAGGCCAGGTCGCCGGCGAAGACGTGCCGGCCGTCCGGAGAGGTCGCGCAGGAGTACACCGCCGCGTCGCACTGGTACGTCGCCTCGACCGCACCGGTCGACTTGGCCAGCCGCTGCACCTTGTTCCGCCCGGTGCCCGCGTACACCGCGTGCTCCTCCTGCCAGCCGAACAGCACCCCGCCGTCGGTGCGCGTGTGCCACAGCTCGCCGCCCCCGTCCGGGGCGTACGCCGTGACCCCCTGGGTGTGGCCGTGGTAGACGCCCCGCTCGTCCGCCCGCACCATCCAGGCGTTTGACCCCGAGGAACGCCGCGACCACTGGAACTCGTCCTCGTGGTCGATGACCGTCAGGCCGCCGTTGCGGTCGGCGACGTTGAGCACGCCCTCCCGGATGTCCAGCCAGAAGATGTCGACGTCCGCAGCGATGTCGTAGGCCCCGAAGGGCACCTTCGACGACAGGTCGTACACCGTGCCGTCGTCGCAGCCCGCGTAGATCCAGAACTCGTCCGCGACCAGGCACTTCACCCCGTCGGGGAGCGAGTAGCGGGCGAGCACCTCGCCGCCGTGGCTGAGGGTGTAGACGTCACCGGACTGGTTGCCGACCCAGCAGCGCTCCTCGTCCACGTGAATGCCGAAGGCCGCAGCGCCGGTGCGGAACCGCCACAGCACCGGGGCCACCGCACGCGCCGTCGACGGCGCCGACGTCACCTGACGGCGGGTCACCGCACGGGCGGCCCGCTGCCCGCGCACGGCCGGGGCGTACCCCTTGCGCACCTTCTCCCCGATCTTCTTCGCGGCGGCCGCCCGGGCCTTGTCGGCCGTCGGGAAGGAGGAGTTCTGCAGCTGGCCGTCCGCGCCGATCCGGCCGTACCGGACGGAGACGGCCGTGCCGTCCACCGTCACCTCGTAGAACTTGTGCGCCCCGCCGCCGTCCTGAGACAGCTCCAGATACGTCGTCTCGCGTGCCATGACAGACCCCTCCCCAAGACCGGGCGGGCGGCTCTTTCCCGCCGCAGATCCCCAGGTGGAAAACGCTACGGGCGACCACTGACAATGGGCTCGTGCAGCTGGAGGCGTTCACCTGGGAGCGGATGGCGGAGGCGCTCGCCCGCCATCTGGACGGACCCGTGCGCGCGGACGCGCCGGAGGGCGGCCGGCTGTGCGCGGCCGTCGACGGCGCGCCCGCGGCGGACACCGGAGCGCTGGCCGGTGCCCTTGCCGACCGGCTGCGCCTGCACGGCCGTTCGGTCCTCGTCGTCGCCGCGGACGGGTTCCTGCGGCCGGCGTCGCTGCGGTTCGAGTACGGCCGCGAGGACGTCGACAGCTATCTGAGCGGCTGGTACGACACCGCCGCCCTGTGGCGCGAGGTGTTCGGGCCGCTGGAGGCGGGCGGCAGCGGGCGGGTGCTGCCGGACCTCTGGGACCCCGTCACCGACCGTGCCACGCGCAGCCCCTACGTCGCCGTCCCGCCGGGCGGTGTGGTGATCGTGCACGGCCCGCTGCTGCTCGGCCACTGGTTCCCCTTCGACCTGAGCGTCCACATCAGGCTGTCCCCGGGCGCGCTGGCCCGGCGCACGGCGGCCGCCGAGCGCTGGACCCTCCCGGCGTTCGGACGCTACGACGCCGAGACCGGCCCCGCCGACGCCGCCGACGTGGTGGTACGGGCCGACGACCCCCGGCACCCGGCCTGGTCGGGCCTGCCCGGCTGACCCGGCCCGCGCCGCACGCCCCGGCCGGTTCCGCGGGTGCGGTCGGTACGGCCGGTTCACCCGGGACGGCCGCCCAGCCGCGCCACCGCCTTCGCGCCCGCCCGGCAGCCCGCCCCGGCCGCCGCCGCGGGGGCGGCGCCGCCGAGCCGCGCCGCCAGGAAGCCGCCGGTGAACGCGTCGCCCGCGCCGGTCGAATCGACCGCCGCCACCGGCGCACCGGGCACCTCGGCGGTCACCGTGCCCGACTCGGCCACCAGGGCACCTGCGGCTCCCTGCGTGACGACGACCAGCGGGACGCGGCGGCTCAGCGCCGCCGCCGCGTCGCGTACCCCGGCCGATGGCGGGACGCCGGCCAGCAGGCGGGCCTCGTCGGCATTGGGCAGCAGCACGGACGCACCCGCCACGGCGTCGAGGAAACGTTCCGTCCCGAGCGTCGCCAGGAATCCCGCCGACGCCGGGTCCACGCTCACCGGCACCCCGGCCGCCAGCGCCGTGCGCAGCGCCAGCCGTGCGAGCCCGCGGCTCGTCCCGGCGAAGAACAAGTAGCCGGACAGGTGGAGATGGGCCACGCCGTCGAGCAGGGCCGGATCCCAGTCCGCCGGGGAGAGCCGCAACGCCGCCCCGCTGTCGGTCAGGAAGGTCCGCTCGGCCGTCCCGTCGACGAGGGAGACCACCGTGCCGGTCGGCTCCACCGGATCGACGACCAGCCGCGGCCGCACCCCCGACCGCTCCAGCGAGCGCGTGTGCCACTCCGCCGACTCGGTGCCCACGCGGGCCAGCAGGGCGACGTCGCGCAGGCCCTCGTGCACCGCCCAGCACGCCGCGTTGGCGCCCGCGCCGCCGGGCAGCGTACGGATCCGGGCGGCCGTGTCCGTCGCCGGTACGAGCGGCTCCGGGTGCACCGCCACGACATCCGTGATCACGTCCCCCACGACCAGCAGGGCCCCGCAGTCCGCCGGTACGCGCGCCGCTCCGCCCGTTCCCGTCACGGGGCCGACCGCTCCGACCGCTGCGACTGCCGAGACCAGGCTCCTGCGATCCGCGCCGCCAGCCGTACGTTCCCGCGCACGGCGGCCAGGTTGGCCTCCAGGGACGCCCCGCCGGTGTGCGTGACCAGGCGCTCCAGCAGGAACGGGGTCACCGCCTGCCCGGTGACCCCCCGCTCCCGCGCCTCCGCCAGCGCCTCGCCCAGCACCCGGTCGTGCAGCTCCGGATCCAGCTGCTCCGCCTCCGGTACGGGCTGCGCGACCAGCAGCGCCGATTCGGGCCCTCCCAGGGCGTCCTGAGCGGCCATCACCGCGGCGACCTCGTCGGGGGTGTGCACCGTCCAGTCCACCGGCTCGCCGGAAGTGGCCAGATAGAACCCGGGGAAACGATCCGTCCCGTAGCCGAGCACGCCCACCCCGAGGGTCTCCAGCCGCTGGAGGGTGGCCGGTACGTCCAGGATCGACTTCACCCCCGCACACACCACCGTGATCCGCGTCCGCGCCAGCAGGGCGAGATCCGCCGACTCGTCCTGCGTGTGCGTCCATTCCCGGTGCACACCGCCCAGCCCGCCGGTCGCGAACACCCGCAGCCCGGCCCGCGCCGCCAGGAAGGCCGTCGCGGAGACGGTGGTGGCGCCCGAGGCCCCGGCCGCGACCGCGGGCGCGAGATCCCGGTGGCCGAGCTTGCGCACGGAGTCGTCCCCGGCGATCCGCTCCAGCTGCGCCTTGTCCAGCCCGGCGTACGGCACCCCGTCGAGCACCGCGACCGTCGCCGGAACGGCACCCTCCGAGCGGACCAGTGCTTCCAGTTCCGTACCCACCAGCAGATTGCGGGGGCGTGGCAGACCGTGCGCCAGAATCGTCGATTCGAGTGCGACGACGGGCCGCTGCCGGGCCTGCGCCTCGCGTACTTCCTCGGAGAGAACCGGGACGACCGGTGAGTGCTGTGGCATGTCCCCATCCATGGCACAGCGGATGCGCCCCCAAACGCGCCCCCCGTCCGCACCTCCGGCAGAGGGTCGTCTTACGGACACGGCGGCCGGCGGCCGGCCGCTCGACAGGGTGACCGGTCGACCCGTCCGATCATGGACGGGTTGGACACCCTGAGGGAGCGGCCCCGCAGGCTAGGGTGGCGCGCCATGAGCACCAGTGACCACACCGCCACACCCGCTTCGTTCGCCGTCTCCGTCGTGGACGCCGAACTGGAAATCGAACCGCTCGACCCCGCCCAGATCGTGTCGGGCGAGCCCGTCGTCACCGGCAAGGTGCTGTGGGAGTCGGCGGACGGGACGCAGGTGCGCGGCATCTGGCAGATCACGCCGGGCGTGGTCACCGACACCGAGGCCGACGAGCTGTTCGTGGTGATCAGCGGGCGCGCCACGATCGAGGTCGAGGGCGGCGACACGCTGGAGGTCGGGCCGGGCACGGCCTGTGTGCTGCGCGAGGGCGACCGGACCACCTGGACCGTCCACGAGACGCTCCGCAAGGCCTACCACATCAGCCTTTGACGGCTCCGGCCCCTTCGCGGGCCGCGGGGTGCCGCCGCGCGGTGAACAGGGCCAGGGCCGCCATCGGCAGCAGGAGCGCGGCGCCGATGGCGTTGAGCCAGCCGTAGCCCGCCTGTGCGACGACCAGTCCGGCCGCCGCGCCGCCGATGCCCGCGCACGTGTTCATGGTCAGGTCCGACAGGCCCTGGACGGCGGCCCGGGCGGCCTGCGGCACCGAGTCGGTGAGCAGCGCCGAGCCCGCCACCATCCCGGCCGACCAGCCCAGGCCCAGCAGGAACAGCCCCGCGGCCGTCTGTGCGTGGTGGGGTCCCGCCGTGCCCGCGAGCAGCGCGGCGACCGAGAGGAGCCCTGCGGCCAGGCCGATCACCGACAGGCGTCCCAGCCGGTCCGCCAGCCAGCCCATCACCGGCGAGAAGGCGAACATGCCGGCGATGTGGCCGCTGATGACCAGGCCGATCAGCTCGAGTCCGGCCCCGTGGTGACCGAGGTCCAGCGGGGTCATCACCATGATCGAGACCATGGTGGTGTGCGAGACGGCGACCGTCACCAGCGCCAGGCGGGCCCGCGGGGACGCCTTCACGGCGGCGAACCCGGCCCGCAGCGACCTGGCGGCGGGCGTCTGGTCGGCGGCCCCCGCCAGAGCGCGGGCGGCGAGCAGCGGGTCGGGCCGCAGCAGCACGCCGATCAGGCAGGCGGTCAGGACGAAGATGCCGGCGGCCCACACGAACGGGCCCGCCGTCTCGGGTATGGAGGTGCCGGCGAAGCTGCGGCTGGCCGGCGCGGAGAGGTTCGGCCCGAGCACGGCACCGATGGTCGCCGCCCACACGACCGTGGAGATCGCCCGGGCCCGGTGGTCGGGCGCCGCGAGGTCGGCCGCGGCGAACCGCGCCTGGAGGTTGGCCGAGGACGCGGCGCCGAACAGCGCCATGCCGAGCATCAGCAGCGGGAAGCTCGACACCACGGCGGCGAGCACCACCAGACCCGCACCGACCGCGCCGGTCAGGTACGCGAGCACCAGGCCCGGCCGCCGTCCACGCGCGGTCATCAGGGCCGCGAGCGGCAGCGAGACCAGTGCCGTGCCCGCGACGGCCGCGCTCGAAGCCAGTCCGGACAGCTCCTCCGTCCCGCTGACCTCGGTCGCCAGGACCGGCGCCAGCGCGATGCTGATCG
Organism: Streptomyces sp. NPDC037401; assembly: GCF_055602345.1. Lineage (NCBI taxonomy): Bacteria > Bacillati > Actinomycetota > Actinomycetes > Kitasatosporales > Streptomycetaceae > Streptomyces > Streptomyces sp. NPDC037401. Next base: position 62,204 of record NZ_JBVJWO010000015.1, read on the forward strand.
GCGCGCCGAGGCTGCCGACGATCTGGCCCGCGATGAGCACGGTGGAGACGCGCCGGCGCAGCGCGGGCAGGTCGGCGGCCGTCACGACCAGGCCCGGGCCGGAGCGGGACGAGGAGTCGGTAGTCATCGCTGAAGTTTCGCACCCCTTACGTCGCCCGTACAGGCACGTCACGGGCGGTGCCGGGCCTGCGCGGGGTGCACCGGGTCCCGCCCGGTGCCTGCCCGGCCGGTGCTTGCAGTGTGCCCGCCCGGCGCGAGCCCGCGGGTCGGGCGGGGCGGCTCAGAACAGCGGCTGCGGAAGGAATCCCTCCAGGGCCAGCAGCGTGCGCTTGGCCTCCAGCCCGCCGCCGAATCCGCCGAGCCCGCCGTCGCTCTCCACCACCCGGTGGCAGGGCACGACCACCGGCAGCGGATTGGACCCCATGGCCGCCCCCACGGCCTGCGCGGCTCCCGGCTGCCCGACCCGCGCGGCCAGCTCGCCGTACCCCACCACCGCGCCGTACGGCACGCTGCGCTCCAGCTCCCGCAGGACCTGACGGTTGAAACCCCCGCTCAGCCGCCAGTCCAGGGGCAGGTCGAACCGCCGCAGCCCGCCGGCGAAGTACGCCGTCAGCTGGCGGACCGGCTCGGCCAGCAGGACCTCCCCGCCGGCCGCGGGGCGTATCGCCTCGATTCCGAGCCGGGCGGCGAGTTCGCCGGCCATCCGCTCCTCGCCGTGGAACTCCACGCGGACCAGTCCCTCGTCCGTGGCGGCGAGGAACAGCGGCCCGACGGCACTGACGGCGCTGCCGAGGATGGTCCATTCGAGCCGGGGCCCGGAGGCGTTCGCGTTCACGCCACCACCGTACGGCCGGGCACCGACAGCGGCGCCCGGCCTGCGGAAACGGCTCAGAAGCCGCCGACGGCGTCCTGGACCACGTCCGGCTTGTTCGTGATGATCCCGTCCACGCCAAGGTCGCGGACCCGCCGCGCGGTGGCCGCGTCGTCGACCGTCCACGTGTTGACCGTCATGGCCGTTCCGTGGGGGCCCTCGAGCGCGTGCACCGCGTCCACCCACGCCTTCGACAGCGACGAGTGCTGGGGGTTGATCCGGTCGGTGAAGGCCGCGTACCGGGGCAGGTCGGCGGCCCGGGGCGCGCCCAGGTATCCGGTGGTCACGTCCGGCCGCGCCGCGTGGACGGCCTTCACGGACGCGACGCTGAAGCTCTGGACGACCAGCCGCCGGTCCAGGTGGTGCTCGTCGAGCCACCCCGCCTGGTCCAGCACCCGCAGGGTGTCGCGCTCGATGCCCGGGTAGAGCTCCGGCTTCTTGATCTCCAGCAGCAGCCCCTGCTGGTTCAGCCCGAGGCGGTCGACGAACTGGCGCAGCGTGGGCACCTTGGCCCCCGCGTAGTACGGGCTGAACCAGCTGCCCGCGTCGAGCCGGGCGATCTCGGCCGCGGTGAAGTCCTTGACCTTCCACGGCGCACGGCCCGGGAAGACCTGCTCCACGTCGGTGGTGCGGCTGAGGGTGTCGTCGTGGATGACGACGAGTACGCCGTCCCGGGTCCGCTGGACGTCGTTCTCCACCCAGTCGATGCCGAGGTAGTCGGCGTAGTCGACCGCGGCGAGGGTGTTCTCGGGCGCGTATGCGGAAGCCCCCCGGTGCGCGAAGACGGTCGGGGCGTCCAGCCGATAGGGGTCACGGGCGGTGGACTCGCCCGGGCTGAGGAAGGTGAGGCCCAGGACGGCGGCTACGGCCGCCGCGACGGATCGTACGTACATGTGCGTTCTCCTCGGAGTCGGCAACCGGCGGGCCGGCGGGCGACGCAGTGGTGACCACAGTCAGCGTGGCAGCGCGGCGGCAACGCGGAACGGGCCGCGGATGGCCGCAGGATGAACGAATCCGCCCCGACCGTCCGCTGGCGGAAAACAGGTCGGGACCAATCTGGCCCGAGGCGGTGCGCGAGCACGGTCCGGCGCCATACGCTCGCCCTCAATCGGGCCCGCACCAGCGCACGTTGGACGAGGTGCCGGTCCGGTACGGCTGAAGGGCGGGCGGGGATGCACGGAACGGGCGGACTGACGGGCACGTACGGCACGGTCGACGGGTTCAGCTATGGCCTGATCACGCCCCTCGCGGCGTACTTGATGGCCTGTCTGGGCGCCGCACTGGGACTGCGCTGCACGACCCGGTCCCTCCTCGTCGAGCGGTCCTGGCGGCCCGGCTGGCTGGCCCTCGGGGCGACCGCCATCGGATCGGGTATCTGGACGATGCACTTCATCGCGATGATGGGCTTCTCGATCGCGGAGTCGCCACTGAACTACGACAAACGGACCACGTTCGCGAGCCTGGCCGTCGCGATCGTCATGGTCGGCGTGGGGATCTTCATCGTCGGCTACCGCGGCAGCACCCCGATGTCCCTCGTCACGGGCGGCACGATCACCGGCCTGGGCGTGGCCTCCATGCACTACCTGGGCATGGCGGGCATGCGGCTGCACGGCCGCCTCGAATACGACACGAAGGTCGTCGCGCTGTCCGTGGTGATAGCCGTCGTGGCCTCCACCGCCGCGCTCTGGGCGGCCGTCAGCATCCGCGGCCTCCTCCCGGCGGTGGGCGCCAGCCTGGTGATGGGCGTGGCCGTCACCGGCATGCACTACACCGCCATGGCGGCCCTCCGGGTCCGGATCGGCGGGGGGTACGGCGAACTGGGCGGGCAGGAGCCGGCCACCCTCCTCGCGCCCCTGCTGATCGGACCGGTGGTCTTCCTGATCCTGGCCGGGGTCGTGGTGATGTTCGACCCGCTCCTGGTCATGGGCACGCAGGACTGGCAGAAACCCGGGGAGGACCGGCGTCCCGCCCCTGCCCCCAGGCGTCCCGTGTACCCCGTACGGCCGCCCTATGACGAGCCCTCGTACCCCGGGGACCGGTGATCCGGCGCCGACGGGTGCGTCCGTGTCAGTGGGGGGTCGTACGGTGGTTCCATGCGGCCCGTATCGAAGATCGAACGCACGGTGGCCCCTTTCGAGGTGGTCAGTCCCTACCAGCCCAGCGGTGACCAGCCGGCGGCCATCGCCGAGCTGGAGCGGCGTATCCGTGCGGGTGAGAAGGACGTCGTACTGCTCGGCGCCACCGGCACCGGAAAGTCCGCGACCACCGCCTGGATGATCGAGAGGCTCCAGCGGCCGACGCTGGTCATGGCGCCGAACAAAACCCTCGCGGCCCAGCTGGCGAACGAATTCCGCGAGCTCCTGCCCAACAACGCCGTCGAATACTTCGTCTCGTACTACGACTACTACCAGCCCGAGGCGTACGTCCCGCAGTCGGACACGTACATCGAGAAGGACTCCTCCATCAACGAGGAAGTCGAGCGGCTGCGGCACTCCGCGACGAACTCCCTCCTCACCCGGCGGGACGTCGTCGTCGTCGCGTCCGTCTCCTGCATCTACGGCCTCGGCACCCCGCAGGAGTACGTGGACCGGATGGTCCCGCTCAAGGTCGGCGAGGAGTTCGACCGCGACCAGCTGCTGCGCCGGTTCGTCGACATCCAGTACACGCGCAACGACCTCGCCTTCACCCGGGGCACCTTCCGGGTCCGCGGAGACACCATCGAGATCTTCCCGGTCTACGAGGAACTGGCCGTCCGCATCGAGATGTTCGGCGACGAGATCGAGGCGCTGTCGACGCTGCACCCGCTGACCGGCGAGGTCATCAGCGAGGACCGCGAGCTGTACGTCTTCCCGGCCAGCCACTACATCGCCGGACCCGAGCGCATGCAGAAGGCCATCGCGGGGATCGAGGCGGAGCTCGCCGAGCGGCTGGCGGAGCTGGAGAAGCAGGGCAAGCTCCTGGAGGCGCAGCGGCTGCGCATGCGCACCACGTACGACCTCGAGATGATGCAGCAGATCGGCTCCTGCTCCGGAATCGAGAACTACTCGCTGCACATGGACGACCGCGAGCGCGGTTCCGCGCCGAACACGCTGATCGACTACTTCCCGGAGGACTTCCTCCTGGTCATCGACGAGTCCCACGTGACCGTCCCGCAGATCGGCGCGATGTACGAGGGCGACGCCTCCCGCAAGCGGACGCTGGTCGACCACGGCTTCCGGCTGCCGTCCGCCCTCGACAACCGGCCGCTGAAGTGGGAGGAGTTCCAGGAGCGGATCGGCCAGACCGTCTACCTGTCCGCCACCCCGGGCAAGTACGAGCTCTCGCGCGGCGAGGGCTTCGTCGAGCAGATCATCCGCCCGACCGGACTCATCGACCCGGAGGTCGTGGTCAAGCCCACCGAGGGCCAGATCGACGACCTCGTCCACGAGATCCGGCAGCGGGTGGAGAAGGACGAGCGGGTCCTCGTCACCACCCTCACCAAGAAGATGGCCGAGGACCTCACGGACTACTTCCTGGAGCTCGGCATCGAGGTCCGCTACCTGCACAGCGACGTGGACACGCTGCGCCGGATCGAGCTGCTGCGCGAGCTGCGGTCGGGCGAGTTCGACGTCCTGGTCGGCATCAACCTCCTCCGGGAGGGGCTCGACCTGCCCGAGGTGTCGCTGGTCGCGATCCTCGACGCCGACAAGGAGGGCTTCCTGCGCTCCGGCACCTCGCTGATCCAGACCATCGGCCGCGCGGCCCGCAACGTCTCCGGCCAGGTCCACATGTACGCGGACAAGATGACCCCCGCGATGGAGAAGGCCATCGAGGAGACCAACCGCCGCCGCGAGAAGCAGGTCGCGTACAACACCGCCAACGGCATCGACCCGCAGCCGCTGCGCAAGAAGATCAACGACATCGTGGCGACGATCGCGCGCGAGGAGGTCGACACCGAGGAGCTCCTCGGCTCGGGCTACCGGCAGGCCAAGGAGGGCAAGGGCGCCAAGGCCCCGGTGCCGGCACTCGGCGGGAAGGCCGCCAAGGGCGCCGCGAAGGGCGGCAAGGCCGCCAAGGGTGCGAAGGGCGGCCAGGCGGCCGTGCCCACCGACCGTCCGGCCGCCGAACTGGCCGCGCTGATCGAGGAGATGACCGAGCGGATGCGGGCCTCGGCGGCAGAGCTCCAGTTCGAGGTCGCGGCCCGGATCCGCGACGAGGTGAGCGAACTGAAGAAGGAGCTGCGCCAGATGAGGGAGGCCGGTCTCGCCTGACCGCACGGCGCGTACCGCCCGGCGGGTTTCGGCACTGTGTCTCAGGAGAGACACAGAATCAAACCGGTCGGGCCCGCGGGCGGTGCCGCTGCGTAGGGTTGGGACGGCAGGCCGCCCGCAGGTCGCAGCTGCGCGGGGACCGCAACACCCGCAAGGACTGCAGGACCCGCACGACTGCGGGCTGCAAGATCGCCAGGACCGCAAGGATCGCTAGGAGAGGGGACAGCGCGTGACGGTCAACATGACCAAGGGTCAGGCCATCAGCCTGGAGAAGTCCGGCGGGGGATCCCTGACCGCAGTGCGGATGGGCCTCGGATGGCAGGCGGCCAAGCGCCGCGGGCTGTTCGGGTCGCGCACCCGTGAGATCGACCTCGACGCCTCGGCCGTGCTCTTCGCGGACAAGCAGCCCGTCGACGTGGTCTTCTTCCGGCACCTGATCAGCGAGGACGGCTCGGTCCGGCACACCGGGGACAACCTGGTCGGCGGTGTCGGCCAGGGCGGGGACGACGAAGCCATCCTCGTCGACCTCCAGCGCGTGCCGGTGCACGTCGACCAGATCGTCTTCACGGTGAACTCCTTCACCGGCCAGACCTTCCAGGAGGTCGAGAACGCCTTCTGCCGGATCGTCGACGAGACGAACGGCGAAGAGCTCGCGCGCTACACGCTGGACGGCGGCGGCCAGTACACGGCGCAGATCATGGCGAAGGTCCACCGGGCGGGCAGCGGCTGGCAGATGACGGCCCTGGGCAACGCCGCCAACGGCCGGACCTTCCAGGACCTGCTGCCGGCGATCATCCCGCACCTCTGAGGGCAGCGGGCGCAGCACGGTACGACCGAGGACGACGGGGGTAGGGCGGCGATGACGGCCGAGCTGGTGCGGGGACAGAACCACCCGCTGCCGCAGACGCGTGTGGAGATCCGGGTCTCGGCGGGCACCGCGGTGCTCGCCGGCGCCGTGCTCGGCGACGAGCACGGCCGGCTCGCCGGGCCCGAGTCGCTCGCCCACCCGGGCGCGCCACGGCTTCCCGGGGTGCAGGTGCCCGGGTCCGTGGCCGCCCGGCACCTGCTCTCCGTCGACCTGGACGCCGTCCCGGCGGCCGTCCACCAGGTCGCGGTGCTGCTCGCGCTGCCGGCGGGTGGACCGGCCCGGTTCGGGGCCGTCGCGGCCCCGTACCTCGCCGTCGCCGCCCCGGGCGGCGCGGAGATCGCCGGCTTCACCCTCACCGGACTGGACTCCGAGTCCGCCGTCGTCGCGCTGGAGCTGTACCGGCGCCAGGGCGGGTGGAAGGTCCGGGCGGTCGGCCAGGGTTACGCCGACGGCCTCGCCGCCCTGTTCGCCGACCACGGGCTGGCCGCCCCCGCGGCCGCCGCGCTCGCCTCCGCGGCCCAGACGGCGGGGCAGCCCGCGCCGGCCGGGCCCGCCCGCCACGAGCCCGCGGGCGCCGTGCCGCCGCCGGGCCCGCACACCGCCGCCGCCCAGGCCCCCGGGCCGGTCCCGCCCGTGCAGCAGCCGGCGCCGCCGTCCGTCCCGCCCGTACAGCCGGCTCCGCCCGCCGGTCCGGCGGAGCCGCCCGGCCCCGTACCCGTCCCGGGCGTCCCGTACCCCGGCACCCCCGGTCCGGCGCCCGCCATCGACTACGCCCACCCGCGCCGCGCCCGCACCGAACCGCCCGCCCCCGCCCCGCAGGCCCCCGAGCCCCGCCCCGGCGAGCCCCCGCGCCCGGTCGCCGGAGACGCCTCCGGCTGGACCATGGAGGAGCGGCTCCACAACCAGGTCTGGGGCATGTTCGAGGACCTGGCGCGCTCCGTCGCCGCCTACCGCAGCGCCGTGGACTTCGCAGACACGCGCATGGACCGGGAGCTCGACCAGGCGCTCTCCGACCCCCGCAGCAGGATCGGCAGCTCGGGGGACGCCGCCCGCGAGACCGCACGGGCCCGCCGGGACGACCTCGTCGCCCAGGCAGCCGCCGTCCTCGACCGCGACCTCGCCCAGCTCGCCGCCGAGGTGGAGGTCGTCGAACCGGCCCTCCCCGCCGCCTTCGCCCGCTGGGACCAGCCGCAGTGGCAGGCCCACCGGACCCCCGCCGAGACCCCGATGGCGCTGCGCCTGGGCGACCTGCACCTCCCGGAGCGCCCCGGCCTGCGCATCCCCATGCTGGTCCGGCTGCCGCTGGAGCGCGGCCTGTGGATCGACAGCGGCCGCACCGGCTCCGAGGCCGCGATGACGATGGACACGGAACCCCTGCGGCGGGCCGCCCTCGAGACGGCCGTCGCGCACACGGTGCGGATGCTGGCCGTGCACCCCGCCGGCGGGCTCGGCGTCCACGTGATCGACCCGGCCGGGGCCGGCGCGGCGGCCTTCGCCCCGCTGCTGCGGGCCGGGGTGCTCGCAGCGCCGCCCGCCGCGGGCGCCGCCGGGGTGACCGGTGTCCTCGCCCGGCTGACACGCCGCGTGGACCTGGTCCAGATGGCGCTGCGCGGCGGCGCCTCCGACGCCCTCCCGCCGGACCTCGACCCGGCGGAGCAGCTGCTCATCGTGCACGACTTCCCCCACGGTTTCGACGAGCGCGCCGTCACGCGCCTGCGCTACCTCGCCGACGAGGGGGCGGCGGTCGGGGTCCACCTGCTGATGGTCGCGGACCGTGACGAGGCCTCGGCCTTCGGCCCGCTGCTGGACCCGCTCTGGCGGTCGCTGCTGCGGCTGTCGCCCGTACCCGACGACCATCTCGCCGACCCGTGGGTGGGCCACGCCTGGACCTTCGAGCCCGCCCTCCCGCCGCGGGGGAGCGCGGTGCTGGAGCAGGTGCTGGCGGAGGTGGCGGCAGCCCGCGGAGGCGGGTCCGCCGGGGGCGCCCACTGAGCTCCGGCGGGCAGCTGCTGACCGTCCCCTGACCGTTCCTTGGCCTTCCCTTTACCTTTGGTGCCCCCCACCGGTACTCTTGTGTGCGCGGAGGGGAGTACTCCTGACAGCTCCTGTCGCGGTGTTCCCGTCAATACGGACCGCAATAGGTCCCGGGGCGCCGGCCCGCGGCCCCTTCGGCCGCCAGGGTGGAAGAGACCTCCGGCAGCGATGACGCTGACCTTGTGCCGTAGCCATCTGCCGGAGGCGTAGTGGACGTTTCGTTGAACCTTTGGGTGCTGACCATCATCGGTCTGGGCATCCTCATCGGTGCCGATTTCTTCATCGGCCGCAAGCCGCACGACGTGTCGGTCAAGGAAGCCGGCATCTGGACGGTCGTCTGGATCGTCCTCGCCGTCCTCTTCGGCCTCGGCCTGCTGTTCTTCGGCAACAGCCAGGCGTCGGGCGAGTTCTTCGCCGGCTTCATCACCGAGAAGTCCCTGAGCGTCGACAACCTCTTCGTCTTCGTCCTGATCATGGCGAAGTTCTCGGTGCCCTCCCACCTCCAGCAGCGCGTGCTGCTCGTGGGCGTGCTGATCGCCCTCGTCCTGCGTGCGATCTTCATCGCGGCCGGTGCCGCGATCATCACCAGCTTCGCCTGGGTCTTCTACATCTTCGGCGCGTTCCTGATCTACACCGCCTGGAAGCTCATCCAGGAGGCGCGCGCCGACGAGGACGACGAGGAGTTCGAGGAGAACCGTCTCCTCAAGTCCATCGAGAAGAAGTTCGGCGTCGCGGACCAGTACCACGGCACCAAGCTCTTCATCCGCAACAACGGCAAGCGCATCCTGACCCCGCTGATGGTCGTCATGCTCGCGATCGGCACCACCGACGTGCTGTTCGCCCTCGACTCCATCCCGGCGATCTTCGGCCTGACCCAGGACCCGTACATCGTCTTCACCGCGAACGCCTTCGCGCTGATGGGTCTGCGCCAGCTGTACTTCCTCATCGGCGGCCTGCTCAAGAAGCTGGTCCACCTCAGCTACGGCCTGTCGGTCATCCTCGGCTTCATCGGCGTCAAGCTCGTGCTGCACGCGCTGCACGAGAGCGGCGTGCACGTCCCGGAGATCTCCATCCCGTTCTCCCTGACGGTCATCTGCGGCGTGCTGGTCATCACCACGATCACCAGCCTCATCGCCTCGAAGAAGCAGGCGGCCGCCGAAGCCGCGAAGGCCGCCGAAGCCGCCAACGAGGCCGGGGCCGACGACGCCGCGGACAAGGACTCCGTGGAGGCCTGACCCGCGGGTCGGACATCAGGCAGTCGACAGTGGGGGGGGGGGGGGGGGGGGGGGGGGGGGGGGGGGGGGGGGGGGGAGGGGGGGGGAGGGAGGAGCAGACAAAATCGCCCCCCCACA
>NZ_JBVJWO010000015.1:71588-82034 GCF_055602345.1 Streptomyces sp. NPDC037401
AGAGAAAAGCGTTTCTTGGGCGCCCTGGCCGGGGGTTGGAGGGGCAGGAGTGCACCGGCCGGGGGGGGCCCCCCCCCCCCCCCGGCACCGTTTCCGGCAGCAGCGCGAAGCAGCACAGGCTGACCAGCGCGATCCCCGTCAGATAGGTCGCCACGCCCCACGGCGGCCCGTCCCCGTCCGCCAGCGCCGTCGCCACGACCGGGGTCAGCGCCCCGCCGAGCACCCCGCCCAGGTTGTAGCCGACGGCGGCGCCCGTGCAGCGGACCCGGGGCTCGTACAGCTCCGGCAGGTACGCCGCCACCACCGCGAACATCGTCACCATGCCCAGCAGCGCACCGGTGAAGCCCACGGTCATCGCCACTGGCCGGCCCGTGTCCAGCAGCGCGACCATCGGGAACATCCACACCGCCACCGCGGCGCAGCCGGCCAGGCACAGCGGCCGCCGCCCGTAGCGGTCGCCGAGCAGCGCGAAGGCGGGCGTCGTCACCCCCTTGAGGGCGACGGCCGCCATGATGCACGCCAGCATCGTCGTCCGGCCGACGCCGAGGTGCTCGGTCGCGTACGCCAGCGACCAGGTGGTCACCGAGTAGAAGACGGCGTACCCCGTCGCCAGTGCGCCGCCGGTCAGCAGGACCAGCCGCCAGTGCCCCCGGAAGACCTCCTTGAGCGGGGCGTCCGCCCGCTCCCCGGACTCCGCGAGCCTGCGGAACTCCGGCGTTTCCTCCAGCGTGGCCCGCAGCAGCAGTCCGCCGGCCGCCAGCAGCCCGGCCGCCCAGAACGGCACCCGCCAGCCCCAGGAGCGGAACTGCGCGTCGGTGAGCGCGGCCGACAGCCCCAGCATCACGCCGTTGGCGAGCAGGAAGCCCACCGGCGGGCCCATCTGCGGAAAGCTCGTCCACAGCCCGCGCCGCCCGGCCGGGGCGTGCTCGGCGGTGAGCAGGACCGCCCCGCCCCACTCCCCGCCGAGCCCGAGCCCCTGGAGGAAGCGCAGCACCAGAAGCACGACCGGGGCCGCGACCCCGATCGAGGCGTACGTGGGGACGCAGCCGACGGCGACCGTCGCGAGGCCGGTGAGCAGCAGCGAGGCGAAGAGCACCGGGCGCCGTCCGTACCGGTCGCCGATGTGGCCGAAGACGGCCGAGCCGAGCGGGCGGGCCACGAAGCCGACGGCGAAGGTGCCGAAGGCGGCCAGGGTCCCCGCGAGCGGGGAGAAGGTCGGGAAGAACAGCGGGCCGAGGACGAGGGCGGCCGCGGTGCCGTAGACGAAGAAGTCGTAGAACTCGATGGCGGTGCCGGCGAGCGCGGCGGCGGCCAGCCGCGGCATGCCCGGCCGGGCGGGGGCGGGGGTGTGATCGTGCATGCAGCTCCACCTACCCGGCCGGCCGGTGGTCGCGGAGCGCATTGCGCCTTCCTCAGCCGTAAGGACTGCGCCGGACCCGGCCTTGACGCCGTACCCCGTACCCGTCCCCCGGCGCCCCAAGGCCGCGGCCCGGGCGCTCCCGGAAGATCGGGAACGCCCGGGCCGCGGGTCGTCGGCAAGAGTCGGGGGCCGGTCCGGAGCCGGCCGCCCGGGGGGTCACCAGCCGCGCTCGCGCCACTCCGCCAGGTGCGGCCGCTCGGCACCGAGCGTGGTGTCCTTGCCGTGGCCCGGGTAGACCCAGCTCTCGTCCGGCAGCTGGGCGAACAGCTTGGTCTCCACGTCGTCCAGGAGGGACGCGAAGGCCTCCTTGTCGCCCCGGGTGTTGCCCACGCCGCCGGGGAAGAGGCAGTCGCCGGTGAAGACGTGGGGGTGGCCGTGCGGGTCGTCGTACACGAGGGCGATGGAGCCCGGAGTGTGGCCGACGAGGTGGCGCGCGGTCAGCGACACCCGCCCGACCGTGACCGTGTCGCCGTCGTCCACCGCCACGTCGGTGGCGACGGGAATGCCCTCGGCGTCGAGCCGTCCCGCGTACGTCCGCGCTCCGGTCGCCGCGACGACTTCCTCGAGCGCGCCCCAGTGGTCACCGTGCTGGTGCGTCGTGACGACGGACGCGATGCCGTCGTCACCGATGAGCGCGAGCAGGGTGTGCGCCTCGGCGGCCGCGTCGATCAGCAGCTGCTCGCCGGTGGCCCGGCACCGCAGCAGGTACGCGTTGTTGTCCATGGGACCCACCGCGACCTTGGAAATCATCAGGTCTGCGAGTTCGTGCACATCCGCAGGACCGCCGACCTTCACCGCTCCGCTGTATGTCATGACGGCAGCCTATAGCGGGGGGAGCTGGGGCAGGCCGTCGCCGTCGACGGTCAGGCGGGCGCCCTTGTCGCCGCGGCCGGCGAGCCAGCCGAGCAGCTCGGCGGAGGTGCCGGTCAGGGTGACGGGCTTGCCGTCGTCGGAGCCCGTGTGCCAGAGGCCGGCGCCGTCCGACGGGACGAGGGTGACCGCGGGGACCTCGGGGCGGCCGGTCCAGCGGTCGGCGAGGAAGGCGATCTCGCGGGCCGTGAAGTCCCGCGGGAGGTGCTCGAGCTCGTAGCCGATGTCGAGGTCGACGTGGTGCAGCTCGACCTCGATGAGGCGCCGGAAGGGGACGTTCGCGGCGGCGTCGGTCACGCCGTTGCGCAGCTCGACGGTCCGGGACCAGTCCTGCGGCGCGTCGGACGTGGCCAGGAAGCGGGCCGTGCTCTCGCGCAGGTCGGCGAGGTGCACGTCGAGGGGGCGGGGTGCGTCCCGCTCGATGTCCGCCTCGCGGGCGTCGCCGCTGATGTACATGGGACGGCCTTCGAACACGTTGACGAGGGCGTCGGCGTTCCGGGAGAGGTGGGCCAGGATGTGGCCGCGCGTCCAGCCGGGCAGGCGGGACGCCTCGGCCAGGGCTGCGTTGTCCAGGGCCGCGACCCCGGCCAGCAGCCGGTCGGTCGCTTCGCGTAGGGATGCCAGGTCGCGCACGTGATCGTTCATGGGGCCGACGATAGCGCCGCCACTCCTTCGGGTGAAGGAAGCCGCCGAGCACCGTAAATCGAATGCGCGTGCTATAAGCTCGGAATTCGAACCGCGGCACACTTCCGTGGCCGCCCCCATACCCTGGGACAGGGGACCCCGTCCCCCGGCTCTCTCAAGAAAGGTGCGGACGTGACCGACCGTCTCATCGTCCGCGGCGCACGCGAGCACAATCTCAAGAACGTCTCGCTCGACCTGCCCCGCGACTCGCTCATCGTCTTCACCGGGCTCTCGGGGTCGGGCAAGTCGTCCCTCGCGTTCGACACGATCTTCGCCGAGGGTCAGCGCCGCTACGTGGAATCGCTGTCCTCGTACGCCCGCCAGTTCCTCGGCCAGATGGACAAGCCGGACGTCGACTTCATCGAGGGGCTGTCCCCGGCCGTCTCGATCGACCAGAAGTCGACCTCGCGCAACCCGCGCTCGACGGTCGGCACGATCACCGAGGTCTACGACTACCTCCGCCTGCTCTTCGCCCGCATCGGCAAGCCCCACTGCCCCGAGTGCCGCCGCCCGATCTCGCGGCAGTCGCCGCAGGCGATCGTCGACAAGGTCCTCGCACTGCCCGAGGGCAGCCGCTTCCAGGTGCTCTCGCCGCTGGTGCGCGAGCGCAAGGGCGAGTTCGTGGACCTCTTCGCGGACCTGCAGACCAAGGGCTACAGCCGGGCCCGGGTGGACGGGGAGACCATCCAGCTCTCCGAGCCGCCGACGCTCAAGAAGCAGGAGAAGCACACCATCGAGGTGGTCGTCGACCGCCTCACGGTCAAGGACAGCGCCAAGCGCCGGCTGACGGACTCCGTGGAGACCGCGCTCGGGCTCTCCGGCGGCATGGTCATCCTCGACTTCGTCGACCTCGCGGCCGACGACCCCGAGCGCGAGCGGATGTTCTCCGAGCACCTCTACTGCCCGTACGACGACCTGTCGTTCGAGGAGCTGGAGCCGCGGTCGTTCTCCTTCAACTCCCCCTTCGGCGCCTGCCCCGACTGCACCGGCATCGGCACGCGCATGGAGGTCGACCCTGAGCTGATCATCCCGGACGAGGAGAAGTCCCTCGACGAGGGAGCGGTCTCGCCCTGGTCCCTCGGCCACACCAAGGACTACTTCCAGCGGCTGGTCGGCGCACTCGCCGAGGAGCTCGGCTTCCGTACGGACATTCCCTGGGCCGGGCTCCCGCAGCGCGCCCGCAAGGCCCTGCTGTACGGGCACAAGACGCAGATCCAGGTGCGCTACCGCAACCGCTACGGCCGCGAGCGGGCCTACACCACCGCCTTCGAGGGCGCGGTGCCCTTCGTCAAGCGGCGGCACTCGGAGGCCGAGAGCGACTCCAGCCGCGAGCGCTTCGAGGGCTACATGCGCGAGGTGCACTGCCCGACCTGCGAAGGCACCCGCCTCAAGCCGATCGTGCTCGCCGTGACGGTGATGGAGAAGTCCATCGCCGAGGTCTCGGCCATGTCGATCAGCGAGTGCGCCGACTTCCTCGGCGAGCTGCGTCTCGACGCCCGCGACAAGAAGATCGCCGAGCGCGTCCTCAAGGAGGTCAACGAACGCCTGCGCTTCCTGGTCGACGTCGGCCTCGACTACCTCTCCCTGAACCGCGCGGCCGGCACGCTCTCCGGCGGCGAGGCCCAGCGCATCCGGCTGGCCACCCAGATCGGCTCCGGTCTGGTCGGCGTGCTGTACGTCCTCGACGAGCCCTCGATCGGCCTGCACCAGCGGGACAACCACCGGCTGATCGAGACGCTGGTGCGGCTGCGGGACATGGGCAACACCCTGATCGTCGTGGAGCACGACGAGGACACCATCAAGGTCGCCGACTGGGTCGTGGACATCGGCCCCGGCGCCGGCGAGCACGGCGGCAAGGTCGTGCACAGCGGCTCGCTGAAGGAGCTGCTGAAGAACACCGAGTCGATGACCGGGCAGTACCTGTCGGGGAAGAGGTCCATCGGGATCCCCGACGCCCGCCGGCCGGTGAACGGCGAGCGCCGGCTGACCGTCCACGGCGCGCGGGAGAACAACCTGCGCGACATCGACGTGTCCTTCCCGCTGGGCGTGCTCACGGCGGTCACGGGCGTCTCGGGCTCCGGCAAGTCCACCCTGGTCAACGACATCCTGTACACGCACCTGGCGCGCGAGCTGAACGGCGCCCGCTCGGTGCCCGGCCGGCACACCCGGGTGGACGGCGACGACCTGGTGGACAAGGTCGTGCACGTCGACCAGTCCCCGATCGGCCGGACCCCGCGGTCCAACCCCGCCACGTACACCGGCGTCTTCGACCACGTCCGCAAGCTGTTCGCCGAGACGATGGAGGCGAAGGTCCGCGGCTACCTGCCCGGCCGCTTCTCCTTCAACGTGAAGGGCGGCCGCTGTGAGAACTGCTCCGGCGACGGCACCATCAAGATCGAGATGAACTTCCTGCCGGACGTGTACGTGCCGTGCGAGGTCTGCCACGGCGCGCGCTACAACCGCGAGACGCTGGAGGTCCACTACAAGGGCAAGTCCATCGCCGAGGTGCTGGACATGCCGATCGAGGAAGCGCTGGGCTTCTTCGAGGCGGTGCCCACGATCGCGCGCCACCTGCGCACGCTGCACGAGGTCGGACTCGGATACGTCCGGCTCGGCCAGTCGGCGCCGACCCTGTCGGGCGGCGAGGCGCAGCGCGTCAAGCTGGCCTCGGAGCTCCAGAAGCGCTCGACGGGCCGGACGGTGTACGTGCTCGACGAGCCGACGACGGGTCTGCACTTCGAGGACATCTCGAAGCTGATCAAGGTGCTGTCCGGCCTGGTCGACAAGGGCAACTCCGTCATCGTCATCGAGCACAACCTCGACGTGATCAAGACGGCGGACTGGGTCATCGACATGGGCCCGGAGGGTGGCAGCGGCGGCGGTCTGGTGGTGGCCGAGGGCACCCCGGAGCAGGTCGCCTCCGTGGGCGCGAGCCACACGGGCAAGTTCCTGCGGGACGTCCTGGGCGCGGACCGGGTCAGTGACGCCGACGTGTCCCCGGCCCCGTCCGCGGCCGGGAAGACGGCGGCGAAGAAGACGGCTGCGCGCAAGACGGCCGCGGCGAAGTCCGCCTCGGCCGCCACGAAGTCCGGCGCCGCCGCGAAGAAGGCCGCTCCGGCGAAGGCCGCACCCGCCAAGAAGGCCACCCGGGCCCGCAAGGCCTGACACCCGGTCGGCGAGCCGGCCGCCCGGGTCCGTCCCGATGCGGTCCCTCCCTACAGCTCGGACGCGTAGGGCGGGTCCGCACCGGGACGGGTGCAGGTCACGGCGGCAGCGCGGGCCGCGAAGGCCAGGGTCGCGGGCCAGTCCCACGGTCCGGGCCCCGAAAGCCGGTGCAGCAGCGCCGCGTTGACGGTGTCGCCCGCGCCGATGGTGTCCGCGACCTCGACCCGGCAGGCCGGCACGGCGTACTCCTCCCCGGAACGGGTCGTCACCGACATGCCCGCCCCGCCGCGGGTGAGCACCACGGCCGACGGGCCCGCGGTCAGCCAGCGGTCCACCCCGCCGCCCAGCCACCGGGCGTCTTCCTCGGAGAGCTTCAGCACGGAGACGTACGGCAGCCAGGACAGGAAGCGGGCCCGGTAGGCCGCCGGGTCCGGGATCAGGCCCGGCCGGATGTTCGGGTCGAGCAGGGTGAGCAGGCCGCGCCCCGACTCCCGGCGCAGCAGCGCCTCGTAGGCGCTCGCGCCCGGCTCCAGGACCAGGGAGCAGGTACCGAGCGCCAGTGCCCGGGCCGCGGCGGGCAGGGCCGGGGGCAGGGCGAAGAGCCGGTCGGCCGTACCCGAGGTGTAGAAGCCGTAGGCTGCGGAACCGTCCTCGCCGACCGAGGCCACCGCCAGGCTGGTCGGCTCCGGGCCGCGCTGGACGAGCGACAGGTCCACTCCGGCGTCCCGCAGTCCGGCGAGCAGGGTGTCCCCGAAGCCGTCCGTGGAGACGCGCGAGCAGAAGGCGGCCGGGGCCCCGAGCCGTCCCAGCGCGAGCGCGGTGTTGTACGGACCGCCGCCGGGGCGGGGCAGCAGTGCTCCCGCGGGTGCCGGTACCAGGTCGATCAGGGCTTCTCCGCCGACGACGATCACCGGGGGACGGTATCCCATGCGGCCCGCCCCGGTATCGTCGGGAGGACCCGCCCGTCCGTCCCCCTGTGTGGAGAACTCATGTCCGAGCAGTCAGCCGCCCGCCGTACCGTGCTGAAGGGAGCCGCGCTGGCCGGGGCCGGCATGACGCTGGCGGCCTGCTCCACCGAGACGAACAGCGGGGGCGGCACGCCCGCGACCCCGACCGCCCCGGTCGAGCTCGGTGCGGCCTCCGCCGTCCCGGTCGGCGGTTCCAAGCTGTTCCGCGAGCGCAAGCTGCTCGTGAGCTGCCCGGCCGAGGGCCAGTACAAGGCCTTCAGCGCCCAGTGCACCCACGCCGGCTGCGTGCTGGACAAGATCGAGGACGGCGAGGGGAACTGTCCCTGCCACGGCAGCCGCTTCGACGTCACGACGGGCAAGGTGCTCCGGGGTCCGGCCACCGACCCGCTGCCCGAGGTGCCGGTCAAGGCCGAAGGAGGCCGGCTCATCGCGGGGTAGTCCCCGCCCGCCGGCGGTCAGCCACCCGGGCCCCGGCCCCCGGCATCTCGGTCCCCGGCCTCTCAGTCCCAGTCCCAGGCGATGCCGAGCAGGCCGCGCCGTACGCCCTGTTCGACGAGGTGGACGGCGCGGTGGCGGCCGTTGGGGGTGAGGTCCGCCAGGTCCGTGCGCGGGGCGTCCGGCGCGGACCGGGCGAAGCGGCGGCACCGTACCGGCAGGGCCGCCTCGTCGAAGCGGACCTGGAGCACGTACTGACCGCCCGCGTAGCTGAAGCCGCGGACGTACTCGCCGCTGTGGCCGCCCGTGCCGTCCTCGAAGCCGTACCCGAAGACGTACGTGTCGCCGCAGCGCAGCCGGGCGTCGAACAGCAGCTCGGCCACGACCACCCCGGTCCGGCGGTCCCAGCGGACCCGTCCGGTACGGCAGTTCTCGTGCGCGAGCGCCTCGACCCGTGAGGGGTCGCAGCCCGGATCGCCGTGGTGGATGGCGAGGTAGCGGTCGATCCCGTCGCGGTGGGCCCGGACCACCTGCTGGGACTCGCGGCCCTGGAGCTCGCGGCCGGGGCCGATGCGTACGCGCTCGTGGTGTATGACGGTGTGCAGACCGCCGTCGGCGGGGACCTCCAGCCCGGCCAGCAGCTGCTCCACGGCGGCCCCGGCGGCGACCAGCGAGCGGTAGGAACGGGCGGCCGGCCGGGCCGTGTCGGCCGCCGTGGCTGCGGGTTCCAGCAGCCGGACGAGAGCCCCGTCGGGCAGCTCCAGTATCTGTTCCAGGGCGCGTACGGCCTTGAGGGACTCCGCCCGCTGCGGGCGCCGTGCACCCTGCTGCCAGTAACTGAGGCTGGTCACGCCGACCTTGATGCCGCGGGCCGCCAGCCGGTGCTGGACGCGGTGCAGCGGCAGGCCGCGGACGGCGAGGGCGGCCCGCAGGGCGAGGTGGAAGGGGCCGCCGCGCAGCAGCTGCGCCAGCTCGTCCGGGTCGGCCGCCCTGTCCCAGGCGCCCGCGGTGGCCGCACCGGGGCCAGTGGTCCGCCGCATGCCGACTCCTCTGTGAACGTTCACGTGCGGTCCGGCGGAGAGGACGGGGAACCGCGCCGGTGGCGCCCGGGGGCCAGGTGGCAGGACGGTGGCCGTTCACACCGCAGTCTCGCCGTTCACACTGCAATGTCACCGTGTATTGAAGCGTGTTGACCTGATCGCGACAACACCCTGATGCTCCTCCACAGCGTCCGGACGCGCTCCTCCAGATCCCCACCCCCCGCCTGGAAGGAACGCGATGCGCAACCGAAACAAACGGCGGCTGTCCCTGGCCGCCGCCGTCACCGCCCTGCTGCTCGCCCTGCCCACCGCCACCGCAACCGCCGCGGCCGGTGGATCCCCGCAGGACCGGCAGCAGGCGCCCCGGCCGGCCTCGGCCGCACTGGCCTACAAGCGACTCGGCATCACCATGCAGGCGCAGCAGAAGACCAACTGGTGCTGGGCCGCGGGCGGCAACACCATCGCCACGTGGTTCGGCCGCAACTACTCCCAGAACCAGTTCTGCAACGCCGCGTTCAACCGCCAGCAGGGCTACGACTGCCCGAACAACCAGGCCACGCTGGGCAACGTCCAGACCGGCCTGAACTGGGCCGGCATCAGCTCCGGCTCCTACGTCAACGGCTGGCTGCGCTATTCCACCGTCCAGACCGAGATCAACTACGACCGCCCGATCGAGACCCGGATCCAGTGGTCCAACGGCGGCGGCCACATGCACGTGATCTACGGCTACGACACCGCCGACAGCTGGGTCTACTGGGGTGACCCGTGGCCCTCCAGCGACCGGTACAACTGGGCCTCGCACGCCTGGTACGTGAACAACAGCTCGTTCTCCTGGACCCACTCGCTCTACCGGATCGGGGCGTGACCGCGATGAGCCGGACGATCCCGAAGACCCTTGCCGCAGTCGGCGCCGCGGCCGCCGCCCTCCTCGCCCTCGCCCCCCAGGCCGCGGCCGCCACCCCCCACCCCCCGGCCGCCGATGCCGCGAGCCGCGCCGCGGCCCACCGGGCCGCCGCCGCGCCCGCGACCCTCGGCACCCTCTCGCGGTTCTTCGCCCGCGAGGGCAAGGTCTCCACGGCCGCGGCCAAGCCCCGGATCGAAGGCGGGGCCGTCCCCGTCCACTACCTCTCCCCGGAGTTCGTCGCGGGCAAGGCCGGCGCCCCCGTCGCCCGCGTCGAGTTCCTCGTCAGCAAGGCGGTCTCCGCCGACGGGCAGCTCGCCGCGCTCTGGACGGCGAAGACCCCCGCCGGCTGGCAGGTCGTGAACATCGCGACCGGGGACGACGAGTTCCGCTACGCCGCCCGGGGCGCCCGCCGGCTCCCCGGCGGCACGGTCTTCCGCGAGCCGCAGATCGACGCCTGGTACGTCACCAAGGGCGCCAGGGTGCTGCCCCTGGACCAGGACGCCGTCCGCGCGGTCGGCGCCCGGGGCACCACCCTGAGCGCGTACCGGGCCCGCGTGGCCGCGGCGTACGGGGACAAGCTCCCCGGCTCCGCGTACGCCGAGGCCGGCAAGGCCGGCGGGTATGCGGAGCCCGCTGCCCCCGCGCCGGAGTCCGGTACCGGCGTGACCCTCGCCACCGGGGCCGCGTCCGCCGCGGGCGCACTGGCGCTCGGCGCGGTCGGGGCCGTCGCGGTGCGGCGCTCCCGCCGCACCGGCACCACGGCCTGACCCGGCACGGCCTGACCCGGCACGGCCTGACCCGGCACGGCCGGTCGTCACTGCCCGACCGGCACGGCCCGGCACCGCCCGACCCGGCACCCGGCCCGGTCCCCCCACCAGGGGGCCGGGCCGGGCGGGGGGGGGGGGGGGGGGGTGGGGTGGGGGGTGGGGGGGGGAGGGGGGGGGGGAGGTAGTGCTGTTC
>NZ_JBVJWO010000015.1:82044-94651 GCF_055602345.1 Streptomyces sp. NPDC037401
CCGGTATGTTTTGTCGCCCCCTCCCAACCACCCCCCCCCCCCCCCCCCCCCCCCCCCCCCCCCCCCCCCCCCCCCCGGGGGGCCCCGCCCCGGGCGGCGGTGCGCCCGCGCGCCCGCTGCGGCCGCCGTGCGCACCGAGTGGCGACACGGTCCGGTTGTCATCGCCCGCAAGTAGGGTGGATGCCATGGCCGACCCCTCCAGCTACCGCCCCAAGCCGGGACAGATCCCCGATTCCCCGGGGGTCTACAAGTTCCGTGACGAGCACCGCCGGGTGATCTACGTCGGGAAGGCCAAGAGCCTGCGCCAGCGCCTGGCCAGCTACTTCCAGGACGTGGCGAACCTCCACCCCCGCACCGCGACGATGGTGACCACCGCCGCCGCCGTCGAGTGGACCGTCGTCTCCACCGAGGTCGAGGCGCTGCAGCTGGAGTACTCCTGGATCAAGGAGTTCGACCCCCGGTTCAACGTCAAGTACCGGGACGACAAGAGCTACCCCTCCCTCGCGGTCACGCTCAACGAGCAGTACCCCCGCGTCCAGGTCATGCGCGGCCCCAAGAAGAAGGGCGTGCGCTACTTCGGCCCGTACGGCCACGCCTGGGCCATCCGCGAGACCGTCGACCTGATGCTCCGGGTCTTCCCCGTCCGCACCTGCTCCGCCGGGGTGTTCAAGCGCTCCGCCCAGATCGGCCGCCCCTGCCTCCTCGGCTACATCGGCAAGTGCTCCGCGCCCTGCGTCGGCCGCGTCACCCCCGAGGAGCACCGCGAACTGGCCGAGGACTTCTGCGACTTCATGGCCGGCCGCACCGGCACCTACCTCTCCCGGCTGGAGAAGGAGATGCACGCGGCCGCGGAGGAGATGGAGTACGAGAAGGCAGCCCGGCTCCGCGACGACATAGGGGCGCTGCGCCGCGCCATGGAGAAGAACGCCGTCGTGCTGGCCGACGCCACCGACGCGGACATCATCGCCGTCGCCGAGGACGAGCTGGAGGCGGCCGTCCAGATCTTCCACGTCCGCGGCGGCCGGGTGCGCGGCCAGCGCGGCTGGGTCACCGACAAGGTCGAGGCCGTCGACACCGCCGGGCTCGTCGAGCACGCCCTCCAGCAGCTGTACGGCGAGGAGAAGGGCGAGGGCGTCCCCAAGGAGGTCCTGGTCCCCGCACTGCCCGAGGACACGCCCGCCCTCGCGGAGTGGCTGGCCGGGCGCCGCGGGTCCGGCGTCAGCCTGCGCATCCCGCAGCGCGGGGACAAGAAGGACCTGATGGAGACGGTCCGGCGGAACGCCGCGCAGTCCCTGGCGCTGCACAAGACCAAGCGCGCCAGCGACCTCACCACCCGCTCGCGGGCCCTGGAGGAGATCGCCGAGGCCCTCGGCCTCGACGGCGCCCCGCTGCGCATCGAGTGCTTCGACATCTCCCACCTCCAGGGCGAGGACGTCGTCGCCTCCATGGTCGTCTTCGAGGACGGCCTCGCCCGCAAGAGCGAGTACCGCCGCTTCCAGGTGCGCTCCTTCGAAGGCCAGGACGACGTCCGCTCCATGCACGAGGTCGTCTCCCGCCGCTTCCGCCGCTACCTCCAGGAGAAGCTGAAGACGGGGGAGTGGGCGCCCGAGGACGCCGACGGCCCCTCCGACGATTCCCCGGCCGGGGACGACGGGCGGCCGCGGCGCTTCGCGTACCCGCCTCAGCTGGTCGTCGTCGACGGCGGACAGCCGCAGGTCGCCGCCGCGAAGCGCGCCCTGGACGAGCTCGGCGTCGACGACGTGGCCGTCTGCGGGCTCGCCAAGCGCCTGGAGGAGGTCTGGCTCCCAGGCGAGGACGACCCGGTGATCCTGCCGCGCACCAGCGAGGGCCTCTACCTGCTCCAGCGGGTGCGTGACGAGGCTCACCGCTTCGCCATCCAGTACCAGCGCAGCAAGCGCGGCAAGCGCATCAAGGCGAGCCCGCTGGACGCCGTGCCCGGCCTGGGCGAGACCCGCAAGCAGGCCTTGATCAAGCACTTCGGTTCGGTGAAGCGGCTCCGGCAGGCGACAATCGACCAGATCTGCGAGGTCCCCGGCATAGGCCGCAAGACGGCCGAGACCGTGGCCGCGGCACTCGCCCAGGCGGCTCCTGCCGTTCCTGCCGTCAACACGGCGACAGGAGAGATCATTGAGGATGAGACCCCCGCGCCCGCGGGGACCTCAGCCGAACGGGGGACCGAGCAATGACCGAGCACGACGGAACAACGCACGACCGGGACGGAGAACAGGTGAGTACGGGCACGAGCGTGGAGGCCGGCGGGGCCGCCGAGGCGGCCATCCCCGAGCTGGTGATCATCTCCGGCATGTCCGGAGCCGGCCGCAGTACGGCCGCGAAGTGCCTGGAGGACCTCGGCTGGTTCGTCGTCGACAACCTCCCCCCGGCGCTGATCCCGACCATGGTGGAGCTGGGCGCCCGCTCCCAGGGCAACGTCGCCCGCATCGCCGTCGTCGTCGACGTGCGCGGCCGGCAGTTCTTCGACGCCCTGCGCGAGTCCCTCTCCGAACTCGACGGCCGCGGCGTCACCCGCCGCATCGTCTTCCTGGAGTCCTCGGACGACGCGCTGGTCCGCCGCTTCGAGTCGGTCCGCCGCCCCCACCCGCTCCAGGGCGACGGGCGCATCGTCGACGGCATCGCCGCCGAGCGCGACCTGCTGCGCGAGCTGCGCGGCGACGCCGACCTGGTGATCGACACCTCCAGCCTGAACGTGCACGAGCTGCGCGCCAAGATGGACGCCCAGTTCGCGGGCGACGAGGAGCCCGAGCTGCGGGCCACCGTCATGTCCTTCGGGTACAAGTACGGCCTGCCCGTCGACGCCGACCTCGTCGTCGACTGCCGCTTCATCCCCAACCCGCACTGGGTCCCGGAGCTGCGCCCGTTCACCGGTCTGAACGAGGAAGTGTCGGGCTACGTCTTCAACCAGCCCGGCGCCAAGGAGTTCCTCGACCGCTACGCCGAGCTCCTCCAGCTGATCGCCGCCGGCTACCGCCGCGAGGGCAAGCGGTACGTGACCATCGCGGTGGGCTGCACGGGCGGCAAGCACCGCAGTGTCGCCATGTCCGAGAAGCTCGCCGCCCGCCTCGCCTCCGAGGGAGTCGAGACCGTCGTCGTACACCGGGACATGGGGCGCGAGTGACCGGCAGGAGCCTGCGGCTGCGCCGGCTGCGGATGCTGACCCCGGGGCGCGGCGAGACCGCCCCCCGGGCTGCCCGCAAGCGCGGCGCCCAGCCCAAGGTCGTCGCGCTCGGCGGGGGCATGGGCCTGTCGGCCTCCCTCGCCGCCCTGCGGCGGATCACCGGCGACCTGACCGCCGTGGTCACGGTCGCCGACGACGGCGGGTCCAGCGGCCGGCTCCGGGAGGAGCTCGGCGTGCTCCCGCCCGGTGACCTGCGCAAGGCGCTCGCCGCGCTGTGCGGCGACGACGACTGGGGCCAGACCTGGTCCCGGGTCATCCAGCACCGCTTCCAGTCCAAGGGCGAGATGCACGGCCACGCGGTCGGCAATCTGCTGATCGTCGCCCTGTGGGAGCAGCTGGGCGACCACGTCAGCGCGCTCGACCTGGTCGGCAGGCTGCTGGGCGCCCAGGGCCGGGTGCTGCCCATGTCGGCGGTCCCGCTGGAGCTCCAGGCCCTGGTCAGGGGGCACGACCCGGCCCGTCCGGACGACGTGGACACCGTATGCGGGCAGGCCACGGTCGCCCTCACCCCCGGGGAGGTCCAGTCCGTCCACGTCGTACCGCACGACCCGCCGGCGGTGCCGGAGGCGGTCGAGGCGGTGCTCGACGCGGACTGGGTGGTCCTCGGCCCGGGGTCGTGGTTCTCCTCCGTGATCCCGCACCTGCTGGTGCCGCAGCTGCTCGACGCGCTCATCGAGACCAAGGCCCGCCGGGTGCTCTCGCTGAACCTCGCCCCGCAGCCCGGCGAAACAGAGGGCTTCTCTCCGCAACGTCATTTGGAGGTTTTGGCCCGACACGCCCCTAAACTCGCCCTGGACGTGGTGCTGGCCGACGAGGCCGCCGTGCCCGACCGCGAGTCCCTCGCCGATGCCGCCAAACGCTTCGGTGCCGCGGTCGAGCTGGCGCCCGTGGCCAGGCAGGACGGCTCTCCGAAGCACGACCCGGAGCTGCTGGCCGCCGCGTACGACCGTATTTTTCGGATGCATGGAAGGATCG
This sequence comes from Streptomyces sp. NPDC037401, assembly GCF_055602345.1. Lineage (NCBI taxonomy): Bacteria > Bacillati > Actinomycetota > Actinomycetes > Kitasatosporales > Streptomycetaceae > Streptomyces > Streptomyces sp. NPDC037401. The sequence goes on from NZ_JBVJWO010000015.1 coordinate 86,234, forward strand.
GCCCATGGCGATGACGGCAGCGGTGAAGGATGAGATCTCCCGGCTTCCCGTCACCCGGACCTGCTGCAGGAAGGCGGAGGTCTCGGCGATCCTTCGGTTCGCGGGCGGCCTGCACCTGGTGAGCGGCCGCATCGTGATCGAGGCGGAACTGGACACCGGCATCGCGGCGCGCCGGCTGCGCAAGGACATCCTGGAGATTTTCGGCCATTCCTCGGACCTCGTCGTGATGGCTCCGGGCGGCCTGCGCCGCGGCAGCAGATACGTCGTACGGGTCGTCGCGGGCGGCGACCAGCTGGCCCGCCAGACCGGCCTCGTGGACGGCCGCGGCCGTCCCATCCGGGGTCTTCCCCCGCAGGTGGTCTCCGGGGCCACCTGTGACGCCGAGGCGGCCTGGCGCGGTGCCTTCCTGGCGCACGGCTCGCTCACCGAGCCCGGCCGGTCCTCCTCGCTGGAGGTGACCTGCCCGGGTCCCGAGGCCGCCCTGGCGCTGGTGGGCGCCGCCCGCCGGCTCTCCATCGCGGCCAAGGCCCGCGAGGTGCGCGGCGTGGACCGCGTCGTGGTCCGCGACGGCGACGCGATCGGCGCCCTGCTCACCCGCCTCGGCGCCCACGAATCCGTCCTGGCCTGGGAGGAGCGCCGGATGCGGCGCGAGGTCCGCGCCACCGCCAACCGCCTGGCCAACTTCGACGACGCCAACCTCCGCCGCTCCGCGCGCGCCGCCGTCGCCGCCGGCGCCCGGGTGCAGCGCGCCCTGGAGATCCTCGGCGAGGAGGTGCCCGAGCACCTCGCCGCGGCCGGCCGGCTCCGCATGGAACACAAGCAGGCCTCCCTGGAGGAGCTGGGCGCCCTGGCCGACCCGCCACTGACCAAGGACGCGGTCGCGGGCCGGATCCGCCGCCTGCTGGCCATGGCCGACAAGCGCGCCCAGGACCTGGGCATCCCCGGCACCGAGTCGAACCTCACCGAGGAAATGGCCGACAACATGGCCGGCTGACGGCCCCGGCCCGCCCTCCCCGGACCCCCCGTCCGGACCCCGTCCCGCCGAAGGGGCCTGCGCACGTCCCGCGTAGGCCCCTTCGGGTGCGCTCGGACGTATTACGGCATGCCGTATTGACATGGTCATGTGGGGTCGTGAGCCTTACGTCCGACCGCTTTCGTGGCAGACAACGCCCAGGGGGGCCCATGAGGCACCGCGCGAGATCGATCCTCGCCGCCAGCGCACTCGTCCTCGGATCCATGGCCGCCGTACCGGTGGCCCAGGCACAGCCAGGCAGCAGCAGCAACGGCACCGCACCCGCTGCCGACGAGGTACGGGTCTACGACGCCGACATCACGCGGGAACAGGTCCCGCTCGTCCTCGCCGCCGGCCAGGACGCCCACGAGCTGAGCGAGCGCCCGCCGGCCAAGGGCACCGCCCGCGTCGAGCTGTTCCTCACCGGCGCCCAGGCCAGGGCGCTCGGCGCCCGGGGCGTCCGGCTCGCCGAGCGCCGGATCCCCCAGAAGAACGCCGCCCGCGCCCGCGCGGCCGGGGACGGGGTCTTCCGCCCGTACAGCGGTGCGGGGGGCCTGAAGGAGGAGCTCCTGCGGACCGCGCAGGCCAACCCCGGCCTGACCAAGGTCGTCTCCATCGGCAAGACCGTCCAGGGCAAGGACATCCTCGCCCTCAAGGTCACCAAGAACGCCCGCAAGACCAAGGACGGCGCCAAGCCCTCCGTGCTGTACATGTCCAACCAGCACGCCCGGGAGTGGATCACCCCCGAGATGACCCGGCGGCTGATGCACCACTACCTGGACAACTACGGCAAGGACCGGCGCGTCACCAACCTGGTCAACGGCACCGAGCTGTGGTTCCTGCTCTCCGCCAACCCGGACGGCTACGACTACACGCACGCCGCCGACGGCGAGCGGCTGTGGCGCAAGAACATGCGCGACAACAACGGCGACGGCAAGCACACCAGCGCCGACGGCGTCGACCTCAACCGGAACTTCGCCTACAAGTGGGGCTACGACAACGAGGGCTCCTCGCCCAGCCCGTTCAGCGAGACCTTCCGCGGAACCGGACCCAACTCCGAGCCCGAGACCACCGCCCTCGACCGCTTCCAGAAGCGCATCGGCTTCGAGTACGGCATCAACTACCACTCCGCCGCCGAGCTGATCCTCTACGGCGTGGGCTGGCAGGTCGCCACCCCGACCCCCGACGACGTGCTCTACAAGGCACTCGCCGGCACCCCGGAGAAGCCGGCCGTCCCCGGCTACTACCCCCAGGTCTCCTCCGAGCTGTACACCACCAACGGCGAGGCCGACGGCCACGCGGGCAACGTCAACGGCATCATGATGTTCACGCCGGAGATGACGACCTGCCAGACCGCCTCCGCCATCGACCCCGACGACGCGTGGAAGCCGCAGGACTGCCAGTCCGGCTTCAACTTCCCCGACGACGAGAAGCTGATCCAGGCGGAGTTCGCCAAGAACGTCCCCTTCGCGCTGTCGGTCGCCGAGACCGCCTCGCACCCCGACCGGGCGTCGTCCTCGGTGGGCATGACCGCCCCCGACTTCACCCCGGACCGGTTCACCGCCTCCTACGCCCGCGGCGGCGCCCAGCCGGTCGCCGTCACGGCCCGCAAGTCCCTGCGCGACAAGCAGCTCAACTACCGCATCAACGGCGGGCGTACGCACCGCGCCGACCTCAAGCCCTGGAAGGGCGGCGAGGTCTACGGCGGCGAGGACAACATCCGGTTCGACGAGTACCGGGCCTCGGTCCGCGGCGCCGGACAGGGCGACACCGTCGAGGTCTGGTTCACCGGCCGCACCCGGGCGGGCAAGCACGTCGCCGGCAACTACTTCACGTACACCGTGGAACAGCGGCCGCGTGCGGACGTCCTCGTGATCGCCGAGGAGGGCGCCGCCGCGCAGCACGCGCAGTCGTACGTCGACGCGCTGCGCGCCAACGGCCGCTCCGCGGTCGTCTGGGACGTCGCCGTGAAGGGCGCGCCGCACCCCCTGGGCGTCCTGTCGCACTTCCGCACCGCGGTCCACTACACGGGCGCCCAGGCCCCCGGCGGACCCACCCAGCTGGCCGTCCGGGCCTACCTGAACGAGGGCGGCAAGCTGATCGAGGCCGGTGAGCTCGCGGGCGGCAGCGCCCAGGTCGGCCGCGCCACGACCAACGACTTCAGCCAGTACTGGCTGGGCGCCTACGGCCGGACCGCCGCGCGCGGGGCCAACGGCTTCGCCGGAGCCGGTGCGCTCGCCGGCGCCGGCGGCGGGCTCGGTGACGCCGCCGGGAACCCGCTCAACGCCCCGGGCGCGTACACCGTCACCTCCGACACCCTCGCTCCGGCGCAGTTCCCGCAGTTCCGCAGCGCGCAGGGCGGCCGGTACGCCGGGGTCGTGAACCCGTACGCCCCCCACACCGGCTCGTGGATGGCCGCGGCCACGCACGAGGACGACGACTGGAAGCGCCTCGTCCGCACCGTCGACCTGACCGGGGTCTCCGCGGCCGACAAGCCGGAGCTGCGGTTCGCGCTCAACTGGAACACCGAGCCGGGCTACGACCACGCCGTCCTGGAGGCCCACACGGCGGGCGGCGACGACTGGACCACGCTGCCCGAGGCGTCGGGCCAGAGCAGCACCACGGTGCCCGAGGAGTGCGGGGCCGGGTTCTTCGTCAACGGCCACCCCTTCCTGCGCCACTACCTGAGCGTCGAGGCCGGCGGCTGCAAGGCGAGCGGCACCAGCGGCGCCTGGAACAGCTTCACCGGCTCCTCCGGCGGCTGGAAGCAGGTCGCCTTCGACCTGAGCGCCTACGCGGGCCGCAAGGTGGAGCTGGCGCTGTCGTACGTCTCCGACCCGGGCTCCGGCGGCCGCGGCGTCTTCGCGGACGAGGCCAAGCTCTTCACCGGGGGAGCGGAGAAGGAGAGCGAGGGCTTCGAGACCTCGCTCGGGGTGTGGACGGCGCAGGGCTCGCCTGCCGGAAGCCCCGACGTTCCGGGCGACTGGTCCCGCGCGGGCGAGCTGTTCAAGTCCCATGCGGCGGTCACAACGCGTGACACCGTTCTCCTCGGTTTCGGCCTGGAGCACGTGTCCGCGGCCGCTGATCGATCGGTACTCATCGGTAAGGCGCTCCGCTCGCTCCGCCGCTGACTCTGAGTGACGGGGACGAAGTCCCCGGCGGCCCGTACCGGTACCCCGGTACGGGCCGCCCAGTGGGCCTGCACAGGCAGCCGCGGGAGTTTCCGGAGGCTGTCGATGTCACCACAGGGCTCACGGAGAGGTAGGGTCGTAGGCGGTCGGGGACATCCCATACAGCTCGCCGGGTGACAGACCGGCACACCAACGAGGAGATCGGTTCGTGACGATCCGCGTAGGCATCAATGGTTTTGGCCGTATCGGCCGCAACTACTTCCGGGCGCTCCTTGAGCAGGGGGCGGACATCGAGATCGTCGGTGTCAACGACCTGACTGACAACGCCACCCTGGTTCACCTGCTCAAGTACGACACGATTCTGGGCCGCCTCAAGGCCGAGGTCAGCCACACCGAGAACACCATCACCGTCGGTGGCAACACCTTCAAGACCTTCGCCGAGCGCGACCCCGCGAACCTCCCCTGGGGCGAGCTGGGTGCCGACATCGTCATCGAGTCGACCGGCATCTTCACGAAGAAGGCCGACGCCGCCAAGCACATCGCCGCCGGCGCGAAGAAGGTCCTCATCTCGGCTCCGGCCAAGGACGAGGACATCACGATCGTGATGGGCGTCAACCAGGACAAGTACGACGCGGCCAACCACCACGTCATCTCCAACGCCTCCTGCACCACCAACTGCGTGGCGCCGATGGCCAAGGTCCTCGACGAGAACTTCGGCATCGTCAAGGGCATGATGACGACGGTCCACGCGTACACGAACGACCAGCGCATCCTGGACTTCCCGCACTCGGACCTGCGCCGCGCCCGCGCCGCCGCCGAGAACATCATCCCGACCTCCACCGGTGCCGCCAAGGCCACCGCGCTGGTCCTCCCGCAGCTCAAGGGCAAGCTGGACGGCATCGCCATGCGCGTCCCGGTCCCCACCGGCTCGGTCACCGACCTCGTCCTGGAGCTCTCCCGCGAGACCACCAAGGAAGAGATCAACGCCGCCTTCCAGAAGGCCGCCGAGGGCCAGCTCAAGGGCATCCTCGACTACACCGAGGACGCGATCGTCTCCTCGGACATCGTCAACTGGCCGGCCTCCTGCACCTTCGACTCGTCCCTGACCATGGTTCAGGACGGCACCCAGGTCAAGGTCGTCGGCTGGTACGACAACGAGTGGGGCTACTCCAACCGCCTCGTCGACCTCACCGTCTTCGTGGGCGGTCAGCTCTAAGTCCATAGGGCAAGGCACCACGATGTGAGCACAGGGTCCGGGCAGCGCAACGACGCGCAGCACGGGCCCTGTTGTTTGCCCCGTTCCCCTTCCTCGCCCTTCAGCAAAGGGCTCAAAGGAGTCAGAAACAGTATGAAGACGATCGACGAACTCCTCTCCGAGGGCGTCACGGGCAAGCGGGTCTTCGTCCGCGCGGACCTGAACGTGCCGCTGGCCGAGGGCACCATCACCGACGACGGCCGCATCCGCGCCGTGCTGCCGACCGTCAAGGCGCTCGCCGAGGCCGGCGCCCGCGTGATCGTAGCCTCGCACCTGGGCCGCCCCAAGGGCGCCCCGGACCCGGTGTTCTCGCTCGCCCCGGCCGCCGAGCGCCTCGGCGAACTGCTCGGCCAGGACGTCGCGTTCGCCACCGACACCGTCGGTGCCTCCGCCAGGGAGACCGTCGCGGCCCTCGATGACGGCCGGGTCGCCGTCATCGAGAACCTGCGCTTCAACGCCGGCGAGACCTCGAAGGACGACGCCGAGCGCGGCGCGTTCGCGGACGAGCTCGCCGGGCTCGCCGACGTCTACGTCGGCGACGGCTTCGGCGCCGTCCACCGCAAGCACGCCTCGGTCTTCGACCTGCCCGCCCGCCTCCCGCACGCGGCCGGCTACCTGATCGCCACCGAGGTCGGCGTCCTGAAGAAGCTCACCGACGAGGTCAAGCGGCCCTACGTGGTCGTGCTCGGCGGCGCCAAGGTCTCCGACAAGCTCGCCGTCATCGACGAGCTGCTCGGCAAGGCCGACCGCATCCTCATCGGCGGCGGCATGGCGTACACCTTCCTGTACGCCAAGGGCTACGAGGTCGGCATCTCCCTGCTCCAGAAGGACCAGGTGGACAAGGTCACGGAGTACATGCAGCGCGCCGAGAAGAACGGCGTCGAGCTGGTCCTGCCGGTCGACGTGCTGGTCTCCGCGGAGTTCCCCGACCTCAAGGGCAAGACCCCGGCGAACTTCGAGACCGTCGACGCGGACAAGATCCCCGCCGACAAGGAGGGCCTGGACATCGGCCCCAAGACGCGCGAGCTGTACGCGTCGAAGATCACGGACGCCGAGACCGTCTTCTGGAACGGCCCGGTGGGCGTCTTCGAGCACCCCGACTACGCCGGCGGCACCACCGCCATCGCGCAGGCCCTCGTCGACAGCAGCGCCTACACCGTCGTCGGCGGTGGCGACAGTGCCGCCGCGGTCCGGATCCTGGGCTTCGACGAGAATGCCTTCGGCCACATTTCCACCGGTGGCGGCGCCAGCCTCGAGTACCTCGAAGGCAAGACGCTCCCCGGCCTCGACGCCCTGGAGGGCTGACCCCGCATGAGCACCCGCACCCCGCTGATGGCGGGCAACTGGAAGATGAACCTCAACCACCTCGAGGCCATCGCGCACGTCCAGAAGCTCGCCTTCGCCCTCGCCGACAAGGACTTCGACGCGGTCGAGGTCGCGGTCCTGCCGCCCTTCACCGACCTGCGCTCGGTGCAGACGCTGGTCGACGGCGACAAGCTGAAGATCAAGTACGGCGCCCAGGACCTGTCGGCCAACGACTCCGGCGCGTACACCGGTGAGATCTCCGGCCCGATGCTGTCGAAGCTGAAGTGCACGTACGTGGCCGTCGGCCACAGCGAGCGCCGCCAGTACCACGGCGAGAACGACGAGGTCTGCAACGCCAAGGTCAAGGCCGCCTACCGCCACGGCATCACGCCGATCCTGTGCGTCGGCGAGGGCCTGGACGTCCGCAAGGCCGGCCGGCAGGTCCCGTACACGCTGAGCCAGGTCGACGGCGGCCTCAAGGACGTCCCGGCCGAGCAGGTCGAGTCCATCGTGATCGCGTACGAGCCGGTGTGGGCCATCGGCACCGGCGAGGTCGCCACCCCCGAGGACGCGCAGGAGGTCTGCGGGGCGATCCGCGGCCGTCTGGCGGAGCTGTACTCGCAGGAGCTGGCCGACAAGGTGCGCATCCAGTACGGCGGCTCGGTCAAGTCCGGCAACATCGCCGCGATCATGGCCCAGCCCGACGTGGACGGCGCTCTGATCGGCGGCGCGGCGCTGGACGCCGAGGAGTTCGTGAAGATCGTCCGCTTCCGCGACCAGTGACGGTCGCTGTGAGTATGCGGTAGGACGGATCCGTCGTACTCTTGCGGGGGCCGGTGGCCGGGACAGCCGTCCGGCCCCCGCTTCGATTCCAGGAAAGTCCCGGAAATCCCGGAAAGCCCAGGAAAGTAGGATCCAGCCGTGATTATGGGGTTCTCGATCGCCCTGATCGTATTCAGCCTGCTGCTGATGCTGCTGGTGCTGATGCACAAGGGCAAGGGCGGCGGCCTCTCCGACATGTTCGGCGGCGGTATGCAGTCGTCCGTCGGAGGCTCCTCCGTCGCGGAGCGCAACCTCGACCGCATCACCGTCGTGATCGGTCTGCTGTGGTTCGCGTGCATTGTCGCGCTCGGCCTGCTGATGAAGCTCGACAGCTGACCGGTTGCAAGTAACTCGCGCCATTGGACGCGCGTTGGGCCTTACGTAGACTGGGGCGCCCGCGGCGGAAATCCACTCACGCTTCGCGGCACCATCACGCAGGGAGTTACGACCGTGGCAAGTGGCAACGCGATCCGTGGAAGCCGGGTCGGAGCGGGGCCGATGGGTGAGGCGGAGCGCGGCGAGTCCGCGCCCCGCCTGCGCATCTCCTTCTGGTGCTCGAACGGGCACGAGACGCAGCCGAGCTTCGCCAGCGATGCTCAGGTGCCGGACAGCTGGGACTGCCCGCGGTGCGGGTTCCCGGCAGGCCAGGACCGGGACAACCCCCCGGCTCCGCCGCGCACCGAGCCGTACAAGACCCACCTCGCCTACGTCCGCGAGCGGCGCACCGACGCCGACGGCGAGGCGATCCTCGCCGAGGCGCTGGCCAAGCTCCGGGGCGAGATCTAGTCGAGTGGCACCGGGGGAGGGGGGGGGGGGGGGGGGGGGGGGGGGGGGGGGGGGGGGGGGGGGGGGGGGGTGTGTTGTGGTTTGTTCTTTTGTCTTTTTCGATGTGG
>NZ_JBVJWO010000015.1:94661-166176 GCF_055602345.1 Streptomyces sp. NPDC037401
CACCCACCGCCCCCCACCCCCCCCTCCCCCTCCCCCCCCCACCCCCCCCCCCCCCCCCCCCCCCCCCCCCCCCCCCCCCCCCCCCCCCCCCCCCCCCCCCCCCCCCCCCGGGCCCGTTTGTGTGTGTTCCCCCTGGTCTGATCCTTTAGGTTGGTGGGTGGCGGGGCACGACAGGACGGAAGTGGGTTGATCTCCGAGATGAACGCAGGCGGAGGACGTACGAAGCTCGACCGGACGCCCGAGTGGGCGGCGCTCGCGAAGCACCGGGAGCAGCTGGGCCGGACACATCTGCGGGAGCTTTTCGCGGCGGACCCGGGCCGCGGCTCCGGTTACACCCTGCAGGTCGGGGACCTGCACATCGACTACTCGAAGCACCTGGTCACCGACGAGACGCTCGCACTGCTGCGGGACCTGGCCGCGGCGACCGGCGTGGCGGAGCTGCGGGACGCGATGTTCCGCGGCGAGAAGATCAACACGACCGAGGACCGAGCGGTCCTGCACACGGCCCTGCGGGCCCCCGCGGACGCCGTGGTGGACGTGGACGGGGAGAACGTCGTCCCGCACGTCCACGCCGTCCTGGACCGCATGGCGGCCTTCTCCGAGCGGATCCGGTCGGGGGAGTGGACGGGCCACACCGGCCGCCGTATCCGTACGGTCGTCAACATCGGCATCGGCGGCTCCGACCTCGGTCCGGCGATGGCGTACGAGGCCCTGCGCTCCTTCACGGACCGGGACCTGGCCGTGCGGTTCGTGTCCAACGTCGACGGCGCGGACCTCTACGAGGCGGTCCGGGACCTGGACCCGGCGGAGACGCTGTTCGTCATCGCCTCCAAGACCTTCACCACCATCGAGACCATCACCAACGCCACCTCGGCGCGCACCTGGCTGCTGGACGGGCTGGGCGGCGACCGGACGGCCGTAGCGAAACACTTCGTGGCGCTGTCCACGAACGCCGAGAAGGTGGCCGACTTCGGCATCGACACGGCCAACATGTTCGAGTTCTGGGACTGGGTCGGCGGCCGCTACTCCTTCGACTCGGCCATCGGCCTCTCCCTGATGGCCGCCATCGGGCCGGCCCGCTTCCGCGAGCTGCTCGACGGCTTCCACCTGGTCGACGAGCACTTCCGCACCGCGCCGCCGGAGGCCAACGCCCCTTACCTGATGGGCCTGCTGGGCATCTGGTACGGCGCCTTCTTCGACGCGCAGTCGCACGCGGTGCTCCCGTACAGCCACTACCTGTCGAAGTTCACCGCCTACCTCCAGCAGCTGGACATGGAGTCCAACGGCAAGTCGGTGGACCGCGACGGCAACCCGGTGGACTGGCAGACCGGTCCGGTGGTGTGGGGCACGCCCGGCACCAACGGCCAGCACGCGTACTACCAGTTGATCCACCAGGGGACGAAGCTGATCCCCGCGGACTTCATCGGCTTCGCGCGGCCGGTGCCGGCACTGCCCCCGGCCCAGGCGGCCCAGCACGACCTGCTGATGGCCAACTTCTTCGCGCAGACGCAGGCGCTGGCCTTCGGGAAGACCGCGGAGGAGGTGCGGGCGGAGGGCGTCGCCGAGGAGCTGGTGCCCCACAAGACCTTCCGGGGCAACCACCCGACCACCACCGTCCTGGCGACGGAGCTGACCCCCTCGGTGCTCGGCCAGCTCATCGCGCTGTACGAGCACAAGGTGTTCGTCCAGGGTGCGGTCTGGAACATCGACTCGTTCGACCAGTGGGGCGTCGAGCTCGGCAAGGTGCTCGCCAAGCGGGTGGAGCCGGCGCTGACCGAGGGCGCCGAGGTGCCTGGCCTCGACCCGTCGAGCACCGCGCTGGTGGCCAAGTACCGCGAGCTGCGCGGCCGCTGACGGACCGGTACGCCGGGCACTTCCCGCAATGACGCAACGGCCCCCGCTCTCCTGCGAGAGCGGGGGCCGTTGCGTCGTGCCGTGCGGTGTCCTGCGGTCTCAGGAGACCGGCGGGTAGAGCGCCGCGGGCAGCTTCGCCGCCGCCGCGCGGTCCAGGAGCCACAGCGTGCGGCTGCGGCCGTACGCGCCCGAGGCCGGCGCCTGGACCTCGCCCGTGCCGCCGAGTGCGACGGCCACCGCGCCCGCCTTGTCCTCGCCCGCCGCCAGCAGCCACACCTCGCGGGCCGCCCGGATGGCCGGGAAGGTCAGCGAGATGCGGGTCGGCGGCGGCTTCGGGGCGCCGTGCACCCCGACGACCGTGCGCTCGGTCTCCCGAGCCGCCGGGTGCTCCGGGAAGAGCGAGGCGACATGGGTGTCCGGGCCCACGCCCAGCATGAGGACGTCGAAGCCGGGGACCGGGCCGTGGTCCTCCGGGCGCGCCGCCGCAGCCAGTTCGGCCGCGTACGCCTCCGCAGCCGCGTCGACGTCGGGACCGTACGGGCCGTCCAGTGCGGGCATGACGTGCACCCGCGCCGGGTCGACCGGCACGGCGTCCAGCAGCGCCGCACGGGCCTGGGTGTGGTTGCGCTCCGGGTCGTCGGCGGCGACGTACCGCTCGTCGCCCCACCACAGGTCCAGCTTCGCCCAGTCGACGGCGTCCCGGGCGGGCGCGGCGGCCAGGGCCGCGAGGAGCCCGTTGCCGTTGCGCCCGCCGGTCAGCACGACCGAGGCCGTACCGCGGGCGGCCTGGGCGTCCACGATCTTCGTGATCAGCCGGGCCGCCGTGGCCTGCGCCATCAGCTCCTTGTCGCGGTGGACGACGACCTGAGGAGTCGTCATGCTCACTTCGCGGCCGCCTTCCGCGTCGCCTTGGCGGCGGGCTTCGGCGCCGCGGCCGGGGCCGCGGCGTCCTCGTCCGCGGCCTTGCCGGCGGCCGCGCCGTCGGACTTCGCGGGCGCGGGCGCCTGCTCCGCCGGGGCGGGCGCGTGCGCCGCCGCGGCGTGCAGCTTGTCCACGCCGAACTTCACCGAGGACTCGTACGTGTTGTCCGGGTCCAGCCGGCGCAGCTCCTCGGCGAGCAGCTCGGCCGTGTCGCGGCGCTTGAGCGCCACCGCACGGTCGGGCTGACCCGGCATGCACAGCGTGGCCAGCGAGCCGTCCGCGCGGTCCAGGACGACCGTGCCGTCCGCGGACTCCAGGCGGACGGCGGTGAGCCCGGGACCGGCCGACAGGGTCCGGCGCACCGGGACCTGGAGGCGGTCCGCCAGCCACATGGCCAGCAGCTCGCAGCTCGGGTTCTCGTCCTCGCCCTCGACCGTGGCCGAGGTGATCTGCAGGGGCTGCTGGTCCAGGGCCGCGGCGAGCATCGAGCGCCACGGCGTGATCCGGGTCCAGGACAGGTCCGTGTCGCCGGGCGCGTAGGCGGCGGCCCGCGAGGCGAGCGCCCCGACCGGGTCCTCCGACGCGTACGTGTCCGAGATCCGGCGCTGGGCGAGCGCGCCCAGCGGGTCGCCCGCGAGGTCCGCGGGCGCGCCCTCCGGCCACCACACGACCACCGGGGCGTCCGGCAGCAGCAGCGGCAGGACGACCGACTGGGCGTGGTCCACCAGTTCGCCGTGCAGCCGCAGGACAACCGTTTCGCCAGTGCCGGAGTCGGCCCCGACGCGCACCTCGGCGTCGAGGCGCGCGTCACGACGGCTGCGCGGGGAACGGCTCACGCGCTTGATGACCACGATGATCCGCGAGGGGTGCTCGTGCGAGGCGTCGTTCGCCGACTTGAGAGCGTCGTAGGCGTTCTCCTCGTCGGTGACGATGACCAGCGTGAGCACCATGCCGATGGCAGGCGTGCCGATGTCCCGGCGCGCCTGCACCAGCGCGGCGTTGATCTTGCTGGAGGTGGTCTCCGTGAGATCGATCTTCATGGCCGGCGCCAGCTCCGTCCGTCTCGTGCGAGCATCTCGTCGGCCTCGACCGGGCCCCACGTGCCCGCCGGGTACTGCGCGGGCTTGCCGTGCTTGTCCCAGTACTGCTCGATCGGGTCGAGGATGTTCCAGGAGAGCTCGACCTCCTGGTGGCGCGGGAAGAGGTTCGCGTCACCGAGGAGCACGTCGAGGATGAGCCGTTCGTAGGCCTCCGGGCTGGACTCCGTGAAGGACTCGCCGTAGGCGAAGTCCATCGTCACGTCCCGTACCTCCATGGAGGTGCCGGGCACCTTGGAGCCGAACCGCACCGTGACGCCCTCGTCCGGCTGCACCCGGATGACCAGGGCGTTCTGCCCCAGCTCCTCGGTGGCACCCGATTCGAACGGCAGGTACGGGGCCCGCTTGAAGACCACCGCGATCTCGGTGACGCGGCGGCCCAGCCGCTTGCCGGTGCGCAGGTAGAACGGCACGCCCGCCCAGCGGCGGTTGTTGATCTCCAGGCGGATCGCGGCGTAGGTGTCGGTCTTCGACTTGGGGTCGATGCCGTCCTCTTCGAGGTAGCCGACGACCTTCTCGCCGCCCTGCCACGCCCCGGAGTACTGGCCGCGCACGGTGTGCTTGCCCAGGTCCTCGGGGAGCTCCACGGCCGTGAGGACCTTGAGCTTCTCGGCGACCAGCGCCTTGGGGTGGAAGGAGCCGGGCTCCTCCATCGCGGTCAGCGCCAGCAGCTGGAGCAGGTGGTTCTGGATGACGTCACGGGCCGCGCCGATGCCGTCGTAATAACCGGCCCGGCCGCCGATTCCGATGTCCTCGGCCATGGTGATCTGCACGTGGTCGACGTACGACCGGTTCCAGATCGGCTCGAACATCGTGTTGGCGAAGCGGAGCGCCAGGATGTTCTGGACGGTCTCCTTGCCGAGGTAGTGGTCGATCCGGAAGACCTCGTCCCGCGGGAAGACCTCGTGGACGATCTGGTTGAGCTCCTGCGCGCTGGCCAGGTCGTGCCCGAAGGGCTTCTCGATGACCGCGCGGCGCCAGGAGCCCTCCTTCTCGGCCAGCCCGTGCTTCTTGAGCTGCTGGACGACCTTGGGGAAGAACTTCGGCGGGACGGACAGGTAGAAGGCGAAGTTGCCGCCGGTGCCCTGGGCCTTGTCGAGCTCGTCGATCGTCGCCTTCAGCGTCTCGAACGCGTCGTCGTCGTCGAAGTCGCCCTGGACGAAGCGGCAGCCCTGCACCAGCTGCTGCCAGACCTCCTCGCGGAACGGCGTGCGCGAGTGCTCCTTGACGGCCTCGTACACCTCCTGGGCGAAGTCCTCGTGCTCCCACTCCCTGCGCGCGAAGCCGATGAGCGAGAAGCCCGGCGGCAGCAGGCCGCGGTTGGCCAGGTCGTAGACGGCCGGCATCAGCTTCTTGCGCGAGAGGTCGCCCGTAACGCCGAAAATGACCAGGCCGGACGGCCCCGCGATGCGCGGGAGCCGCCGGTCCTGTGCGTCACGAAGCGGGTTCGCTCCGTTTACAGACAAGGTGTTCAGGCCTCCGTGGGGGCGAGGCGCTGCAGCTCCGCCTCGGTCGACTTCAGCAGGTCGTTCCAGGACTGCTCGAACTTCTCGACGCCCTCGTCCTCGAGCAGCTGAACGACATCGTCGTACGAGATGCCGAGCTTCGCGACCGCGGCGAGCTCCTCGCGGGCCTGGTCGTACGTGCCGCGGACGGTGTCTCCGGTGACCTCGCCGTGGTCGGCGGTGGCCTCCAGGGTGCCCTCCGGCATGGTGTTCACCGTGCCCGGGGCGACCAGGTCCACCACGTACAGGGTGTCCTTGTACGAGGGGTCCTTGACGCCGGTCGAGGCCCACAGCGGGCGCTGCTTGTTGGCCTGCGCCTTGTCCAGCGCGGCCCAGCGCTCGGAGGAGAAGACCTGCTCGTAGGCCTCGTAGGCCAGACGGGCGTTGGCGAGCGCCGCCTTGCCCTTGAGGGCCTTGGCCTCGTCGGAGCCGACGCCGTCGAGGCGCTTGTCGATCTCGGAGTCCACGCGGGACACGAAGAAGGAGGCGACCGAGTGGATCTTGGCGAGGTCCAGGCCCGCGGCCTTGGCCTTCTCCAGACCCGCCAGGTACGCGTCCATGACCTCGCGGTAGCGCTCCAGCGAGAAGATCAGGGTCACGTTGACGCTGATGCCCTTGCCGATGACCTCGGTGATCGCCGGCAGGCCGGCCTTGGTCGCCGGGATCTTGATGAGCGTGTTGGGACGGTCCACCAGCCAGGCGAGCTGCTTGGCCTCGGCGACGGTCGCCGCGGTGTTGTGCGCCAGACGGGGGTCGACCTCGATGGAGACCCGGCCGTCCTGGCCGTCCGTCGCGTCGAAGACCGGGCGCAGGATGTCGGCGGCGTCGCGGACGTCCGCCGTCGTGATCATGCGGATGGCCTCGTCCACGGTGACCTTGCGCGCGGCCAGGTCGGCGAGCTGCTGCTCGTAGCCGTCACCGCTGCTGATCGCCTTCTGGAAGATCGACGGGTTGGTGGTGACACCGACCACGTGCTGCTGGTCGATCAGCTCGGCGAGGTTGCCCGACGTGATGCGCTTGCGGGACAGGTCGTCCAGCCAGATCGCCACGCCCTCGTCGGAGAGGCGCTTGAGTGCGTCTGTCATGGGAATTGCATCTCCTACTGGTTCTGGTACCGGTGTCAGCGCGCGGCGGCGGTGATCGATTCCTTGGCGGCGGCGGCCACGGCCTCGGGCGTGAAGCCGAACTCGCGGAACAGCACCTTCGCGTCGGCCGAGGCACCGAAGTGCTCCAGCGACACGATCCGGCCCGCGTCGCCCACGTAGCGGTGCCAGGTCAGGCCGATGCCCGCCTCGACCGCGACGCGCGCCTTGACGGAAGGCGGCAGGACGCTGTCCTTGTACTCCTGGTCCTGCTCCTCGAACCACTCGACGGACGGCATCGACACCACGCGGGTCGGGATGCCCTCGGCCTGCAGCGCCTCGCGGGCCCCGACCGCCAGGTGGACCTCGGAGCCGGTGCCGATGAGCACGACCTGCGGCGCTGCGCTCTGCCCCTCGGGGCCCGTGGCGTCGAACAGCACGTAACCGCCCTTGGCGGCGTCCTCGTTGCGCTCGTACGTGGGCACGCCCTGGCGGGTGAGGGCCAGGCCGTGCGGGGCGCCCTTGCCGAACACCTTGGTGTGGCGCTTGAGGATCTCGCGCCAGGCGACGGCGGTTTCGTTGGCGTCGGCCGGGCGGACGACGTTCAGGCCCGGGATGGCGCGCAGCGAGGCCAGGTGCTCGACCGGCTGGTGGGTCGGGCCGTCCTCGCCGAGGCCGACGGAGTCGTGCGTCCACACGTACGTCACCGGCAGGTGCATCAGCGCGGACAGGCGCACGGCGTTGCGCATGTAGTCGGAGAACACCAGGAAGGTGCCGCCGTAGATGCGGGTGTGGCCGTGCAGGGCGATGCCGTTCATGGCCGCGGCCATGGCGTGCTCGCGGATGCCGAAGTGGATGGTGCGGCCGTACGGGTCGGCCTCCGGCAGCGGGTTGCCCACCGGCAGGAACGAGGAGTTCTTGTCGATGGTGGTGTTGTTGGAGCCGGCCAGGTCGGCCGAGCCGCCCCACAGCTCCGGGATGACCGCGCCGAGCGCCTGGAGCACCTTGCCGGAGGCGGCGCGGGTGGCGACGCCCTTGCCCGCCTCGAAGACGGGGAGCTCGTCCTCCCAGCCCTCCGGGAGGTCGTTGGCCTGGATGCGGTCGAACTGCGCGGCGCGCTGCGGGTTGGCGGTGCGCCAGGCGGAGAACTCCTTCTCCCACTCGGCGCGGGCCTCGCGGCCGCGGTCGAGCGCCTTGCGGGTGTGTGCGATGACCTCGTCGGAGACCTCGAAGGTCTTCTCCGGGTCGAAGCCCAGCACGCGCTTGGTGGCGGCCACCTCGTCGTCGCCGAGCGCCGAGCCGTGCGAGGCCTCGGTGCCCTGGGCGTGCGGGGCGGGCCAGGCGATGATCGAGCGGGCCGCGATGAAGGACGGGCGCCCGGTCTCGGCCTTGGCGGCCTCCAGGGCCTCGTACAGGGCCTTGGGGTCGAGGTCGCCGCTGGCCTGCTGCGCGACGCGCTGGACGTGCCAGCCGTAGGCCTCGTAGCGCTTGAGGGTGTCCTCGGAGACGGCCGTCTCCGTGTCGCCCTCGATGGAGATGTGGTTGTCGTCCCAGAGCAGGACGAGATTGCCGAGCTTCTGGTGTCCGGCCAGCGCGGAGGCCTCGTGGGAGATGCCCTCCTGGAGGCAGCCGTCACCCGCGATCGCGTAGACCATGTGGTCGAACGGGGACGCGCCGGGGGCGGCCTCCGGGTCGAACAGGCCGCGCTCGTAGCGGGCCGCCATGGCCATGCCGACGGCGTTGGCGACACCCTGGCCCAGCGGGCCGGTGGTGGTCTCGACGCCTGCGGTGTGTCCGTACTCCGGGTGCCCCGGGGTCTTCGAGCCCCAGGTGCGGAACGCCTTCAGGTCGTCCAGCTCCAGCCCGAAACCAGCGAGGTAGAGCTGGGTGTAGAGCGTGAGGGAGGAATGGCCCGCGGAGAGCACGAAACGGTCGCGGCCGACCCACTCGGGGTCCGCCGGGTCATGCCGCATCACCTTCTGGAAGAGGGTGTAGGCGGCGGGGGCCAGGCTCATGGCCGTACCGGGGTGGCCGTTTCCGACCTTCTGGACCGCGTCCGCGGCCAGAATGCGGGCGGTGTCGACGGCCCGCTGGTCCAGTTCGGTCCACTCGAGCTCTGTGGTGGTCGGCTTGGTGCTCACCGTGGGTCAGGGCTCCTCTCCAGATGTCTGAGGCCGGTGTCGAACGGTTCACCGGCGCGATTCCGAGCCTACCCTCGCCACGGCGTGCAGCTATTCGAGTGCACGGCGACGCCGCGTCCGGATATCGGTGTCGCTGTTACGGCGCTCGGCCCAACACGACCCGACCCCCGCGCAGGGCCACGTAATGGCAACGTCTAGAGTGGCGTGGTACGCGCAAGCCTTACCGGACATTCACGCAGTGAACGGTCCGCGTCGGAGCTTGCTGGGAGTCTCTGTCAGGGGTGTGCGTGACGGCCGTCGAATCCCGTCCAGCGGGGGTGCTCGGGACGAGCCCCGGTCACCGGCCGTTCGGGGCCCGGGTCATGGCTTTCGTGGCGTTGACCAAGCCGCGGATCATCGAGCTGCTGCTCATCACGACCGTTCCGGTGATGTTCCTCGCCGAGCAGGGCGTTCCGTCGCTGTGGCTGGTCCTGGTGACCTGCCTCGGCGGTTACCTGTCCGCGGGCGGCGCGAACGCGCTCAACATGTACATCGACCGCGACATCGACGCGCTGATGGACCGGACCTCCCAGCGGCCCCTGGTGACCGGCATGGTCAGCCCGCGCGAATGCCTCGTCTTCGGCATCACGCTCGGCGTGGTGTCCACCCTGTGGTTCGGACTCCTCGTCAACTGGCTGTCCGCCGCACTCGCCCTCGGGGCGCTGCTCTTCTACGTCGTCGTCTACACGATGCTGCTGAAGCGGCGCACCACCCAGAACATCGTCTGGGGCGGCATCGCCGGCTGCATGCCGGTCCTCATCGGCTGGTCCGCGGTCAAGGACGAGGTCTCCTGGGCCGCCGTCATCCTCTTCCTCGTCATCTTCTTCTGGACGCCGCCGCACTACTGGCCGCTGTCCATGAAGGTGAAGGACGACTACGCCCGCGTCGGCGTCCCGATGCTGCCCGTCGTGGCCGGCAACAAGGTCGTCGCCCGGCAGATCGTCCTCTACAGCTGGGTGATGGTCGCCGTCTCGCTGCTGCTCACCCCCCTGGGCTACACCGGCTGGTTCTACACCGCGGTGGCGCTCGTGGCGGGCGGCTGGTGGCTGTGGGAGGCGCACGCGCTCCACGCACGGGCGAAGGCCGGGGTCACGGGAGCGAAGCTCAAGGAGATGCGCCTGTTCCACTGGTCCATCACCTACGTCTCGCTGCTGTTCGTGGCGGTCGCCGTGGATCCCTTCCTCCGGTGATTACTCGCCGGTAGCATGCCTGTCATGGCAGACACCAAGCAGGAGCGCACCGCGGCCAAGCTGGCCAAGCAGATCGGCGCGTTCGCCAAGGAGCACGGCGGCGCCGAAGGGCAGCTCGCGTACATCGGACAGATGGGCACCCGGATCGTGCTCGTCGGCGCGGACGGCGCCTGGGGCGACCTGGTGGCCCCCGGCCACCCCGTCGCCCAGCTGGCCGCCGAGAAGGCCGGCCTCACCCTCCACGAGGAGTTCGACGGCGAGTTCGCCGCGAAGGTCAAGACCGGCCCGTACGAGTGGAAGCGCATGGCAGGCCTCCAGCTCGGCTCGCCGCAGTAGCGCCTCCGCGGCCTCCTTCCGCCGCGAGGGGCACGGCTCGGGCACCAGCGCGAGCAACACCTGACACAGGGCTCACCCGTTAGGACGTGTGGAAGCAACCACACCGTCCGCAACGGGATGCCCGGATGATCGACACGCCGTCCCTGGTGGACCAGTACTGCCACGGGGTGCTCCGCACGGAGCTGGGACTCGGCACGTTCGAGGCCCACCTAGGCCGGGCCTCGGGCCCGGCCGCCGCGGGCACGACCTTCTTCGACACGCAGACCGGGTTCGCCGTACGGCGCTGGTGCCCGCCCCTGCTCGGCCTCGAGCCGCACTGCGCGCCCGCCCGCTACCTGGCCAGGCGCCGGGAGCTGGGCGTCGTCGAATCGGGGCGGCGGCTGCTGCGCGGCTCGGGAATCTCCACCTATCTGGTGGACACCGGGCTGCCCGGCGACCTCACCGGCCCCCGGGAGCTGGCCGCCGCCGGCGACGCCGAGGCCCACGAGATCGTCCGCCTGGAACTACTCGCCGAGCAGGTCGCGGACACCTCGGGGACGGTCGACTCCTTCCTCGCCAACCTCGCCGAGGCGGTGCACGCGGCGGCCCGCTCGGCGGTCGCGTTCACCTCGGCCGCCGGAGCGGGCTGCGCGCTCGCCTTCGCCCCGGAGCCGCCCGGCCCGGGGGAGGTGCGGGGCGCAGCCGGCCGCTGGCTGGCGGCCCGCCCCAAGGGCGGCGAGGTACGGGACCCGGTCCTGCTGCGGCACCTGCTGTGGAGCGCCGTGGCCTCCGGGCTGCCGCTCCAGCTCCACGCCGGGGCCGGGGACCCGCACCAGCGGATCGACCGTACGGACCCCACGCTGCTCACCGACTTCGTCCGGGCCACCGAGGGCCTCGGGACCGACCTGGTCCTGCTGCACAGCTATCCGTACCACCGGCACGCGGCGCATCTGGCGGGTGCCTTCCCGCACGTGTACGCGGATCTGGGGCCGGCGCTCGCCCACACCGGGGCGCGGGCCGCCGAGGTGCTGGCGGAGCTCCTGGAGCTGGCGCCCTTCGGCAAGCTGCTGTTCTCCAGCGGCGGCCGCGAACTGCCCGAACTGCACGTGGTGGGCGCCCGGGTGTTCCGGGACGCGCTCACCCGGGTGCTCGGCGGCTGGGTGGGCGACGGCGCCTGGTCCCGGCGGGACGCGGAACGCGTCGCCGCGATGATCGCGGCGGGCAACGCCCGCCGCGTCTACCGGCTCGTCCCCTGAGACGCAGGGGGCACCCGTCAGACGCGGGAGAGCTCGGGGTCGTTCTGCGCAGGGATGTCCGCGGTCGCGACGGGGCGCTCCCGCAGGCTCAGCGCGAGCCGCAGCACGGCGATCCACACCAGGCAGGAGCCCAGCATGTGCGCGCCGACCAGGATCTCGGGGAGCTCGGTGAAGAACTGCACGTAGCCGATGCCGCCCTGCGCCAGCAGCACGAGGAGCAGGCCGCGGGCGCGCGCCCGGGTGTCGTCGGGGGCGTCCGCGACCCGCAGCACCAGCCACATCGCCAGGGCCAGCGCACACACCAGCCAGGCGGCGATCGCGTGGACGTGGGCGGTGGACTCCCAGTCGAACGGCATGCGCCGGACCTCGCTGCTGTCACCGGCGTGCGGACCGGAACCGGTGACGACGGTGCCCGCGGCGATCAGCAGGAAGGTGGTGGCGACCAGGGCCCAGGAGAGCTTGCGCACGGGCTTGGGGACGCGCGGCCGCGGCGCGGTGTCGCCCTCGCGGGTGCGCTGCCAGGTGAGGGTCGTCACCGTGATCAGGGAGGTCGCGAGCAGGAAGTGCCCCGCCACGCTGTACGGGTTGAGGCCGGTCCAGACGGTGATGCCGCCGAGGACGGCATTGCCCATGACGATGAAGAACTGGGCCCAGCCCAGCCGGGTCAGCGAGCGGCGCCACGGCTTGGTCGAGCGGGCCGCGATGATCGTCCAGCCGACGGCCGCGCAGAGTACGTAGGTCAGCATCCGGTTGCCGAACTCGATGGCACCGTGAACGCCCTGAGCGGGCGTCGCGAAGAGGCTGTCGTCCGTGCACTTGGGCCAGGTGTCACAGCCCAGACCGGAGCCGGTCAGCCGTACCGCGCCGCCGGTGACGACGATGACCACGCTCATGACGAGGGCGGTGAACGCGGCACGCTGGAGCGTCCGGGGGGACGGCGTCCAGCGTCGGGCGATGGAGGCGAGGGGGGTCAACACGGGCCCTATCGTAGGCCGCCCCTTGTGCAAACTTTCACGAGGGGGTGCCGGCGGACCCGCTGCCGGGCGCGTACATCAGCCGGAAGCGGGAACCGGCCGGGTCGCCCTCCTCGTGCCACCAGACGTGGATCCGCCAGTGCACGGAGGGGCCCGTTTTGTCCGGAGAGTCCATGAACTCCCGTATCACTTCGGACCCTACGTCCTCAGCCGTACGGTTTGTCACCTCGGCGGCGCCGCGCCAGGGGTGCCCCTGCGCGGTCCACAGTCCGCCCGGCTCGCGGAGGTCGAGCCGCCACACCGCGCGCCACGGGTGTGACGAGAGCATCGCGGCGACCGTGTCCTCATCGAGACGCAGCCGGTCCGCGATCTCGGCCCGGGAGGCCCCCTGGATCCGCGCCGCGACCGCCGCCTGCGGAAGCAGCCGCTCCGGCAGCAGGCCGTCCGCCGACAGCTGGGCGAGGCTGCCGAAGGAAAGGAAGCGCAGCCGCAGTTCCAGCTGGCGGGCGAGGTGCGCGAGCGCCTCCCCGGCCTCGAGCGCGGCATCGCTCGCCCCGTCCGGCCGACCGTCGTACCGCTCGTCGTACCGCTCGTCGTGCCGTCCGTCCTGCCGCTCGTCCAGCAGGGAGCGGAAGTCGTGCTCGGCCGCCAACGCCCAGGCGACCGCGTCGTGGGCGTAGCCCAGTTCGGCCAGCCGGTCGGCGAGGAACACCTTCGCCTGGGCCAGGCCGCGCCGGTTGACCGGATCCGTGCCGTCCAGCGCCAGCCAGACCTCCACGGCCGCCCGGGTCTGGTCGCGGGCCCGCTCGCCCGCCGCCCGCTCCATGGGGCCGGGCCCGTCCTCGGCGGCCGCGCCCAGCGGGTGCCGGGGCAGCCGGCGCGCGTCACTCAGCGGCCAGGCCAGCCATACCCCGTGGTTGATCAGCCCGCGGGCGTACCAGCGGGCGTACTCGGGGGAGTGCGCGGCGGCCTGCCCGGAGTGCTGGAGCGACTCCTGCGCGGCGGCCAGCGCGCCCGCCCGGTCCCCGGCGGCGAAGCGGCGCGCGGCGAGGTCGCCCAGCCGCAGCCCGAGCCGTGCGGTGCACGCCGGATCCCGGTCCGGCAGGCCGCGCAGCGCGGCGATCAGCTCGTCGAGCAGCCGGTCCGCTTCCTGCGGCCCGTCCTGCGCCTGTCCCGACCGGATCCGGGCCCACTGCTCGTCCAGCCGCAGAGCGGCGTCCCGCTGCGCCATCGAGCCCCCCTGATGCGTGCTGATGCGTGCTGATGCGTCGTGCGCGGCCGCCTCATGCGGAGGCACGCGGCGGCGTACATCCTGGCGGGAAGGTCACTCCCAGCGGAAGAGCCTTGCCGCGGCGCCGAGGCCCAGCACGGCCCAGGCCGCCAGCACCGCCAGATCGCCCCAGGGCATGCCGGCGCCGTGCTGGAGCACGTCGCGCAGCCCGTCGGACAGGGCGGAGATCGGCAGCAGGCCCAGCACTGTGGCCACGGCGTCCGGGAACCGGTCCAGGGGCACGATCACCCCGCCGCCGACGAGCAGCAGCAGGAAGACCAGGTTCGCTGCGGCCAGGGTGACCTCGGCCTTCAGGGTGCCGGCCATCAGCAGGCCGAGCCCCGAGAAGGCCGCGGTCCCCAGCAGGAGCAGGGCGGCCACGGAGAGCACACCGCCCTGCGGGGACCAGCCCAGCGCGAAGGCGATCGCCGTCAGCAGTGCGACCTGGAGCACCTCGGTGACCAGCACCGACAGGGTCTTCGCGGCCATCAGCGCCCAGCGGGGCAGCGGCGAGGCGCCGAGCCGCTTGAGCACGCCGTAGCGGCGGTCGAAGCCGGTGGCGATGGCCTGGCCGGTGAAGGCAGTGGACATCACGGCCAGCGCGAGCACGCCGGGCGCCAGGAAGTCCACGGACTTCCCGCCGCCCTCCTCGACGGGCAGGGACACGATGTCCACGGAGGAGAACAGCACCAGCAGCAGGGCCGGGATGATCACGGTCAGCAGCAGCTGTTCGCCGTTGCGCAGCAGCATCCGGGTCTCGAGCGCCGTCTGGGCGGCGATCATGCGCGACACCGGGGCGGCCCCCGGCTTGGGGGTGAACGTGCCGGCGCTCATCAGCGCAGCTCCTTGCCAGTCAGTTCCAGGAAGACGTCCTCCAGGGTGTGCCGCTCGACCGAGAGGGTGTCCGGCAGGACGCCGTGCTGGGCGCACCAGGAGGCGACGGTGGCCAGCAGCTGCGGGTCGACGGCGCCCGTGACGCGGTACGCGCCGGGGACGAGCTCGGCCGCCTCCGTGCCGTCGGGCAGCGCCTTGAGGAGCGAGGCGAGGTCGAGGGCGGGGCGGCCGGTGAAGCGCAGGGTGTTCTCGGCGCCGCCGCGGCACAGGGCCCCGGGGCTGCCCTGGACGACGACCCGGCCGGCGTCGACGATCGCGACGTCGTCGGCGAGCTGCTCGGCCTCGTCCATGTGGTGCGTGGTGAGCACGACCGTCACCCCGTCGGCGCGCAGCTCCCGTACGAGCTCCCAGGTGGCCCGGCGGGCCTGCGGGTCCAGACCCGCGGTCGGCTCGTCGAGGAAGACCAGCTCGGGGCGGCCGACCACGGCCATCGCGAGGGCGAGCCGCTGCTGCTGGCCGCCGGAGAGCCGTCGGTAGGGGGTGCGGCCGCAGCTGCCCAGGCCCAGCCGCTCGACGAGGGGGTCCACCGGGAGCGGGTCGGCGTACAGGCGGGACATGTGGGTGAGCATCTCGACGGCGCGGGCGCCGGAGTACACACCGCCGGACTGGAGCATCACGCCGATGCGGGAGCGCAGGGCCGCGGTGTCCGCGACCGGGTCGAGGCCGAGGACGCGGACGGTTCCGGCGTCGGGGCGCCGGTAGCCCTCGGCGGTTTCCACCGTGGTCGTCTTGCCCGCGCCGTTGGGACCGAGGACCGCGGTCACCGTGGCGGTCCCGACCGTGAGGTCCAGCCCGTCCACCGCGGTCTTGGTGCCGTACCGCTTCACCAGTCCGCGGATCTCCACGGCGGGGTCGTTGCTCATGCGGGCGAGTCTACGGAGCGCGAGGGGGGTCCAGGGTCCCGGGGTGGAAGGGGCCCGGGCGCCCCGCCCACGGCTCTTCCGTACGGTGTTCCCGGCCCCGGGATTCGCACGGCACGACGAATTATGGCGATCTTCAAGTCGGCGGATCGGGGCCGCCCCGGCTTCTTTCGGTGATCTTTTCCGCTATCCGGCCCCGTGGTCCCGGGAATCCTCGCGGGGCGGGGAATTGCTGGTCGCAGGGGTGCAGCGGCTCCCGGACGGACCCCGCCGACCTGCTGGAATATGAAATTCCGAATAACTCTCCGTAGATTGGTAAGGTAACCCTTAGTGATGGAAGCCACCCGGAGTGGCCTCCGTCACGCCTTGTCGGGGCTCGACTAATTACGCAACAATGGCGTTGTGAAATACGGCGAACGGATGATCGAGACCCCCCAGGGGGAGCTCGCGCCCGGAGAGCGGTCAACCCGCACCCGGGTCGCGCGGTCGATCCTGGACCACGGTCCGTCCACCGTCGCCGACCTCGCCACGCGGCTCGGCCTCACCCAGGCCGCCGTGCGCCGCCACCTGGACACGCTCGTCGCCGACGACGTGGTCGAAGCCCGTGAGCAGCGCGTCTACGGCGCGCGCACCCGAGGTCGGCCCGCCAAGGTCTTCGCGCTGACCGACTGCGGCCGCGACGCCTTCGACCAGTCCTACGACTCGCTCGCCGCGGACGCCATGCGCTGGATCGCGCAGGCCGCGGGCGGCGGCGAGCAGGGAGAGGCGGCGGTGACCGCCTTCGCCCGCGCGCGGCTGGCCGCACAGGCCGAGGCCTACCGGGAGGCCGTCGACGCGGCCGACCCCGCGGAACGGACCGAAGCGCTGGCCAAGGCATTGACCGCAGACGGGTACGCTGCTACGGCGCGCAGCGCTCCCGGTCCGCACAGCGGTGAACAGCTCTGCCAGCACCACTGCCCGGTCGCGCACGTCGCCGAGCAGTTCCCGCAGCTGTGCGAGGCGGAGACCGAGGTCTTCTCCCGCCTGCTCGGAACCCACGTGCAGCGGCTCGCCACCATCGCCCACGGCGACGGGGTGTGCACGACGTTCATTCCGCGAAGCGCCGCACAGACCACCACACCAGCATCTGCAAGCACGGCCGGGAGGAACCCCGCATGACTCTCCCCACGGAGACTGCTCACCCTGAACTCGAGGGTCTGGGCAAGTACGAGTACGGCTGGGCCGACTCCGACGCGGCCGGCGCCGTCGCCAAGCGCGGTCTCAACGAGGACGTCGTCCGCGACATCTCGTCGAAGAAGAACGAGCCCGAGTGGATGCTGAACCTCCGCCTCAAGGGCCTCAAGCTCTTCGGCAAGAAGCCCATGCCGACGTGGGGCTCCGACCTCTCCGGCATCGACTTCGACAACATCAAGTACTTCGTGCGTTCCACCGAGAAGCAGGCCGCTTCCTGGGAGGACCTGCCCGAGGACATCAAGAACACGTACGACAAGCTCGGCATCCCGGAGGCGGAGAAGCAGCGCCTCGTCGCCGGTGTCGCGGCCCAGTACGAGTCCGAGGTCGTCTACCACCAGATCCGCGAGGACCTGGAGGAGCAGGGCGTCATCTTCGTCGACACCGACACCGCGCTGAAGGAGCACGAGGAACTCTTCAAGGAGTACTTCGGCACCGTCATCCCGGTCGGCGACAACAAGTTCGCCTCGCTGAACACCGCCGTGTGGTCGGGCGGCTCCTTCATCTACGTGCCCAAGGGCGTGCAGGTGGAGATCCCGCTGCAGGCCTACTTCCGTATCAACACGGAGAACATGGGCCAGTTCGAGCGGACGCTGATCATCGTCGACGAGGACGCCTACGTCCACTACGTCGAGGGCTGCACCGCTCCGATCTACTCCTCGGACTCGCTGCACTCCGCCGTGGTCGAGATCATCGTGAAGAAGGGCGGCCGCTGCCGCTACACGACGATCCAGAACTGGTCGAACAACGTCTACAACCTGGTCACCAAGCGCGCCGTGGCGTACGAGGGCGCGACCATGGAGTGGATCGACGGCAACATCGGTTCCAAGGTCACCATGAAGTACCCGGCCGTCTACCTGATGGGCGAGCACGCCAAGGGCGAGACGCTCTCCATCGCCTTCGCGGGCGAGGGCCAGCACCAGGACGCCGGCTCCAAGATGGTCCACATGGCGCCGAACACCTCCTCGAACATCGTCTCCAAGTCGGTGGCGCGCGGCGGCGGCCGTACCTCGTACCGCGGCCTGGTCGAGATCGGCGAGGGCGCCGCGGGATCGAAGAGCAACGTCCTCTGCGACGCGCTGCTCGTCGACACGATCTCCCGCTCGGACACGTACCCGTACGTGGACGTCCGCGAGGACGACGTGACCATGGGCCACGAGGCCACCGTCTCCAAGGTCTCCGACGACCAGCTCTTCTACCTGATGGCCCGCGGACTCACCGAGTTCGAGGCCATGGCCATGATCGTGCGCGGCTTCGTCGAGCCGATCGCGAAGGAGCTGCCGATGGAGTACGCGCTGGAGCTCAACCGGCTGATCGAGCTGCAGATGGAGGGCTCCGTCGGTTAAGGCCCCACGAGGCCGGCGCACCGACGCCCCCCACCAGCCGGCGGCCCGCAGTCTCTGCGGGCCGCGGATCGCAACGACGCAGGCAGTGTCCTTTTAAGAGAGCGAGCAAGACGACAGCCATGGCTGAGGCTCAGAACATTCCGGCGGGATCGACCACCGCCGGCGCGATCGCGGTGGCCGCAGAGTCCACCGTCGCCACCCGGATGAGCGCACCCCCGTCCTTCGACGTGGCGGACTTCCCCGTCCCCCACGGCCGCGAGGAGGAGTGGCGCTTCACTCCGCTGGAGCGACTGCGCGGACTCCACGACGGCACCGCCGTCGCCAACGGAACGATGAAGGCCCAGATCGACGCCCCCGAAGGGGTCACCGTCGAGTCGGTGGACCGTGACGACGCGCGGGTCGGCAAGGCCGGCACCCCCGTCGACCGGATCGCCGCCCAGGCGTTCTCGTCGTTCGCCAAGGCCACGGTCGTCACCGTGCCCAAGGAGGCCGTGCTCTCCGAGCCGATCCGCGTCGCCCTGCACGGCGAGGGCGGCACCACCTTCGGCCACACCGTCTTCGACGTGCAGGCCTTCGCCGAGGCGATCATCGTGGTCGACCACACCGGCGACGGCGTGCGCGCCGCCAACGTCGACATCCTCGTCGGCGACGGCGCCAAGGTGACCTTCGTGTCCGTGCAGGACTGGGACGACACCGCCGTCCACACCTCCCAGCACAACGCGCTGATCGGCCGTGACGCGAGCTTCAAGTCGGTCGTCGTCACCTTCGGCGGCGACGTCGTGCGCCTCCACCCGCGCGTCAGCTACGCCGGCCCCGGCGGCGAGGCCGAGATGCTGGGCCTGTACTTCACCGACGCCGGGCAGCACCAGGAGCACCGCCTCCTGGTCACCCACGACGCTCCGCACTGCAAGTCCCACGTGGTGTACAAGGGTGCCCTCCAGGGCGACCGCGCCCACGCGGTGTGGATCGGCGACGTCCTCATCCAGAAGACCGCCGAGGGCACCGACACGTACGAGATGAACCGCAACCTCGTCCTCACGGACGGCGCGCGGGTCGACTCGGTCCCGAACCTGGAGATCGAGACCGGCGAGATCGCCGGCGCCGGCCACGCCTCGGCGACCGGCCGCTTCGACGACGAGCAGCTGTTCTACCTGCAGGCCCGCGGCATCCCGGCCGACGAGGCCCGCCGCCTGGTCGTGCGCGGCTTCTTCGCCGAGCTCGTCCAGCAGATCGGTGTCCCGGACATCGAGGAGCGCCTGATCGGCAAGATCGAGGCCGAGCTGGAAGCATCCGTCTGATGACGTACCTGAAGGCATGCGCGCTGAGCGAGCTGAGCGAGGACACCCCGAAGCGGGTGGAGCTCGACGGCACGCCGGTGTCGATCGTGTCCACCGAGGGGGAGGTGTTCGCGATCCACGACATCTGCTCGCACGCGAACGTCTCGCTCTCGGAGGGCGAGGTCGAGGACTGCCAGATCGAGTGCTGGCTGCACGGATCGGCGTTCGACCTCCGCACCGGCAAGCCGTCCGGCCTGCCCGCGACGCGCCCCGTCCCCGTATACCCCGTAAAGATCGAAGGGGACGACGTGCTCGTCTCCCTCTCCCAGGAGTCCTGAGGCACCCATGGCTACGCTTGAAATCCACGACCTGCACGTCACCGTCGAGACCGGCGACGCGGCGAATGGCACCCGCGAGATCCTCAAGGGCGTCGACCTCACCGTCAAGCAGGGTGAGACGCACGCCATCATGGGTCCGAACGGCTCGGGCAAGTCCACCCTGGCGTACTCGCTGGCCGGTCACCCGAAGTACACCATCACCGGTGGCACCGTGACCCTCGACGGCGAGGACGTCCTCGAGATGTCCGTCGACGAGCGCGCCCGCGCCGGCGTCTTCCTCGCCATGCAGTACCCGGTCGAGGTCCCCGGCGTCTCGGTCTCCAACTTCCTGCGGACGTCGGCCACGGCCATCCGCGGCGAGGCCCCCAAGCTGCGCACCTGGGTGAAGGAGGTCAAGGAGGCCATGGAGCGTCTCCAGATGGACCCCTCCTTCGCCGAGCGCAACGTGAACGAGGGCTTCTCCGGCGGTGAGAAGAAGCGCCACGAGATCCTCCAGCTGGAGCTGCTCAAGCCGAAGATCGCGATCCTCGACGAGACCGACTCCGGCCTCGACGTCGACGCCCTGCGCATCGTCTCCGAGGGCGTCAACCGCGTCCGCGAGTCCGGCGAGGTCGGCACCCTGCTGATCACGCACTACACGCGGATCCTGCGCTACATCAAGCCCGACTTCGTGCACGTCTTCGCGAACGGCCGCATCGCCGAGTCCGGCGGCGCCGAGCTCGCCGACCAGCTCGAGGCCGAGGGCTACGACAAGTACGTGAAGGGTGGCGTGACCGCGTGACACAGCTGCCTGGCCTCCTCGACATCGAGGCGATCCGCAAGGACTTCCCCCTGCTGGATCGTGTGGTCCACGACGGGAAGAAGATCGTCTACCTCGACAGCGCTGCGACCTCGCAGAAGCCGCGTCAGGTGCTCGACGCGCTGAACGAGTACTACGAGCGGCACAACGCGAACGTCCACCGCGGCGTGTACCTGGTCGCCGAGGAGGCCACGGCACTGTACGAAGGCGCCCGCGACAAGGTCGCCGCCTTCATCAACGCGCCGAGCCGCGACGAGGTGATCTTCACGAAGAACGCCTCGGAGTCGCTCAACCTGGTCGCCAACATGCTCGGCTGGGCCGACGAGCCCTACCGCGTCGACCACGAGACCGAGATCGCCATCACGGAGATGGAGCACCACTCCAACATCGTGCCGTGGCAGCTGCTCTCGCAGCGCACCGGCGCGAAGCTGAAGTGGTTCGGCCTGACCGACGACGGCCGGCTCGACCTGTCGAACATCGAAGAGGTCATCACGGAGAAGACGAAGATCGTCTCCTTCGCCCTGGTCTCGAACCTGCTCGGCACCGTCAACCCCGTCGAGACGATCGTCCGGCGCGCGCAGGAGGTCGGCGCGCTGGTGCTGATCGACGCCTCGCAGGCCGCTCCGCACATGCCGATGGACGTGCAGGCGCTCGGCGCCGACTTCGTGGCCTTCACCGGCCACAAGATGTGCGGCCCGACCGGCATCGGCGTCCTGTGGGGCCGCCAGGAGCTGCTGGAGGACCTGCCGCCGTTCCTGGGCGGCGGCGAGATGATCGAGACCGTTTCGATGCACTCGTCGACCTACGCCCCGGCGCCGCACAAGTTCGAGGCGGGCACGCCCCCGATCGCCCAGGCCGTCGGCCTCGGCGCGGCCGTGGACTACCTGTCCGCGATCGGCATGGACAAGATCGCGGCGCACGAGCACGCGATCACCGAGTACGCGCTGCGGCGCCTGCAGGAGATCCCCGACCTGCGGATCATCGGCCCCACCACGGCCGAGGACCGGGGCGCGGCGCTCTCCTTCGTGCTCGGCGACATCCACCCGCACGACGTGGGCCAGGTACTGGACGAGCAGGGCATCGCGGTCCGCGTGGGACACCACTGCGCGCGCCCGGTCTGCCTGCGGTACGGAATTCCTGCGACCACGCGAGCGTCGTTCTACCTGTACTCCTCTCCGGCCGAGGTCGACGCGCTCGTCGACGGGCTGGAGCACGTACGGAACTTCTTCGGATAACGACGGCGACGAGGGCGACGAGGCCGCTGTGAAGCTGGATTCGATGTACCAGGAACTGATCCTGGACCACTACAAGCACCCGCACGGGCGTGGCCTGCGCGACGGCGACGCCGAGGTGCACCACGTCAACCCGACGTGCGGTGACGAGATCACACTCCGCGTGAAGTACGACGGCGAGACGCTCACGGACGTCTCCTACGAGGGCCAGGGCTGCTCCATCAGCCAGGCCAGCGCGTCCGTGCTCAACGAGCTGCTCGTCGGCAAGGACCTTGCCCAGGCGCAGAAGATCCAGGCCGCTTTCCTGGAGATGATGCAGTCCAAGGGCAAGATCGAGCCCGACGAGGCCATGGAGGAGGTGCTGGAGGACGCGGTCGCGTTCGTCGGCGTCTCCAAGTACCCCGCCCGCGTGAAGTGTGCGCTGCTGAGCTGGATGGCGTGGAAGGACGCGACCGCCCAGGCACTGGGCGACGCCGAGAGGAAGACGGCATGACCGAGAACGCAACGCCGGAGGCGACGATCAAGCCGGCCACCGAGGAAGAGGTCCGCGAGGCCCTCTACGACGTGGTCGACCCGGAGCTGGGCATCGACGTCGTCAACCTGGGCCTGATCTACGGCATCCACATCGACGACTCGAACATCGCCACTCTCGACATGACCCTGACCTCGGCGGCCTGCCCGCTGACGGACGTCATCGAGGACCAGGCGAAGTCGGCCACCGACGGTATCGTCAGCGAGCTGCGCATCAACTGGGTCTGGATGCCCCCGTGGGGCCCGGACAAGATCACGGACGACGGCCGCGAGCAGCTGCGCGCGCTCGGCTTCAACGTCTGAGACCCGAGCCTTGACGAGAAGGCCCCCGGCACTGCGCCGGGGGCCTTCTCCGTGCCCGGGGCGGTCTAGACGGCCGGGCCCGGTGCGGGCGGCGGGGGGAGGTGGGCTGCCGTCAGGGCGGCGGCGAGGTCCTCGCGGCGCATGCGGCGGTCGACGTAGAGCAGCCCCGAGACCAGGTGCGGGAAGCCGAGCTGGAAGAGCTGGCTGACGACCGCGCCGATCAGTACGCAGACGACGTAGACGGCGATTCCGCCCACCAGCGAGGCGACGGACCCGCCGTCGCCGGGGTCCGCCAGCATCGCGGGGAACAGCGCGAACACGCCCACCACGGTGAACGGCAGCTGGATGACGTACGAGACGGCCGCCGCGGTCACGACCGCCAGCAGGGTGATGCCGAAGACCCGCCACCAGCTGCCGTGCACCAGTGCGGCCGAGCGGCGCAGGGCGGCCTGCGGGCCCAGTCCCTCGCAGACCACGGCGGCCGGGGCGAGGCCGAAGCGCACGCCGAGCCACACGCTGACGGGCAGGGCCGCCAGGATGCCGAGCGGGATGAACACGAAGCTCGCGCCGGGCCCGGCCGGGCCGGAGTCCGCCGCCTGCATCGCCGCGATGCCCAGCGTGGCCCCCAGGGCCGGGGGCGCGGCCACGATCAGCCAGGTCAGCAGCAGGGTGCCGAGCATCGAGGGCGTGCGGGACCAGGCGCGGCGCCACATCGCGCCGACCGTCGTGGGCCGGCCGGCCACGGCCTCCTGCAGGACGGCCGGGCAGAGCGCCGCGGTCACCGCGACCCCGGCCAGGCCCACGAGCAGGGCGAACGCGGCGACCGGTACCGCGGCGAAGAGCACGGGGTGCAGGTGTTCGTCCGCCGGGCTCTCGCCGTCGGCGAGGTCGAAGAGCGGGCCCAGGTGGGGGTGGACGAAGGCCAGGGCCAGTCCGGCCGCGGCGGCCACGAGCAGGACGCCGGCGCCGTGCACGGCGAGGACGACCCCGAGGAGCGGCTTCCAGTAGCGGCCGAGGGTCGAGAACGCGCCACCGAGCATCTCCCCGACGGTGAGCGGCCGCAGGGGTATCACCCCCGGCTGCGGTGGCGGCGGGGGCATCCATCCGCCGCCCCAGGGCTGCGGTCCCCACCCCGTGCCGTTTGCCATCCGAGCCCCCCGAGATCTGTCGTGTCCGCTGATGGAACGGACACCGTAACCCGGGCCGCCGGTTGCGGGCGCAGGGGAGCAGGGCCTGTTGCGTACGCCCGTACACAACGATGTGTACAGTAGTACACATGCCTTACATACTGCTGGCCGCGGCGATCGCGGCGGAAGTCGCCGGAACCACCGCCATGAAGTACAGCGACGGCTTCAGCAAGCTGTGGCCCTCGATCGGCACGGTCGTCGGCTACGCCATCGCCTTCACGCTGCTGGCCCAGACCCTGAAGACGATGTCGGTCGGCACGGCCTACGCGATCTGGGCCGGGGTCGGTACGGCCGCCATCGCCGCGATCGGCATGGTCTTCATGGGCGAGGCGGCCACGGCGGCCAAGCTGGCCGGAATCGCGCTGGTGATCGGCGGCGTGGTCCTGCTCAACCTGGGCGGTGCCCACTGATGGCGGGCGCCCGGCGCTACGACCCCGGGCGCCGGGACCGGATCATCGACGCGGCGATCCGGGTGGTGGCGTCGAAGGGGATCGCGGGGCTGAGCCACCGCTCGGTCGCGGCGGAGGCGGACGTCCCGCTCGGCTCGACGACGTACCACTTCGCCACGCTCGACGAACTGCTGGTCGCGGCGCTGCGCAGGACCAACGAGGGCTTCGCACGGCGGATGGCCGAGCACCAGGGCCGGGCGGCGGGCGGGGAAGGGCTCGCGGACGGCCTCGCCCGGCTGCTCGGCGAGTGGCTGTCGGGTGACCGGTCCGGCGCGGAGCTGGAGTACGAGCTCTACCTCGCCGCCCTGCGCCGGCCCGCGCTGCGGCCGGTCGCCGCCGAGTGGTACGCCGCGGCGACGGAGCTGCTGTCGGAGCGGACCGACCCGCGCACCGCGCGGGCCCTGGTCGCGGCGGTGGACGGCATCTGCCTGCAGGTCCTGCTGACCGGCACGCCGTACGACGAGGAGCATGCGCGCGACATCCTGACGCGGCTGCTGCCGTAAGCGCCCCTGGAGCGGTCAGCCGCGGACGGCCGCCAGGGCCGCCTCGATGCTCGCTGCGATGTCCGGGACCGGGTAGATGACCCGGTGGACCAGCCGGTCGCGGTCCACGACCAGGGTGAGCCGCTTGAGCCGGCTGACCCCCGCCGCCCGGAAGGTCGGCAGCCGCAGCGCGGCCGTCAGGGTCAGGTCCGCGTCGGAGAGCAGCGGGAAGTCCAGCCGCTCCGCGAGGGCGAACGCGCGCTGCTCGTCGGGCCGTTGCGTGGACACGCCGGTGACCGTTGCGCCGGCCGCGGTGAACTCCGCCCCCCGGTCCCGGTACGTGCACGACTCCAGGGTGCAGCCGGGCGCCCCGGGGATCTCCGCCCAGCCCGGCGGGTACGACTCGGCGCGGGCGTAGGCGCCGGGGAAGCAGTACAGGACCGTGTACGGGGTGTCCTGAGCGACCGGGTCCCACCGCTCCCCGCCGGGCCCGGCCAGGGTCAGTCCGGGAAGCCGGGTCCCCGCCAGGGCGTGCACCCGCTCCGCCTCGCGCGAAGCCGCATCCGCCGTCGCCGTCATCTCGCCGTCCCCCAGGATCCACGTGTCGCCCCAGTCCTGCAGTGCCACCAGCACGGGCAGCAGGGCGCGCCCGCGCGGCGTGAGCCGGTAGGCGTGCCGCACCGGCCGCTCCTGGTACGGCTCCCGGCTGAGCACGCCCGCGTCCACGAGCATCCTCAGCCGCTCGGCGAGCACCTTCCGGGAGACGCCCAGCTCGCGCTGGAAGTCCTCGAAGCGGTCCACGCCGCGCGCCGCGTCGCGCACGATCAGCAGGGTCCACCAGTCCCCGACGACGTCGAGGGACTGCGCGATGGCGCAGTCGGCGTCGCCGAGGTTCGTGCGCTGGGCCATGACCGCTCCTGTCGAAAAGTCTTTGACCCGAGGCTGTCATGCTGACATAGTCCGTTCCCAAAAGGAACTCACTCGGGGGGCGGCGTGCTGCAGGGTCTCAAGGACGTGCCGAGAGCGGTGTGGCTGCTCGCGGGAGGCGTGTTCGTCAACGCCGTGGTCAGCTTCACCTTCGTCTTCGTCTTCGTGTACCTGACCGGGCCGCGCGGCCTCGACCCCGCCGAGGCCGGCCTCCTCACCGGCATCGGCGGCATCGGCCTGGTCGCCGGGAACTTCACCGGCGGCTGGTACGGCGACCGCTTCGGCCACCGCCGGGTCCTGCTCACCGCCTCCGCACTCGGCGGCGCGGTCCTCGTCGCCCTGCCGCTGCTGCCCACCCCGCTGCTCTACGCCGCACTGCCCGCGGCCCAGTACGCCTCGGGCGCGGTCCGGGCCGCCAACTCCGCCCTCGTCGCCGTGACCGTCCCCGAGGGCGCCCGCCGCGAGGCCTTCGCCGTGATCCGCTGCGTCTCCAACGGCGGGTTCGCCGTGGGGCCCCCGGCCGGCGCGCTGGTGGCCACCCACTTCTCGTACGACTGGCTCTTCGTCGCCGACGGGATCGGCACCCTCTTCTTCGCGTTCTGGACCGCCCGCGTCGTCCCGGCGCGCGCCGCGGTCCGGCCGGCCGCGGCCCCGGACGGGGGTCGGGGCCGCGGCATCGTGCACGAGCTGCGGGCCCGCCCCGCCCTCCTGGTCCTCCTCGCCGCGATCGTCGTCATCGACCTCGTCTACCGGCAGCAGTACTCGACCTTCCCGGTCTTCCTGGCCGACCACGGCATGGACACCCGCGCGTACGGCCTGCTCATCGCCGTCAACGGCGCCGTGATCCTGCTCCTCGAGCTCCCGGCCGCCTTCGCGCTGCGCCGCCGCTCCCCGCTGCACATCGTCGGCACCGGCCTCGTCCTCGTCGGCGGCGGCTACGCCATGCTCCTGCTCGGCGCCGGAATCGCGACCGCCGCCACGATGATGGTGCTGATCAGCCTCGGCGAGATCCTCTACAAGACCACCGCCACCGCGTACGTGGCCGACGAGGCCCCCGAGCACGCCGTCGGCCGCTTCCAGAGCCTGTACGCCGGGGTCTCCGTCACCGGTGTCGTCCTCGCCGCGCCGCTCGGCGGTGCGCTGTACGCGACCGCCCCGGGGCTGCTGTGGCCGCTGTGCGCCGTACTGGGGACCGCGGCCGGTGCGACCGTGCTGGTCATGGGGCGGCGGGCCGTCCGGGCCGCGGCGCGACCGGCACATGAGACCGGTTCGCCCGCAGCGGCCGTCGCCCGTTAGCGTTCAGGCATGACTACGCGTACCACCGGCGCCGTCGCCGCCGGACTTGCCACCCTCTCCGCCGACGGCACCGTCCTCGACACCTGGTTCCCCGCCCCCGAGCTGGCCGCCGAGCCCGGCCCGGCCGGCACCGAGCGCCTCACCGCCGAGCAGGCCGTGGAGCTGCTGGGCGCCGCCGCTGCCAAGGCGATCCGCCAGGACGGGGTCCGCGGGGTCGAGGTCGTCGCCGTCCGCACCGTCATCTCCTCCCTGGACGACAAGCCGCTGGACGCCCACGACGCCTACCTGCGCCTCCACCTGCTCAGCCACCGCCTGGTCAAGCCGCACGGCCAGAACCTCGACGGCGTCTTCGGTCTGCTCGCCAACGTCGCCTGGACCTCGCTCGGCCCGGTGGCCGTCGACCAGGTGGAGACCGTCCGCCTCAACGCGCGCGCCGAGGGCCTGCACCTCCAGGTCACCTCGATCGACAAGTTCCCGCGGATGACCGACTACGTCGCCCCCAAGGGCGTGCGCATCGCCGACGCCGACCGCGTCCGCCTCGGCGCGCACCTCGCCGAGGGCACCACCGTCATGCACGAGGGCTTCGTCAACTTCAACGCCGGCACCCTCGGCACCTCCATGGTCGAGGGCCGGATCTCCGCCGGCGTCATCGTGGGCGACGGCTCCGACATCGGCGGCGGCGCCTCGACCATGGGCACCCTGTCCGGCGGCGGCAAGCAGATCATCTCCATCGGCGAGCGCTGCCTGCTCGGCGCCGAGTCCGGCATCGGCATCGCGCTCGGCGACGAGTGCATCGTCGAGGCAGGCCTGTACGTGACCGCGGGCACCCGCGTCACCCTGCCGGACGGCCAGGTCGTCAAGGCCCTGGAGCTCTCGGGCGCCAGCAACATCCTCTTCCGCCGCAACTCCACCACGGGCGCCGTCGAGGCCCGCCCGAACAACGCCGTCTGGGGCGGTCTGAACGACGTGCTCCACAGCCACAACTGACGCCCGCGGGCCGAAGACGCACAGCAGCCCGCCGACCGGACTCCGGTCGGCGGGCTGCTGTCGTACGGCGTGTGTGCGAGGTACGGGCGACCGCTCGCGCTCAGCGGGTTGCACTCAGCGGAAGGCGCGGACGAGGCCCGCGAAGGTCTCCTGCTCCTCGGGGGTCAACTCCACGCGCTCCATCGGGTGCGACGCCGCGCTGCGCTGGCCGGGGATCGTCCCGAGCCCTTCGGCGGCCTCCGGCTCCGGGTGGTGGAAGCGGCTGTCCCACAGCATGTGGCCCATGCCGAGGACCCAGACGAGGGCCGCCACCAGCAGGACGGCGAGGCCGATTTCCTGAGCGAGCGAAATGGAGGGGAACACGCGGTCCTCCAAAAGGTGGAGTGCGGGCGCAGACGGTTCGTGCGTGGACGACACTCAACACCACGACCGGTACGAAACGCCGGGGTATGTGGCGAGGATCACGCCAGGGTCCAAAGTCCCGACTTGTCCGCAGAAGGGACCACGGATCGCCCCGTGCGGCCGCCGTCAGCCGTCGAGCCGCAGCTTGAAGCCCTCGTGGCTGCGCGCGTAGCCCAGCGACTCGTAGAACCGGTGCGCGTCCGCGCGCCGCTTGTTGCTCGTCAGCTGGACCAGCCCGCAGCCGCGCTCGCGGGCGCGCGCCGCGGCCCGCTCCATCAGCTCCCGGCCCAGCCCGCCGCCGCGCCGGTCGGCGCGGATGCGTACGGCCTCCACGAGGGCCCGCTCGGCGCCGCCCTGGCCGAGCCCCGGGATGTACGTGAGCTGGAGGCAGCCGATCACCGTGCCGTCCGGCTCCGGTTCGGTCAGCACCAGCAGTTCGTTGCGCGGGTCGGCCCCGATGTCCGCGAAGGCCCGCTCGTGCGCCTCGCCCACGGCGGCCGGGGCGGCGTCGGCTCCGGGTCCGGTTCCGGCGGGGTCCTCGTCCGCCAGCAGCGCGAGGACGGCGGGCAGGTCACGGCGCACGGCGGTACGGAAGATCATGGACGGCAGTGTGGCAGGGTGCCCGGCCGGGACGGCGGCCGGGCACCCCCTCCGCTCCGCGCCTACGGGCGGAAGCGCAGGACCTGCGGGTCGTGGTCGCTGTTCTGGTCCGCGAACTCCGCGTTGATGTGCACGCTGTCGTAGGTGAAGTTGCGGATCCCCGGGCTGGTCAGGATCTGGTCCAGCACCTGGGAGTTGCCCTGGTAGACGTACGAGTAACGCTCCGCGCGCGGCAGCGACTTGATCGCCGGGTACAGCGCCCCGCCGTCGGTCAGGGCCTGCGTGGTCGCCGAGAACTCGAAGTCGTTGATGTCACCGAGGACGACGACGTTCGCGTTCTTCTGGACGGCCAGGACGTCCTTCACGAAGGTGTTCACGGCCTGCGCCTGGAGCAGCCGCTTGGCCTCCGAGGAGCGCACCGGCGGCTGGTGGTGCGAGGTCAGGCCCTCGTCGCCGCCCTTCGAGCCGAAGTGGTTCGCGACCACGAAGACCGTGCGGCCGCGGAAGGTGAACTCGCCGGCGAGCGGCTTGCGGCTGCTCTCCCAGGCGGTGTTCGCCGGGTCGATCCGGCCGGGGGAGTGGGTGAGCGCGGCGTGGCCCTTCTCGATCGCCACGCCGGTGGCGGTGGTGGCGTTGCCCGCGCCGCGGTCGGTGAAGGACACCCGCTCCGGGTTGAACAGGAACACCTGGCGGATGTTGCCGCCGGGCTGGCCGCCGTCCTTGTTGTTCTCCGGGTCGATCGAGCGCCACTGGTACGCCGGGCCGCCCGCGGCCTTGATCGCGTCCGTGAACTTCGTCAGGGTCTGCGCGGCGGAGACGGTGCCGTCGTTCTTGGCGCCGTTGTCGTCCTGGATCTCCTCCAGGGCGAGGATGTCGGGCGAGGCGAGGTTCTCGACGACGGCCTTCGCGAGCGCGTCGAACTTCTCCTGCGGGTCGGTCGGGTCGAGGTTCTCGACGTTGTACGTCGCCACCGCGAGCTCGCCCGGCTTCTGCGCCTTGGTCTTCTCGCGCTCCAGGCCACGGGACTCGATCGTGCCCAGCGTGCGCGCGACCAGCGTGTAGCCGCCGAACTGGTTGAAGTCCAGGGGGCCTTCGGTGATGCCCTTCAGGCGGTCGCCGACGTTCGCCACCGGGAACGGGCTCTGCGAGACCGGGGCCAGCTGCTGCACCTGCAGGCGGCCGGTGTTCTGCGCCTCGTACGAGCCGTAGACGGTGCCGCCGCGCTTGTTGTTGTTCTCCCAGCCCTTCACGGTGACCCAGAGCTCGGAGTACGGGTCCGTGGCGCCGACGACCCGGGAGGTGCCGATGCGGACGTTCATGCCCTCGACGGACTCGTAGTAGTCCAGGGCGTAGGTGTACGGGTCCAGGGTGAGGCCGTTGATGCTGCCGCCCGCGGCGGGGTCGCCCGCGGGGGCGTACAGCTCGGGCACCGAGTACTCGTTGATGCGGACGGCCTCGGGCAGCGCGTTGCCGGAGGAGACCACCGTGACGGTGGGCTTGCTGATCTGGGTGACGGACTGGTTGCCCGAGTTGAGGCCGCCCGGGACGTACTCGCCGACCAGGCCGGAGACCGTGACGGCGTCGCCGACCGCGACGGTCGGCACCGAGCTGGTGAAGACGAACACGCCCTCGCTGGTGGCGTCGTCGTCGTCGGACTGCACGTCCTGGATCCAGAAGCCGCGGGAGCCGTAGGTGCGGACGCCGGTGACGATGCCCTCCACGCCGGTGACCTGCTTGCCGGCGAGGGGGGATATCCGGGTGGTGCCCTGGATGTCGTGAATGCGTATGGGCGCTTCGCCTTCGGCGGCGGAGGCGGTTCCGGCGAGCAGGCCGGCGGCCAGGGCGGTGGCCACGACGGTTGCGACGGCAGCGGAACGGGAGAGGGGTCCGGTCACCTGAGGACAGGAACGCATGGGCAGGACTCCGGTGTGAGGATGAGGGAACGGAGTGGCGGTGCGATCTGTGTGAGATCTACGCGCGTCAATCTCTTGTGTGACCAGGCGGGTTGTCAAGGTCTACCCGGGGTACGGCGGGAGACGGATCCGTGAACCGGCCGGGATGAGGTGAAATGCGTCTACGCTGGGGCCCGCCGACGGCCGTTCAGGCCGCCACGGCCGCCCCCGGACCGAGTCCGGGAGAGCGGTCCGGGAGTGCCCCTGCCCCACCGTGACGAGGAGACCCACCCGATGTCCGCAGAGCGCCCCTCGCTGCCGCCGGTGCGGCTGCACTCCGATGCGGAGCTGGCCCGCGACGCCCTCGCGGCACCGCTGCTGGCCCGCGCGGTACGGCTGGCCCGCTGGGCCGGCCCTGCCACCCGGGTCGGTGCGGGAGGCGAACTGCTCGACGAGCAGCTGCCGGAGGCGGCGGAACACCTCGGCCTGGCGGCCGATCCGGACGGCCCGGCGTACGCGAGCGAGGCGTGGCGGGTGGCGGTCGACACCGGGCTCGTCGAGGTGACGGAGGCCGAGGACACCGGGGAGGCCGAGGACGCCGGGGGCACCGTGGCGCAGGGCCAGGACCTTGCCCTGATCACCGGTGGTGCGCCCGCCGACGTGCTCGACATCTGGCTCGCCGCGCTCGACACCGTGCTCGCCGACGCGGCCGTGCCCGACCTGGACGACCTCGTGGACGCTCTGGACGCGGGCGGCGAGATCGACTTCGGCCGGCTCGACTGGGACCCGCAGCGCGAGGCGGACTTCCTGGACGGCGTACTCGCCAACCTCTACCTGCTCACGGTCGCCGAGGGCGGGGCCGGGGCGGGGCCGGTGCCGCTGCCCGTGCTCGCCGCCTCGATGATCGTGCCCGACGACATGGCCGACCCCACCGACGAGGTGCTGGAGCAGGTCTCCGACGCGATGATGCGGCTCGACGACCAGTTCCGGCAGCTGGAGCCGATCGGCCTGGTCGCCTACCGCCCCGTCGACGAGGCGCTGATGGCGGAGGTGGACGACGAGGAGCTCGCCGCGGCGGGCTCCGGTGCGGGCGGTCCCGGGGCGGGCGGTTCCGGTGCGGGCGGTTCCGGTGCGGGCGAGGAGGACGACGACGAGGACGTCTCGCGCTACGGCATGGTGCGGCTGACCCCGCTCGGCCTGTACGGCGTACGGGCCCGGATGGTGGAGGCCGGAGTCGAGGCCCCGGCCGTCGGAGACCTCGCCGACAAGGGCGCGGACGCGCTTCTCGATGCCGTATCGGCCTTCCCCGAGGACGCGGCCCAGGCGGAGATCGAGGCGTGGCTCGCACGCCGCGACGTGCCGGGAGCCGCAGCCGAGCTGCTCGCCGCCGCGCGCGGCGCGGACGCCGGCGGCCCGTTGCGGCGGCTGCGCTGCCAGCAGGCGCTGGCCCTCACGGACGCTGCCGCCGAGCCGGCGATGCGTGCGGTGCTCGACGACGGCGAACTGGGCGGGCTTGCCCGGGTCTGGCTGGCCGAGCGCGGCGCGGCCGACGTGCCCGCCCCCGACCAGGCCATGGTCTTCTGGCTGACCGTCGACACCATCGCGGCCCAGCTGGCGGCGGACGGGGAGACCGAGGGGCTGGCGTCCCTGATGGCCGGTCTGACGGAAGGTCACAGCGGCTTCTTCGACGCCGCCTGGCGTGTGGAACACCCGGCGACGGCCGAGGTGCTGGAGGCGATGGGGCGGCTGCACCCCGACCGGAAGGAAGCCAAGGAGGCCCGCAAGGCCGCGTTCAAGGCGCGCTCCCGGCAGGCCTGAGCGGCGCGGGGCCATCCTTCGCGGGGCCATCCTTCGCAGGGAGTTCAACCGGTGTTCAGGCGCGGACGGAAGCCTGTCCGCCGACCGGAACACCGGCGCATGCGTCCCCACAAGGAGAACCGATGCCGCTCAGCCGCAGAGAATTCGCCGCCCGAACGGCCGCCGCCGGGGCGGGAGTCGCCCTCACCGGGACGGTCGGGGCCCTGGCCACGGCCCCCGGCGCGCTGGCGGCCGACGAGAGCACGGTGGCCGGGGCGGCTGCGGACGCGGGGGCGGCGGGCGCGGACCGGCGCTGCGCCCCCGGGTACGGACCGCTCGTCCCGGACCCGGCCGGCATCCTGGCGCTGCCCGCCGGGTTCTCGTACCGCGTCCTCACGCACAGCGGGGTCACCACCCTGGAGTCCGGCGAGTCCACCCCGTCCAACCACGACGGGACGGCCGCCTTCGAGGGGCCGCGCGGGGTGACCCTGCTCGTCAACAACCACGAGCTGAAGGGCGTCCGTTCGAAGTGGGCCCACCCGGTGCCGCTCGCCGAGGGCCTCGTGTACGACCCGGCCGCGGCCGGCGGCTGCACGGTCGTCGAGGTCCGGCGGGGCGGCGAGGTCGCGGAATGGGTCGGCATCGCCGGTACGTCGACCAACTGCGCGGGCGGCAGCACCCCGTGGGGCACCTGGCTGACCTGTGAGGAGAACGCCGACCGCGCGGGCAGCAACGGCATGACCAAGGACCACGGCTACGTCTTCGAGGTGGATCCGCACGACCGGCGCGCCAACCGCGACCCGAAGCCCGTGAAGGCCCTCGGCCGCTTCGAGCACGAGGCCGTGGTCATCGACCCCAAGCGGGGCCACGCCTACCTGACCGAGGACGCGTCGGGCCCCAACGGCCTGCTGTTCCGCTGGGTTCCGCCGCAGGGCTTCCGGCACGGGCGCGGCAGGCTGCGCGCGCTCGCCGACGACGCGGGCGTGCTGCAGGCCGCCAAGTGCTTCGACAGCGCGGGCCGGTTCGTGGACGACCTCTCGCGGGCGACCCGGATCGGGACCGTCTACGGGGTCGACTGGATCGACGTACCGGACCGGGACGGCCGCACGGTGGCGGTGCGCAAGCAGTTCGGGGACAACGCCGTCACGCGGGCCCGCAAGCTGGAGGGCATGTGGTGGGCCGACGGCGGGGCGTACTTCGTCTCGTCGTACGCCCGTGAGGAGAGCCCGGGAGCGGCGCACGACGGCCAGGTGTGGTTCTACGACCCGAAGCGGCGCACGATCCGGCTGACGGTGCTGCTCGGGGTGAACGCCGATCCGGCGGAGGGCGGTTACGACGGGCCCGACAACATCACCGTGTCACCGTACGGCGGGCTGGTCATCGCGGAGGACGGATCCGGGCTCCAGCACCTCTTCGGTGCGACGGAGAGCGGCCGCACCTATCCGCTGGCGCGCAACGAGCTGAACATCGGGACGGCGGAGGAGCCGGAGTACTCGGAGTTCACCGGGGTGTGCTTTTCGCCCGACGGGCGGACGCTCTTCGTCAACATCCAGGACCCGGGCGTCATGCTGGCCGTCACCGGGCCCTGGCGCCGCAAGCGCTGACCGGAGCGGCAGGGGCCGGCGGCCGGGCTTCGACCGGCAGCCCGGCGGGGTCGGGGGCGGCCTGAACGGCCGGGGCCGGACGGACGGGTCAGCGGGCGGCTGCCTCGGCCTCGGCCTCCGCGCGGGAGGCGGCGGCCCACTCCTCCAGCAGGAATTCGTACGCCTCGGCCGGCCACTCCTCGTCCGCGAGGTTCTCGACGAGCATCCTTATCGCGTGGTTCGCCTCGGCGGCGGAAGGGCGCGCAGGGCCCGCGGGCATGAGTGTGTCGTGCATGGGATCCAGATTAGGGGCGGGCACTGACAGTGAAACTCGAGTTTCGCTCGAATGCGTCATGTCCGGCCCGCCCCTCCGGTCAAAGTGCCTGGGCAGCGGGCTTGACCATGCCCCGCACTGTGCGGGACTTCACAAACTCGCCCATGGCCGTCATCTCCCATTCGCCGGAGAACTGCTTGATCAGCTTGGCCATCATCACGCCGGTCTGGGGCTCGGCACTGGTGAGGTCGAAGCGGACCAGCTCCTCGCCGGTGGCCGCGTCGATCAGCCGGCAGTAGGCCTTGGCGACGTCGGTGAACTTCTGTCCGGAGAAGGAGTTCACCGTGAAGACGAGGCCCGTGGCCTCGGCGGGCAGCCGGCCGAGGTCGACGACGATCACCTCGTCGTCGCCGGCGCCCTCGCCGGTCAGGTTGTCACCGGAGTGCTTGATGGCCCCGCCCAGGATGGACAGCTTGCCGAAGTAGCAGCTGTCCAGGTGGTTGCGCTGCGGGCCGTACGCGATGACCGAGGCGTCGAGGTCGATGTCCTTGCCGCGGAAGGCGGGCTCCCAGCCCAGGCCCATCTTGACCTGGGAGAGCAGCGGGCGGCCGCCCTTGACCAGGGAGACGGTCTGGTTCTTCTGGAGGTTGACCCGGCCCTTGTCGAGGTTGATCTTCCCGCTCGCGGCGGCAGCGGCGGGCGCAGGGGCCGGGGCTGCCGCGGCGGGCGCCGACGGCGCGACGGGCATGGTGGGGGTGGAGGGCGCGGCCGGCCACGCTGCGGGCTGCGGCGCCGACGGGGGGACCGGGGGAGCGACCGGGGCCGGGGGAGCGACCGGGGCGGCCGCGGCCGGAGCGGCGGGCTCCTCGTCGACCGAGACGCCGAAGTCCTTCGCGATCCCGGCGAGGCCGTCCGCGTACCCCTGGCCGACCGCGCGCACCTTCCAGACCCCGCCGCGCACGTACACCTCGACGACGACCAGGGCGGTCTCCGCGCCCAGCTGGGGCGGGGTGAAGGTGGCGATCACGCTGCCGTCGTCGGCGTTGCGCACGGTGGCCGTGGGCTCGATGCCCTGGAAGGTCTGTCCCGCGGCGTCGGGGCTGGCGGTGACCACGATCTTCTCGATGCCCGGCGGGACGGCGGACGTGTCCACCGTGATCGCGTCGGGAGCCGCCCCGCCGCCGGACCGGTAGCTGACACCGGGTCCCGACGGCTGGTTGTAGAAGATGAAGTCGTCGTCGGAACGCACCTTGCCGTCCGCGGCGAGCAGGAGCCCCGATACGTCGAGCCGTACCGGAGCGGCCACGTCGACCGTCACGCGGACGGTGTTCAGCGGGAGGTTCGAACCAGGGGTCATAGCGGTCATGCCCGGAGAACGACCGAAGTGCCTTTGCCGTTCCCTTGCCCTGCGGGAAGTTCAGCGGCGGTTGCGCGGGTGGTTGCGGGCGGTGCGCTCGTTGC
Source organism: Streptomyces sp. NPDC037401 (assembly GCF_055602345.1). NCBI lineage: Bacteria > Bacillati > Actinomycetota > Actinomycetes > Kitasatosporales > Streptomycetaceae > Streptomyces > Streptomyces sp. NPDC037401. The sequence continues at coordinate 130,453 of NZ_JBVJWO010000015.1, forward strand.
CGAACTTGTACGCCCCGGTCCACCGGGCCATCACCATTTGGCCGTCACCCGACTGGACCTCGGCGAGGAACTTCTCCGCCCGGCCCCCTCGCAGCGTGCCCGCGGCACGCCCTTGATGGGTGATGACGACGCTTCCGTCACCGCGCTGTTCGAACGTGAATCCATGAGGTCTCGGCACGCCCCAAGGCTCCCCTGCTCACGGGCGGGTCAGCAAGGGGTTTCCGTGCCGGGGGCGCCGGCGCTGCCGGGGGTGCCGGACGGCCCACCCCGCCCGTCGAGCCTGCGCCCGTCGACGCGCCGCGGCAGCCCCAGCGGGTTTCCGTCGCGCAGCTCCGGCGGCAGCAGCGGGCCGGGGACGGACTGGTAGGCCACCGGCCGCAGCCACCGCTCGATCGCGGTTCCGCCGACGGAGGTGGAGTGCGAGGTCGCGGCCGGGTAGGGGCCGCCGTGGTGCTGGGCGGGCGCGACGGCCACACCGGTGGGCCAGCCGTTGACGAGCACCCGGCCGGCCAGCGCGGTGGCCCGCGCGAGGAGCCCGGCGGCCGGGCCCGGGGCGCCGGCCGCCTCCGCGGCGGACAGCTGGAGGGTGGCGCTGAGGTTTCCGGGGAGCCGGGCCAGCACGTCCGCGGCCTCGTCGGGGCCGGCGTACCGGGCGACGACGGTGACCGGGCCGAAGCACTCCTCCAGCAGGAGTCCGTGGCCCGCGTCCCCGGTCAGACGGCGGGCGGGTACGGAGAGGAATCCCGCACGGACGGTCTGACCGGGGCCCGCGCCGGGGTCGACGGGGGCCGCGACGTCCGGGAGCGCGGCGCGCTCGCGGACGCCCTCCACGAAGGCGTCGCGCATCCGGTGGTCGAGCAGCACGCCCGGCTCGACGGCGCCGACGGCCTTGGCCAGCGCCTCGGTGAGGAGGTCCCCGTCGGGGCCTTCCGGCACCAGCACGAGCCCGGGCTTCACGCAGAACTGTCCGACGCCCAGGGTCATGGCGGCCGCGAGCCCGGCGCCGATCTCCCCGGCGCGCTCGGCCGCGGCGTCGGCGGTGACCACGACGGGGTTGAGGGAGCCGAGCTCGCCGTGGAAGGGGATGGGTACGGGGCGGGCCGCCGCGGCGTCGAACAGGGCGCGTCCCCCGCGGATCGACCCGGTGAAGCCGGCCGCTGCCGTCAGCGGGTGGCGGATCAGCTCCAGCCCCGCGTCGAAGCCGTGGACGACGGCGACCACGTCCGCGGGCAGCCCGGCGCCGACGGCGGCGGAGCGCAGCAGGGAGGCGCACAGCCCGGAGGTGGCGGGGTGGTCCGGGTGGGCCTTGACCACGACCGGGCAGCCCGCGGCCAGCGCGCTCGCCGTGTCGCCGCCGGGGACGGAGAAGGCGAGGGGGAAGTTCGAGGCGGCGTACACGGCGACCACACCGAGCGGGATCTTGTAGCGGCGCAGCTCCGGCCGGGGCGGGGTGAGGGCCGGATCGGCGTGGTCGATCCGGATGTCGAGGTAGTCGCCCTCCTCGACGCCGTCGGCGAAGGCGCGCAGCTGGGACGTGGTGCGGGCGAGCTCGCCGGTGAGCCGGGCGGTGCCGAGCGCGGTCTCGGCGTCGGCGGTGGCGACCACCTCGGCGGCGGATGCGTCCAGGAGGTCGGCGGCGGCGCGCAGGAAGGCGATCCGCACGGTCCGGTCGGCGAGCGCGGTGCGGGCCCCGTGGGCCGCGCGGACGGCGGCGTCCACGTCCTGGGGTGTGGCCTCCGCCGCAACCTGCCCGTGCCGCTTCCCGGTGCGGGGGTCCACACTCCAGACTGGTGCTCCCATGGCGCCGCTGCCTCCTGGATCTACGCTGACCCGCACCATGTCGTTCAGTATTCTGAACGGCGTTCGTGTAGGTGAATGATCGGTTCTGGTGCGGACTCTATTTCCGCGCCGTAGGCGTGACAAGAGGGGCAAGACGCGAATGACTACAGCCGAGTCAGGGGCGGCGCCGGTCAAGTCAGCCGTGCGCACGGTCGAGTTGCTGGAGTGGTGCGCGGCCCGCCCGGGGCTGCACAGCCTGGCCGAGATCCAGGAGGCCGTGGGCTACCCCAAATCCAGCCTCTACATGCTGCTGCGCACCCTGGTCGACCTGGGCTGGGTGGAGACCGACGCCACCGGCACGCGGTACGGCATCGGGGTGCGGGCCCTGCTCGTCGGCAGCTCGTACATCGACGGCGACGAGGTGGTCGCCGCGGCCCGGCCAACCCTCGACCGGCTCTCCGACGACACCACCGAGACCATCCACCTCGCCCGGCTCGACGGCACGAGCGTGGTGTACCTCGCCACCCGGCAGTCCCAGCACTTCCTGCGGCCGTTCACCCGGGTCGGCCGGCGGCTGCCCGCGTACTCGACGGCCCTGGGCAAGGCCCTGCTGGCCACGCACAGCGACGAGCAGGTCCGCGCGATGCTCCCGGAGCGGCTCGAGCCGGTCACCGAGCACACGCTCACCGACCGCGAGCAGCTGATCGAGGAGCTCGCGCTGGTACGGGAGCAGGGCTACGCCGTGGACCGGGAGGAGAACACCCTCGGGCTGCGCTGCTTCGGGGTGGCGGTGCCGTACCGCACCCCGGCCCGGGACGCGATCAGCTGTTCGGTGCCGGTGGCCCGGCTGACCCCGGGGCACGAACAGGCCATCAGGGAGGCGCTGTTCGACGCGCGGGACCGGCTGACCCTGGCGACGCGGCGGCTCTGAGGCGTCGCGCCGTCCCGGGCGGGGGGCGTCCCGGGCGGGGGCTGTCCCGGGCGGGCGCTGTCCCAGGCGGGCGGCGGTCGGGCGGGCGTCGGGCGTCGGGCGTCGGGTGTCGGGTGTCGGGTGGTCGCCGGGCGTTGGCGCCGGTCCGCCGCGGGCGTCTCCCCCGTGGGGGTGGGGGCGCTTCCCCCGTGCGGGGGAGGCGGTTCACCGCTGCGGGGGAGGCGGGGGCCCGGGGGCGGCCGGGATCGTGGAGCCATGACCTCGCGAACCGCTCCCCACTGCCCGGACGGCGCCACGGCGCCCGGCACCGCCACTGCTCCCGCGGCCGCCGTCTCTGCAGCCACCACGCGCGTGGCTGCGGCCGGCGCCCCTGCGGTGCACGGCGCCTCCCCCGGGCCCGTCCGGCGCGCCCTGCGGGCCGTCGCCCTGGCCGCCACCGTGCCGTACCTGTTCCTGAAGTCGGCCTGGCTGGCGGGCAGTCACGTGGGCATACCCGAGGGCAGCGTCCTGCGGGACCCCGGGCTCTTCATGACCGTGGCCAATGCGGCGACGCTCGCCATGGACGCCGCGCTCGTGGTGCTGGTCCTGCTGCTGACCAGACCGTGGGGCCGGCGGGTGCCCTCCTGGCTGCTCGCCGGGCCGGTCTACGTCGCGACCGGGCTGCTGACTCCCGTCCTCGTCGGGTTTCCCGGCCAGTTGATCGTGCAGGCCCTCGGCGGGGGCGGGCGGGAGAGCGGGCGGGCGGTCGAGCCGTTCCTCGACCCCTGGGTCTACCAGGTCGTCTACACCGGCTTCAGCATCCAGGCGCTCGCCCTCGCGGCCCTCTTCGTGCCGTACGCCCGCGAGCGGTGGGGGCGGCGCTGGCAGGGGGCGCTCGGGGGCCGGATGCAGGCCGGGGCGCGGGCGGCCGCCGCAGCCGCCGTCGCGACCGGCGCGGGGACCGTCGCCGTCCACGCCCACTGGGCCCTCGGGGGGACGGCCGGGCTCAGCGCCGACCAGGCCGCCGGCCGGTCCGCGTCCTACGCCGTCATGCACGGCCAGTACGCCCTGGCGGTGGTCGCCGCGGTGACCGGCGCCCTGCTCCTGGCGCGCGGCGGGCGGCTGCGGGCCCGGATACCCCTGGCCGCGGCCTGGGTGGGGTCGGCCGCGGCGCTCTGCTGGGGAGCCTGGCTGCTGCTCGCCTCGCTCGCCCCCGACGCGGACCCGGACCGTCGGACCACCCTGGTCCTCCATCTGGCCTACGCTGGCCAGATGATCACAGGATTGCTCGTACTGGCCGTCACGGCACGGTTCCTGACGGCCCGTCGAGCCGCGTGAGGAGCGTGGTGCAGCGGCTGGCCGGGGCGCGGGCGCGGCTGCGCTGGGTCCACCTGATACTCGGGGGCGCGCTGCTCATGCCGTACTTCCTCCTGGCGTCCGTGGTGGTCGGGATTTTCGCGGACGGCACGAGCGCCCTCTCCACGTTCCCGCTGATGCTGGCCGCGTACGGGCTGGCGCTGCCGGTGGCCGCGGTGACGGCGCTGTTCCCGCTGGTCCGGCCGATGTCGGTGGCTGCGGTGCGGGCGCTGTGCGCGGTGCCGGGGGAGCTGCTGGCCGACGGCCCCGCCCGGTCCCGGGCCGCCCGGGTGCGCAGCGCCGGCTGGTGGACGCTGCACCTCGGACTCGGCGCCGTGGTCAGCGGGATCACCCTGGCGGTGCCGCCGATGGCGGTGGTGCTGATGCTGCTCCCGTTCTCGCAGCCGGTGCGGGACTCGAAGTACGGGCTGACCCCGTGGTTCGACGCCGGCCGCGCGCCGGTGGTGGCCCCGCTGACCGGGCTGGTGCTGCTGGTGGCGACCGCCGGATGTGCGGCGGCGGCCTCCGCACTGCTGGCCAGGCTGGCGCCCGTGCTGCTCGGACCCACGCCCGCCGACCGGCTGGCGGCGGCCGAGGAGCGGGCCGCGGACCTGGCCGTCCGCAACCGGCTGGCCCGGGAGCTGCACGACTCGGTGGGGCACGCCCTCAGCGCGGTCACCCTGCAGGCCGGTGCGGCCCGCCGGGTGCTCGACGCCGACCCGGAGTTCGTACGGGAGGCCCTGGCCGCGATCGAGGAGACCACGCGGCGCACGGTCGGGGAGCTCGACGCGGTCCTGGGCCTGCTGCGGGACGGGGACGAGGCGCGGCCGGACACGGCACCCGCGCCGACGCTGGCCGCGGACCTGGACGGGCTGCTGGCCCGTACCCGAGCGGGCGGCATCGCGGTCGAGGTGGCGGCGCCCGCCGACTGGTCCGGGCTGCCGGCGCTGGTCTCGCGGGAGGGGTACCGGATCGTGCAGGAGGGACTGAGCAACGCCCTGCGGCACGGCACCGGGCCGGTGCACCTGCGGATCGAGGTGCACGGAGAGGAAGCGGCGGGCGCCGCGACCGGCGAGTCGAGGGAGCTGGAGATCGTGTTGAGCAATCCGGTCCTGCGCGAGGACGCGGGCGGCGGTGGCTCTGCAGTGCGCCGGGAGACCGGGGGCCGGGGGCTGCGCGGAATCCGCGAGCGCGCGGTGCTGCTGGGGGGCGGAGTCGAGGCGGGGGAGCACGGAAGCGGCTGGCGGCTTCGGGCGACCCTCCCGCTCGGCGCTGCCCGGGGAGGACGGACGTGAAGGGTGCGACGGACGTGAAGGGTGCGGCAGAGATGACAGGTGCGGCAGGTATGACGGGTGTGACGGGTTCGGCCGGGCCGGGGACGCCGCTGCGGATCGTGCTCGCCGACGACGAGCGCATGGTGCGCACTGCGCTGCGCGTGATCCTGGACGCGGAACCGGACCTGGAGGTCGTCGGCGAGGCCGCCGACGGCGCGGAGGCCGTGTCGCTGGTGCGGGAGCGGCGCCCGGACGTGGTCCTGATGGACGTCAGGATGCCCGGGATCGACGGAATACGGGCGACGGAGCAGATCCTCGCGACCCTGTCCGAGCCACCGCGGATCGTGGTCGTCACCACCTTCGAGAACGACGCGTACGTCTACGACGCCCTGCGCGCCGGAGCAGCCGGGTTCCTGCTCAAGCGGGCGGCGGCGGAGGAGCTGATCGGCGCGGTCCGGCTGGTCGCCCGCAGCGAATCGGTGCTGTTCCCCGCGGCCGTGCGGGCCCTGGCAGCCGAGCACGCCCGGAAGGCTCCCGCCGCCCCCGCCTGGGTGGCCCGGCTGACCGGCCGGGAGTCGGACGTCCTGCGGCTGATGGCCGCGGGCCTGTCCAACAACGAGATCAGCGAGCGCCTCGGAGTGGGGCCGGCCACGGTCAAGACCCACGTCGCGGCCGTGCTCGCCAAGACCGGCTCCCGGGACCGCACCCAGGCGGTCATCGCGGCCTTCGAGGGAGGTCTGATGATGAAGAAAGCCTGAGAACTCCGCCACAACCGGGGCAGAACGGAACGGCCGGGGCCGGTCGTGCGTCATCCAGGGGGATGAACAAGACGATCAGGCGTGCGTCGGTCTTCTGCCTGCTCCTGGTACTCGCCCTGCTGGTGCGGGTCACCTGGGTCCAGGCGTACCAAGGCCAGGCCCTCGCAGACGACGAGCACAACAAGCGGACCACCATCGAGCGCTATGCGGCACCGCTCGGGAACATCATCGTGGGCGGGGACGCCGTCACGGGTTCCAAGAAGGTGGACCAGGGCAACTTCATGTACATGCGGACCTACAAGGACGGTCCGCTGTACGCGCCGGTCACCGGGTACAGCTCGCAGGTCTACGGCAAGAACCAGCTGGAGAAGCTCTACGAGAAGGTCCTGGACGGCTCCGACAGCCGGCTGAAGAACCCCCTCGACGCCCTGACCGGCAAGCGGGCGGACCCGGGCAACGTGATCACCACCATCGACCCCGCGGTCCAGAAGGCGGGCTACGACGCGCTCAAGGGCAAGACCGGCGCGGCCGTCGCGATCGACCCCGCCACCGGCGAGGTCCTCGGCATCGTCGTCAACCCGTCGTACGACCCCGGCCGGATCGCCGGCAGCACGAAGGCGTACGAGAAGGCGTGGAAGGAGCTCTCCGCCGACGAGGGCAAGGCCATGTTCAACCTGGCCCTGCGCCAGCCGGTCGCGCCCGGCTCCACCTTCAAGCTGGTCACCATGGCCGCGGCGCTGGAGGACGGGCTGTACGGCTCCATCGACGAGCCCACCGACAGCCCCGACCCGTACACCCTCCCCGGCACCGTGACCGTGCTGAAGAACGAGAGCGCCAGCGCGCCCTGCAAGAACGCCTCGCTGCGCACCGCGCTCCGGTACTCCTGCAACAACGTCTTCGCCAACCTCGCCCACAAGCTCGGCCAGGAAAAGATGAGGGCCATGGCGGAGAAGTTCGGCTTCAACGACCCGAAGCAGGACATCCCCGTACGCGCCACGAAGAGCCTGTACCCGGAGAAGAAGATGTCGCCGGACCAGGTGGCCCAGACCGGCATCGGCCAGTTCGACGTGACGGCCACCCCGCTCCAGATGGCCATGGTCTCGGCCGCCATCGAGAACGGCGGCGAGCTCGTCCACCCGCACATGGTCTCCGAGGTCACCGACGCGAGCGGCAACGTCCTGGAGAGCTTCAAGGACCCCGGGTCGACGCGGATCATGAGCGAGGAGACCGCCTCGAAGCTGCGCGACGCCATGCAGACCGTGGTCAACGACGGCGGCGGCAAGACCGCCAAGGTCGACGGCGCCGAGGTCGGCGGCAAGACCGGAACCGCCCAGCGCGGCGTGAACAACAGCAAGTCCCCGTACGCCTGGTTCACCTCGTACGGCAAGGCCGACGGCCGGCAGGTCGCCGTCGCCGTCGTGATCGAGAACTCCGACACGGACCGCTCCGAGATCGCCGGCGGCAGGCTGGCGGCCCCGGTCGCCCAGAAGATGATGGCCGCGGCGCTGAAGAAGTAGCCCGGCGCGGGCGGGGGCGCCGGGAACCACCGCGGGGCCCGGCACGTATCCCTGTACATGATCAGAAACGCTGCACCGGCCGACCTCGACGCGATCGCCGCCCTCCACTTCCGGGCGCGCGCCACCTACTACCGCGACCGGCTCCCGGTGGAGGCGTACGCGGGTCAGGAGGAGCTGGCCCGCACCCGGGAGGGCTGGGCCCGCGCCGTCGAGCGGGGCGACGGCAGCGTGCTGTGCGCGGAGCGGAAGGGCGCGGTCGCCGGGGTCGCGGCCTTCCGCGTCGTCGACGGCGAGATGAGCCTCACCCAGCTCCACGTGGACCCCCCGCTGTGGCGCCGGGGCATCGGCGGCGAGCTGCACGCGGTCTGCGTCGAAGCCTGGCGCCGCGCCGGCGTGGCCCGTGCCCGGCTGGAGGTCTACGAGCACAACCTGCGCGCCCAGGCCTTCTACGCGGCCCACGGCTGGCGGGAGAAGGAGACGGAAGCGCGGTCGGGATCACACGTGACGCTGTGGCTCGCGGTGCCCGCCCGGGAATGAGCCGGGTCCGGTCCCGCGTTGTGCCCTCCGTGACCGGAGGACACCCCTCCGGCCCGCCTGTGTCACCGGCACGGCCACCCGAACCCACGGACCGGAGAGAAGAACGAACATGCGCGTCGAGATCTGGAGCGACATCGCGTGCCCCTGGTGCTACATCGGCAAGGCGCGCTTCGAGAAGGGGCTGGCCGCGTTCGCGCACCGGGACCGGATCGAGGTCGTGCACCGTTCCTTCGAGCTCGACCCGCGCAGCCCCAAGGGCGTCACCGCCCCCGTCGTGGAGATGCTCGCCCGCAAGTACGGGCGCACCCCAGACGAGGCCCGGGGCATGGAGGAGCACGTCGCGCGCAGCGCCCGCGAGGAGGGCCTCGGCTACCGCACCGAGGGCCGTGACCACGGGAACACCTTCGACATCCACCGCCTGCTGCACCTGGCGGCCGCCCGCGGCCGGCAGGACGCGCTCCTGAACCTGGCGTACCGGGCCAACTTCGCCGAGGAGCGCTCGGTGTTCGACCCCGAGGTGCTGGTCGCCCTGGCCGTCGAGGCCGGGCTCGACGAGGCCGAGGCCCGTGCCGTCCTCGCCGACGAGGAGGCGTACGCGCACGAGGTGCGCGAGGACGAGCGCGAGGCGGCCGAACTCGGCGCCAGCGCCGTGCCGTTCTTCGTCCTCGACCGCCGGTTCGGCATCTCCGGCGGGCAGCCCGCCGAGGTGTTCACGCGCGCGCTCGAGCAGGCCTGGGAGGGCCGCGTCCCCACGGACGGGGCCGACGCCGGGAGCGGTGCGGCCGGCGCCGGCGCGGAGGCGTGCGAGCCGGACGGCGCCTGCGCCGTGCCCGGGGCCTGAGCCGCATCCATAAGGCCGGCTATGGGCTTGCGCAGATAATTCACCCATGGACTTTGGGTCGGGTTCGGCGCACAGTGGGGGCATGGATCTTCCCCTTGCCGATGTGACCGGCGCGGAGTTCGCGCACACGACCACCTACCTCAACACGGCCACCTGCGGGATCCTGCCCCGCCGCGCCCTCACCGCGGTACGGGCCCTCGCCGACGCCGCCGCGGCCGGAGACCCCGCCGGCTTCGGCGACTTCGGGCGCGTCGAGAGCGTCCGCGAGCGCTTCGCCCGGCTGGTGGGGGTGAGTCCCGGGCGGGTGGCCGTCGGTTCCGCCGTGGCCACGCACGTCGGCCTGATCTCCGCCTCACTGCCCCCGGGCGCCGAAGTCCTCCTGCCCGAAGGGGACTTCGCCTCCGTGATCAACCCGTTCGTGGTGCGCGGCGACCTCAAGGTGCGCTTCGCACCGCTGGAGTCGCTGGCCGAGGCGGTCCGGCGCAGCACCGCACTGGTCGCCCTGAGCGCCGTGCAGTCCGCCGACGGCCGCACCGCCGACCTGGCCGCCGTGCGCGCCGCCTCGGCCGGGTACGGCGCCCGCATGCTCGTGGACGCCACCCAGGCGGCGGGCTGGCTCCCCTTCGACGCCTCGCCGTACGAGTACACCGTCACGGCCGGGTACAAGTGGCTGATGGCCGCCCGCGGGGCGTCCTACCTCACCGTCTCGGAAGAGGCCCAGGAGACGCTGACCCCGCTGCACGCGGGCTGGGTGGCGGCGGAGTCGAAATGGGACGCGACGTACGGCCCCATGCCGGAACTGGCCCACGACGCACGGCGGTTCGACGAGAGCCCGGCCTTCCTCGCGTACCACGCGGCCGACTGCTCCCTGGAACTGCTCGAACGGGCCGGGATCGACGCCGTCCACGCCCACGACACCGCCCTCGCCGCCCGCTACCGCGCGGGGCTGGCCGAGCTGGGCCACGAACCGGTGCCGGGCGACGCGCCGATCGTGTCCGTACCGGGCCTGGCGGACCGCCAGCCCGCGCTGGCCGAGGCGGGAATCCTCACCGCGGCCCGCGCGGGCACCCTGCGGGCGGCGTTCCACCTCTACAACACCGAGGGCGACGTGGACCGCCTGCTGAACGCCCTCGCCCCGTGAAGCCCGCCGCCTGAGCCGCCCGCAGTCGCGCCTCAGGCGGGAACCGCCTCCGCCCAGGCCGTCTCCGCCACCGCCACCGCCGGGGCGGCGGAGACGGACAGGGCCGTCGCGAGTGCGGTCAGGGAGGCGCGGACCGTGTCCAGCCCGGCGGCGGAGCCGTAGTGGTTGACCCGGAACATCTCCCCGGCCAGCGCGCCTCCCCCGGCCGCAACCGGCACCGCCGGGTCGGCCGCCACGGCCTTCGCCGCCACCAGCGAGGCATCGGCGACCCGCAGCGTCGTCGCCACCGGAGCGGCCGCGGCCGCCTCGTGCACGTACGGCGACACGCCCGCGCCCAGCGCCAGGGCCCCCGCCCGCGTCGCCGCGGCGGCCGCCGCGTGCCGCCGCATCACGGCATCCAGGCCCTCGGCCTCGATCCGCTCGACGCACGCCTCCAGCGCCAGCATCTCCAGCTGCGCCGGAGCGTGCAGCAGCGCCTTGCGCCCGCCGTCGATCCAGCGCTCCTTCCAGTCCAGAAGCGAGAGGTAGGACCGCCGCGGGGCCGCCGGATTCGCGGCGAACCGCTCCCAGGCGCGCTCGCTCACCGACACCGCCGAGACCCCCGCCGGGCCGCCCATCGCCTTCTGCGCGCCGATCACGCACAGGTCCACGCCCCACTCGTCCGGCAGCAGCGGCTCCGCGCCCACCGACGCCACCGCGTCGAGCATGAACAATGCGCCGTGCGACCGTACGACCTCACCGATCTCCGCCACCGGGTTCGTGTTCCCCGTCGCCGCCTCCGCGTGCACGAGGGACACGAAGTCGATCTCCGGCCGCGCCTCCAGCGCCCCGGCGACCAGACCGGCGGACACCGCCGAGTCGAAGGGCACCTCCAGGTCCACGACCTGCGCACCGCAGTCGCGCAGCCAGTTGCCGAACGTCGTCCCGTACGGCCCGGTGACGATGTTCAGCGCGGTCGAACCGGGCCGCGCACCCGACCGGATGCACCCCTCCAGCGGAAGCAGCGCCTCGCCCTGCGTGATCACCACGTCCTGCCCGGTGGCGAGCAGATCCGCGACCCGCCGCTCGATCGACGCGAAGCGCTCCGCCGTCAGCGGGGCGAGGTCCAGGAAGGGGTGGTTCACGGGGCTGCTCTCTTCGTCCGGGGCTGTCCGGGATCGTCCGGAACTCGTGACCCGAGGGTAACCGCCGCCTGCGTACAGTGCCGTCATGAGCGAACAGGCTGATCAGGCTGTGCTGCACGTCAAGGGGCGGGTGCTCGTCGGCCCCGAGGAGGTCCGGGACGAACTCTGGGTCGTCGGCGGGCGGATCGCGTACGAGCGGCCGAGGGCCGCGCGCGAGGTCGTGACCGTCGAGGGCTGGGCCCTGCCGGGACTGGTCGACGCGCACTGCCACGTGGGACTCGACGCACACGGACCGGTCGACGACGCGACGAGCGAGAAGCAGGCCCTGACCGACCGCGACGCCGGCACCCTGCTGATCAGGGACGCCGGATCCCCCTCCGACACCCGCTGGATCGACGACCGCCCCGACCTCCCGAAGATCGTCAGGGCCGGCCGCCACATCGCCCGCACCCGCCGCTACATCCGCAACTACGCCCACGAGATCGAGCCCGCGGACCTCGTGGCGTACGTCGGCCGCGAGGCGCGCCGCAGCGACGGCTGGGTCAAGCTCGTCGGGGACTGGATCGACCGCGACGCGGGCGACCTGACCGCCTGCTGGCCGCGCGCCGAGGTCGAGGCGGCCATCGCCGAGGCCCACCGGCTCGGGGCCCGGGTCACGGCCCACTGCTTCGCCGAGGACGCGCTGCGGGACCTGGTCGAGGCGGGCATCGACTGCATCGAGCACGCGACCGGCCTGACCGAGGACACGATCCCGCTGTTCGCCGAGCGCGGGGTGGCCATCGTCCCGACGCTGGTCAACATCGCGACGTTCCCCAAGCTCGCCCAGGGCGGCGAGGGAAAGTTCCCGCGCTGGTCCGCCCACATGCGCAGGCTGTACGAACGGCGCTACGACACCGTCCGCGCGGCCTACGACGCGGGCGTGCCGGTGTACGTCGGGACGGACGCCGGCGGCTCGCTCCCGCACGGGCTCGTCGCCGCCGAGGTCGCGGAGCTGGTGAAGGCCGGGATCCCGGTGCTCGACGCGCTGTCGGCGACGGCCTGGGGCGCCCGCGACTGGCTCGGGCGGCCGGGACTGACCGAGGGGGCCCCGGCGGACCTCGTCGTGTACGGCGCCGATCCGCGCGCCGACGTCGGGGTGCTCGCCGAACCGCGCCGCGTGGTGCTGGACGGCCGCGTCGTCGGCTGACGCAGCGCCCGGTGCAGCCGGTTGACGAGGCGTTACCTTCCGTCGGCACGGCTCGTTTGAACCACCCGAACCAGACCGCAGAGGCGGCGCGCGCCCCGGCCCGCGCCGCCTCTGTGCGTGACGGACGGGGCGTACGAGAACCTCCGTGCCAAAAGATTCGAATATGCACGCGGAAACCCCTCTTTGGGGTGAACTCACGTCGGGTTGCCGCCCGTTCACTCTCAGTGCGTAAAGATTCCCGGGTCGAGGTCTTCGGCGCTCGCAATGTCCCCCATTGGCGGCGCCGACGGCTCCATAACTCCTTGGGGGTTCCACCACCTTGAACAGCACCACCTCCCGCATGCCCGCACGCCGCACTTCCGCCGCGCTGGCTGCCGCCGCACTCGCCGCAGGTCCCTTCGCGCTGATGTCCGCAAGTCCCGCACACGCCACCGCCGGAGGGGACGGGAAAGCGAGCGCCGTCGTACTGCGCACCGGACTCGACGTCGGCCTGCTCAACAAGACCGTCCACGTCCCCCTCGCGGTCACCCTCAACGAGGTCCACGCCCCGGCGAAGGCCGAGAGGACCGCGCTCACCGTGCGCCTGGACGGGGTGGACCAGGGCCGGCCGCTCACGGTGCTGAGGGCCGACGTGGCCACCGCCCGGGCGACCGCCGACCGGCACCGCGCCGCGGGCTACGCGAACATCGCCAACGCCAAGGTGCACCTGCCCGGCCTGCCGCTGCTCTCCCTGATCCAGGTGGAGAAGGTGACCTCCCGGGCGGTCTGCGAGGCCGGCAGCCGGCCGGTCGCCGAGTCGAACGTCCTCGGCGCGGTCACCGTGCTCGGCAAGAAGGTCACCCTGTCCGCCGGCGGTACCACCAAGGTCACCGTGCCCGCGGTCGGCGAGGTCACCCTCGACCTGTCCAGCACCGAGACCACCTCCCGCACCGCGGCCGCGACCGCGCTTCGGCTGAAGGTCTCCGTGAACCCGCTCAAGCTCAACGTGGCCGAGGTCGAGGGCGAGGTCGTCCTCGCCCAGGCGACCTGCCGGTCACCGAAGGCCGCCAAGCCCAAGCCCGAGCCGAAGCCGAAGCCCACCGAGTCCGCGCCCGTCGCGCCGGAGGAGAAGCCCGACATGAAGCCGCAGTCCGGCGGCACAGACGCCAACCTGGCCGAGACCGGCGGCAGTTCCAAGACGCCGTACATCGCCGGCGGCGCCCTGATCCTGCTGGGCACGGGCGCCGGCGCGCTGGTGCTGACCCGGGGGCGCGGGCGCGCCTGACCGGCCCGAGGGGGCGGAGCCGGGGAGGGGCTGACGGGCGGGGAGGGCACGCGACGGCGCGCCCTCCCCGCCCCGTCGTACGGGCGTCCCGGCCGGTCAGCGGTCGGTCAGCGCCAGCGCCTGGTCCAGGGCCTGGAGGAACCGGCCGGTGGTGGCCCGGTCGCGTACGGCCAGCCGCAGCCAGTCCGGACCCAGCCCCGGGAACGTGTCACCGCGCCGCACCGCGAAGCCCAGGCCCCGCAGCCGCTCCCGCACCTCGTCCGCGCGCTCCAGCCGTATCAGGACGAACGGCCCCTCGGCCGGACCGGCCGCCCGCACCTCCTCGAACTCCGCCAGACCCGCCAGCAGATGGGACCGGTCCACGGCGATCTGCCGGGCCGCGGCCTCGGCCTCCTCGAGGGCACCGGCCGAGACGCAGGCCTCCGCTGCCGCCAGCGCCGGCGCCGAGACCGGCCACAGCGGCTGGGCGCGCTCCAGCGCGGCGATCGTCCCGGGTTCGGCCAGCACGTAGCCGATCCGCAACCCCGCCAGCCCCCAGGTCTTGGTCAGGCTGCGCAGCACGACCAGACCCGGCACATCGGTACGGCCCGCGAGGGCCTCCCGCTCACCGGGCACCGCGTCCATGAACGCCTCGTCGACCACGAGGAACCGCCCCGGCCGGGCCAGCTTCGCCAGCACGTCCGCCGGGTGCAGCACCGAGGTCGGGTTGGTGGGATTGCCGACCACCACCATGTCGGCGTCCTCCGGAACCGCCGACGGGTCGAGCACGAAGCCGTCCTGCTCCCGCAGCAGCACCCGCTCCACCCGGTGCCCCGCGTCCCGCAGGGCCGCCTCCGGCTCGGTGAACTGCGGATGGACCACCACGGGCCGCCGGACCGGCAGGGCCCGCGCCAGCAGGACGAAGGCCTCCGCGGCCCCGGCCGTCAGCAGTACGCGGTCCACCGGCAGCCCGTGCCGCGCGGCCACCGCAGCCCGCGCCGCCCGCCCGTCGGGATACGCGGCCAGCGTGTCGAGTGACATTGCAATGTGCTGTTTGAGCCAGCGCGGCGGGGTGTCGGACCGTACGTTCACGGCCAGGTCGACCAGCCCCGCGCCCGCGGCCCCCCGCACCTCGGCGTCCCCGTGGTGCCGCAGGTCGTGCCCGTCACCGGCTGCGCCGCCGGCCGCGTCACGGGCCCCGTCACCGGCCCCCGCCCCGTCACCGGCCATGTCCGCCCCCGCCGCACGCGCGGGCTCCTGCACCGGCCCCTGCGCCCCTTCCGGGACCGTGGCCACCGCGCACGTGGCCCGGACCGACCGCGTCTTGGGCACCAGCAGTTCCCCGCCGCCCGCCAGCGCGGCGGCCTCCGCCACCGAAGCCGTGCCCGCGGCCGCCCGTACCGCCGCCGAGGGGTGCGGGACCGCGACCGCCGCCAGGAGCTCCGCACCGTAGGTCACCAGCGGCACACCGAAGCGTTCGGCCGCCTCCACGATGCCGGCCTCCTCGGCCTTGCCGGCCACCGTGGCCAGCGCAGTCACCGCCGCCCGCGACAGCCCGGCCCCGCGCAGGACCTCCTCGACCAGCGTGCAGACCTCGTCCGCCGACACACCTGCACGGGCACCGATACCGATGACGACGCGCCCGCCGGGTGTGCGGGCCGCGCCGGATATCCGACCGGTCAATCCAGAGTCCTCTCGAAACGTGGGGGAACAGCGTGCACGGAAGCCCGGCAGTCGGTAAGCAGGGCGCATGGCGGTGATCGTGGCTCTGGGCGCGTTCCTGATGACCCTGGCGGGCGGGTGGGCGGCGCAGCGCGTCACCGACCGCCGCCACCTCGTGCTCGGACTCGCGGGCGGGCTGATGCTCGGCGTGGTGGGCCTCGACCTGCTCCCGGAGGCCATGGACGCGGCGGGCGGCGAGGTGTTCGGCGTGCCCGCCGCACTGCTGCTCTTCGTGGCCGGCTTCCTCACCGCGCACATCGTGGAGCGGCTGCTGGCCGTACGCCATGCCGCGCACGGGGCGGATCGCGGCGGCCGGGTCCCCCAGGTCGGCCTCACCGCAGCCGCCGCGATGGTCGGCCACAGCCTCGCCGACGGCGTCGCGCTCGGGGCGGCCTTCCAGGTCGGGGGCGGGATGGGCGTGGCGGTCGCCCTGGCGGTCATCACCCACGACTTCGCCGACGGCTTCAACACGTACACGCTGACGCGCGTCTACGGAAACGACCGCCGCAAGGCGCTGCTGATGCTCTTCGCGGACGCCCTGGCGCCGGTGATCGGCGCGGCGTCCACTCTCCTGTTCACTCTTCCGAAGGAACCCCTCGGGGCGTACCTCGGGTTCTTCGGCGGCGCCCTGCTCTACCTCGCCGCCGCCGAGATCCTCCCCGAGGCGCACCACAAGCACCCCGCGCTGTCCACCCTGATGTGCACCGTCGCCGGGGTCGCCGGCATCTGGCTGGTGGTGGGCATCGCGGAGTGAGGGGTGCGGACGGTTCACGGCCGGCTGCCGCCGTGCCCGCGCGCCGCCGCCGCGAACCGCCGTGCCACGGACGGCTCCGCCGCCCAGTGCGTGTGCAGGTAGCTGGCGTGCACGCCCTGTTGTACGAACCCCTCGACGCGGCGTTCGGCACCCGTGAACCCCCAGGCGGCCGACGGGCCGGCGCCCGGCTCGGTCACCGTGCGGTGGAACTCGTGCCCGCGCAGCCGGGTCCCGGCCGCGGCCAGCGGGCTGTCCGAGACCGCGACCGCCTCCCGGTAGCCGAGCGTCAGCCGTTCCGACATCCGCGCGTCCGCGTCCAGCACGCCGCACATCGGCTTCCCGTCCAGCGACCGGGCCAGGTACAGCAGCCCGGCGCACTCGGCCGCCACCGGCGCGCCCGCGGCCGCGAGGTCCGCGACGGCCTTGCGCAGCGGTTCGTTCGCCGCGAGGTCGTGCGCGTACACCTCGGGGAAGCCGCCGCCGACGACGAGCGCGTCCGTGCCCTCCGGCAGTGCCTCGTCGTGCAGCGGGTCGAAGGTGACGACCTCCGCGCCCGCCGCCGTGAGCAGCTCGCTGTTCTCGGCGTACGAGAACGTGAACGCCGGTCCGCCCGCGACGGCGATCACGGGCCGCCGGGAGGACGCCGCCTCCCCGGGCGCGGGCGCGGCTGCGGCGACCGACGGTTGCCACACCTCGGTCTCCAGCGGCGGGGCCGTCCGTGCGAGCGCCATCAGGGCCTCGAGATCGCAGCCCTGGCGGACCTGTTCGGCCAGCGCCGCCACGGAGCCGAGCGCGTCCGCGCGCCGCTCCGCCACCGGTACCAGGCCCAGGTGCCGCGAGGGCGCGGCCACCTGCGGGGCCCGTCGCAGCACGCCGAGGACCGGCATCCCGGCCTCGTCCAGCGCGTCCCGCAGCATCACCTCGTGCCGGTCGGACCCGACCTTGTTCAGGATCACGCCGCCGATCCGCACCTGCGGGTCGAACGACGCGAAGCCGTGCGCGAGCGCCGCCACCGAACGCGACTGCGAGGACGCGTCGACGACCAGCACCACCGGGGCCCGCAGCAGCTTGGCCACCTGCGCCGTGGAGGCGAGCTCGCCCCGCCCGGCGGCGCCGTCGTACAGGCCCATCACGCCTTCGACCACGGCGAGGTCGCAGCCCGCCGCCCCGTGCGCGAACAGCGGGCCGACGAGCTCCGGCCCGCACATGAACGCGTCCAGGTTGCGGCCCGGTCGTCCCGTGGCCAGGGCGTGGTAGCCGGGGTCGATGTAGTCCGGCCCGGCCTTGTGCGGGGAGACGGTCAGCCCCCGCTCGGTGAAGGCCGCCATCAGGCCCGTGGCGACCGTGGTCTTGCCGCTGCCCGAGGAGGGCGCGGCGATCACCAGGCGGGGGACGCGCACGGAGGTCACCACTCGATGCCCTTCTGGCCCTTCTGGCCGGCGTCCATGGGGTGCTTGACCTTGGTCATCTCTGTGACCAGGTCGGCGAACTCCACCAGCTTCTCCGGGGCGTTGCGGCCGGTGATGACCACGTGCTGCTGACCGGGCCTGTTCCGCAGGACCTCGATCACCTCGTCGACGTCGATCCAGCCCCAGTGCAGCGGGTACGCGAACTCGTCCAGCACGTACAGCCGGTGGGTCTCGGCGGCCAGGTCGCGCTTGACCTGCTCCCAGCCCTCCTTCGCCGCCTGCTCGTTGTCGAGCTGGGCGTCGCGCTGCACCCAGGACCAGCCCTCGCCCATCTTGTGCCAGACGACGGTGCCGCCCTTGCCGGTCTCGCCGAGCGCCTTGAGGGCGTTCTCCTCGCCGACCTTCCACTTGGCGGACTTGACGAACTGGAACACCCCGATCGGCCAGCCCTGGTTCCAGGCGCGCAGCGCCAGGCCGAAGGCGGCCGTCGACTTGCCCTTGCCGGATCCGGTGTGGACGAAGACCAGCGGGCGGTTGCGGCGCTGGCGGGTGGTGAGCCCGTCTTCCGGTACGACGGACGGCTGTCCCTGAGGCATTACGCGGCCCTCCTGTTGCTGTGCAGTGTCACCGATGACACTGCAGTACGTACGTTCTTCACAAGCCCGGCGAGCGAATCGGCCCGCAGGCCGTCCAGCGTGACGGCAGGCCCGCCCAGATCCCGCGCGAGCGCCCCGGCCAGCCCCAGCCGCACCGGCCCGGACTCGCAGTCGACCACCACCGAGGCGACCCCCGCGGCCTGGAGCAGCCCCGCGCTGCGGCCCGCCGCCGTCCGCGGATCCCCGCCGACGCCACCGGCCGACGTGGCCCGCCCGTCGGTCACGACCACCAGCAGGGGCCGGCGCGAAGGATCGCGCAGCCGCTCCACCCGCAGCACCTCGCGGGCCTTGAGCAGCCCCGCCGCCAGCGGCGTCCGGCCACCGGTCGGCAGCTTCTCCAGCCGCGCCGCGGCCGCGTCCACCGAGGACGTCGGCGGCAGCGCGAGCTCCGCGGACGCCCCCCGGAAGGTGATCAGCCCCACCTTGTCGCGCCGCTGATAGGCGTCCAGCAGCAGCGAGAGCACGGCACCCTTCACCGCGCCCATCCGCTGCCGTGCCGCCATCGAGCCGGAGGCGTCCACGACGAACAGCACGAGGTTCCCCTCGCGCCCCTCCCGCGTCGCCTGCCGCAGATCGTCCTTGCGCACCACCAGCCCGCGCCCCGCACGCCCCCGCGCCCGCTGGTGCGGTGCGGCCGCCTGCACGGTCGCGGCCAGGTGAAGCCGGGTCAGGTGCCCGCGGGGGCGCTGCGCACCCGTGGTCCGCCCGTGCGCGGTCCGGGCCCGCGAGCGCCGCCCGGACGCGCCCTCGCCCAGCCCCGGCACGCTCAGCATCCGCGTCCGGAACGGCTCGGCCGCCCGTACCGCAGCCTGCTCGGCGCCGGCGCCCTGCGCCGGCTGCGGCTGCGGGGGCTCCGGAGCGTCCCCGGCATCCCCCGTCTCCGGCACGGCCTCGGAGGCCTCGGGGGCCGGGGGCACGTCGTGCGCACCGCCCTGCGGCGGCACCCCGCCGTCGGGACCGTCCTGCGGCCCGCCGCCGGGTCCGCCGTCCGGCCCGCCGTCGGGGCCGGCGTCGTCCGGACCCTCCGGCTCCGGGTCGGGCTCCGGCTCCTCGTCCGGGAAGCGGTCGAGGATCTCGTCGAGCAGCTCCTCGTCGAGTCCCGGCGCGTCGAAGGGGTTCCGGCGGCGCCGGTGGGGGAGTGCCAGCAGCGCAGCCTGCCGCACGTCCTCCTTCCGTACGTCCGTACGCCCGGCCCACGCGGCCAGCGCCGTCGCGGCCCGCGCCATCACGATGTCGGCCCGCATCCCGTCGACCTCGAACGCCGCGCACGTCGCGGCGATCTGGAGCAGCGCGCCGTCGCCGAGCCGGACCTGCGGCAGCAGCGTCCGGGCCGCCGTCACCCGGGTCCGCACCGACGCCTCCTCACCGGCCCAGCGGGCCGCGAATCCGGCCGGGTCGTCCTCGTACGCCAGCCGGCGGCGCACCACCTCGACCCGCTGCACGGGCTCCCGGGAGGCCGCAACCTCGACCGTCAGCCCGAAGCGGTCGAGCAGCTGCGGGCGCAGCTCGCCCTCTTCCGGGTTCATCGTCCCGACCAGCAGGAAGCGGGCCGCGTGCCGGACCGAGACGCCCTCGCGTTCCACATAGGACGCGCCCATGGCCGCCGCGTCGAGCAGCACGTCCACCAGGTGGTCGTGGAGGAGGTTCACCTCGTCGACGTAGAGGATGCCGCGGTGCGCGTCGGCCAGCAGCCCCGGCTCGAAGGCCTTCACACCCTCCGCCAGGGCCCGTTCGATGTCCAGGGCGCCGACGAGCCGGTCCTCGGAGGCGCCGACGGGCAGCTCCACCATCCGCGCGGGCCGCGCCGCCCCGTCGCCCGCCTCGTGCGGCCCGTCCGGGCAGCCCGGGTCCGGCGCCGCGGGCGCGCACGAGAAGCGGCAGCCGCGCACCACGTCCACCGGCGGCAGCAGCGCCGACAGCGCGCGCACGGCCGTGGACTTGGCGGTGCCCTTCTCGCCGCGCACGAGCACCCCGCCGACCGCCGGGCTCACGGCGTTCAGCAGCAGCGCCAGGCGCAGTTCGTCCTGGCCGACCACCGCGCTGAACGGAAAGTTCGTCTGGCTCGTCATGAGGGTGCCCCCGGTGCGATGAAGGGGAGGCCGGCGGGTGCGCCGGTCTCGATGAGCCGCAGCAGCGCCGCGGTGTCGGCGTGCTCCTCGATCAGGTCGCCCAGCAGGTCCAGCTGCTCTTCGCGCAGCGTGCCGAACGACGTGTCCGGAGCCGGTGTGAACCGCCGCCCGGCGGCCCGGGCGACCTCCCGCAGGAACGCCCGGCGGAAGGCGTCGCTCTCCAGCGAGCCGTGCCAGTGCGTGCCCCACACCTCGCCGACCCGGCAGCCGTCCAGGAAGGGCTCCCCGCCCAGCACTTCGGCGACCCCGTGGTGGATCTCGTAGCCCTCGACGGGCTCGCCCAGCGCGGTGCCCACGGGCCGCGCGAGGGTCTTCTCCACGGCGAAGCGGACCCGGACCGGAAGCAGTCCGAGGCCGGGCACCGTGCCCGCCCGGGACTCCACCTCGTCCTCGATCACCTCGCCGAGCGCCTGGAACCCGCCGCAGATCCCGAGCACCGGCCGGCCCGCGGCGGCCCGGCGCGCCAGCGCGTCCGCGAGACCGCGCTCGCGCAGCCATTCCAGCGCTTTCACCGTGCCGCGCGTCCCCGGTACGACGACGAGGTCGGCGTCCGCCAGCTCCTCGGCCCGGTCCACGAACCGCACGACGACGCCCGGCTCCGCGGCCAGCGCGTCCACGTCCGTGAAGTTCGACATCAGGGGCACCGCGCAGACCGCGACCCGCAGCACGTCCTCGCCCACGGGCGGGGCGACGGCCGACTCGCGCACCGCCCCGCGCAGCGAGACGCGCAGGCCGTCCTCCTCGTCGATGCCCAGCCCGTGCCGGTACGGCAGCACGCCGTACGTCGACCGGCCGGTGAGCCCGCGCAGCATCTCCATGCCCGGTTCCAGCAGCGAGACGTCGCCGCGGAACTTGTTGACCAGATAGCCGGCGATCAGCTCCTGGTCCGCGGCGCTCAGCAGGGCCGTCGTCCCGAAGAAGGAGGCGAAGACCCCGCCCCGGTCGATGTCCCCGACGACCACCACGGGGAAGCGGGCGGCGCGGGCGATGCCCATGTTCACGATGTCGGTGCGGCGCAGGTTGATCTCGGCGGGACTGCCCGCTCCTTCGCAGATCACGGCGTCATACGTGCCCCGCAGCTGCTCCAGGCAGTCCGTGACCACGCCGAGGAGCTGCTCCTGCCGCCCGCCGTGGTAGCCACGCGCACTCATCTCGCCCACCGGCTTGCCCAGCAGCACCACCTGGCTGCTGCGGTCGCTGCCCGGCTTGAGCAGCACGGGGTTCATCAGGGCGGTGGGCTCCACCCGGGCGGCCTGGGCCTGCATGGCCTGCGCCCGGCCGATCTCGGCGCCCTCGCGGGTCACGAAGGAGTTCAGGGACATGTTCTGCGCCTTGAACGGCGCCACCTTGACGCCCTGGCGCACCAGCCAGCGGCAGATGCCCGCCGTGACGACGCTCTTGCCCGCGTCCGAGGTGGTGCCGGCGACCAGCAGTCCGCCGCCCCGGCGCGCCGCTCCGCCGCCCCGGCCGCCCGCCGGTCCGCCGGCCCGTCCTGCGACCGGCCCCGCGCCGCTCATGCCCGCCCCTTCCGTCGTACCCGTGACACGGCCAGCCGGCCCGCCGCACAGGCGCCCAGCGCGAGCCAGGTCACCTGCCGGGAGAGCCGTACCGCCCGCTCGATGTCGGCGGCCTCGACCGGCCGCCCCGCCGCGCCGTTGAGCACCGGCCGGTGCTCGACCCGGCCGGCGTACGCGAGCGTGCCGCCCATCCGCACGCCCAGCGCCCCCGCGAACGCCGACTCCACCGGCCCGGCGTTGGGGCTCGGGTGGCGGTCCGCGTCGGCGCGCCAGGCCCGTACCGCCCCCCGGCGGTCCGGTCCGGCCAGGACGGCCGCGGCCGCCGTCAGGCGGGCACCCGGCCAGCCGGCCAGGTCGTCCAGCCGCGCCGAGGCCCAGCCGTAGCGCAGGTACCGGGGGGAGCGGTGGCCGACCATCGCGTCCAGGGTGTTCACGGCCCGGAAGGCCAGGAGACCGGGCACGCCGAGGGCGGCGCCCCACACGAGGGCGCCGACCACGGCGTCCGAGGTGTTCTCGGCCACGGACTCGACGACGGCACGGGCGATCTGCTGCTCGTCCAGGGAGTGCGGATCGCGCCCGCACAGGTGCGGCAGCCGCTCGCGGGCCACCTCGGTGTCGCCCGCGACCAGCGCCCCGCCGATCGCGCGGGCCTCCCGGCCCAGCGAGGTACCGCCGACGACGGTCCAGGTGGCGGCGGCGGTCAGGGCGATGCGGACGGCGGCGGGCCGGGAGCGCACGGCGCGGGCGCCCAGCGCGCCCAGCGCGGCCGCGCCTCCGGCGCACACCAGGGTGTGCAGGACGCCCCGGCCGCGCTGGCTGCCCGGGTCGTCGTTCCACAGGGCCCGTTCCACGGCTGCGGCGGCACGGCCGAAAGCGGCGACGGGGTGTCCGCGTCGCGGATCCCCCAGGATCCGGTCGCCGATCAGCCCGGCCGCCGCGCCGTACGCGAAAACGCGATCGGCACGCATGGCAGGTATGTGTCCTCACTCAGGGTCCGCGCCCTGGTTCGACGTGACCGGCGGTGAGAGTCTCCTGGCTCCCGGATCGGCGGCTCCCCCGGCCTTCCAGCCCGCGGGGGGCCGTGACGCACGGTGGGGGAGAGCTCCCCGGTGACAGTGGCGGGACCGCGCCGGATTCGCACCGGACTTCCTCTCCTGCCGCCGTATTGGCTCGGGCAGTCCACCACGCACCGCGATGGCCCGTCAACTCGCCGTTGACCTGCACAAGGACAGTGTGCGCAGCCCCACACGGGCGGCCGGGACCGGGCCGCGGGGGCGGGGGCGGGTACGCGAAAGCTCCCCCGGAGGCGGCCTCCGGGGGAGCTTTCGCGGTGACGTCAGGCGACGATCAGGTAGATCCCGTAGCTCACGGCCGCCGCGCAGAGCGCGAAGGCGGCGTAGGCGCCGGAGCGGGCCAGGGTCGCGGCCCCGCCCTGCTCGGTCGCGGCCTCGTGCTTGGAGAGGCCGACGAGCCCGAGGGTGAAGAGGGCCACGACGAGCACGGTGGCCGTCAGGCTGACTCCGAAGACGGAGCCGAGAGCTGCCCAGTCGATCTTCATACTGCTGATCCTCTGTTCTGGTCCGGCCGGGTCAGACCGCGGCGGCCGGGGCGGCCGGGGTCTCGTCGTGGGCCGGGGCCGGGATGGTGGCCTTGAGGTCCTCGTCGGTCACGGCGGCGGTGGTGCCGGCCGGCGGGGGCGTGACGGCCGCGATGGCGGTGGTCACGACACCGGGGGCCTCGGCGTCGGCGTCGACGTCGTTGACGTTGTTGTGGTCGACGACCTGGCGGCGCGAGACCAGCCAGATGGCGAGGCAGGAGCCGACGAGGAAGACCGCGACGGCGGCGACGCCCCAGTCGCCCTGGCGGGTGACGAGCTCGGCGAGCGCGCCGACCAGCGCGGCGGCCGGCAGGGTCAGGCCCCAGGCCACGAACATGCGGGTGGCGGTGGACCAGCGGACCACGCCGCCCTTGCGGCCGAGGCCGGCACCCATGACCGCGCCGGAGCACGAGTGGGTGGTGGAGAGCGAGAAGCCGAGGTTCGAGGAGGCCAGGATGACGCTGGCGGCCGAGGTCTGGGCGGCGAAGCCCTGCTGCGGCTGCAGGTCGGTCAGGCCCTTGCCCATGGTGCGGATGATGCGCCAGCCGCCCAGGTACGTGCCGAGCGCGATCGCGACACCGGCGGAGACGATGACCCAGACCGGCGGGTTCGAGTCGGGGGCGATCGCACCGCCGGCGACGAGCGCCAGCGTGATGATGCCCATCGTCTTCTGCGCGTCGTTGGTGCCGTGCGCCAGGGAGACCAGGCCTGCGGAGGCGATCTGCCCCGCGCGGTAGCCCTTGGCCGAGGTCTTGTCGCCGACCTTGCCGCCGAGCTTGTACGTCAGCTTGGTGGCCAGCATGGCGGCCACACCGGCCACGAGCGGGGCGGCGATCGCGGGGATCAGCACCTTGGTGACGACGACGCCGCCGTTGACGGCGCCGATGCCGGCGGACGCGACCGCGGCACCGATCAGACCGCCCATGAGGGCGTGGGAGGAGCTGGAAGGCAGCCCGACCAGCCAGGTCAGGAGATTCCAGAGGATCGCGCCGACCAGCGCCGCGAAGATCACCTCTGGCTGAATGCCCTCCTCGTTGACCAGACCCTTGGAGATCGTCTTGGCGACCTCCACGGACATGAACGCGCCGACGAGGTTGAGCACGGCGGACATGGCCACCGCCGTCTTGGGCTTGAGAGCGCCAGTCGAGATGGTGGTGGCCATCGCGTTGGCGGTGTCGTGGAAACCGTTCGTGAAGTCGAAGACGAGAGCGGTAACGATCACGATCCCGAGGAGAAGCGTTATGTGCTCCATTTACCCAGGCTTCTGTTTGAGGTCAGTGGCTCGGCGACCGTAGGCAACCTGAGTGAACGGAAGGTGAACTGGGACGGGCTGCCCGGTGTACCGGATCGGTAACCGGTCGAGTGATTTGACCCGATTTTCTCCGCCCTGCTCTGGTTTACGCACGTCAGAACACGGTAAACGGAACGCAACCGGAGCGACTTCCGCCGCTCCGCCGCGTCCCGGAAGAGATCCAGATCACCCCGCGGACTGGCCGCTCCGCCCCGGCCGCCCGACACTGGAGCCGTGCGCACCGCAACAGCGACGGCAGCGGCCGTCACCACCCTGCTGGGCGCCGGAGCGGCCGCCGTCGCGGCCGGCCGGTACGCAGGCGACGCGGCCCTGCGGCCCGCCCCCGGGCGCCCGCTGCCCGGCGGCCCCCGGCTCAGCGTCCACGCCACTGCCCCCGGACGGGTCTCCCTGACCCGCTCCCTGGCCTCCCTGCTCCCCGGGACGTACGGACTCGACGCACCCGGCGTGCACGCCGTGGTCGGCCCGGTCCTCGACGGCGCCCCGCACGAGCCCGACACCGTCGTGCGCCGGCTCGCCCGGGTCACCCACGGCGCCCTGGAGCCCGGGGTCCGGGTCCGGCTCACCCCCACGCTCCACCTCGGCGACCCGCGCAGCGCCCTGGGTCTCGACCACGCCGACGTCGACGTCCCCGGCGAGCTCGGCGCGCTGCCCGCCTGGTTCGTACCCGCCGCCCGCCGCACGTGGGTGATCACCGTGCACGGACTCGGCTCCACGCGCGAGCACCCGATGAACCTCATGCCCTTCCTGCACCGCATGCAACTGCCGGTCCTCGACCTCGCGTACCGCAACGACCTGGGCGCCCCGCGCTCGCCGGACGGCCTCGGGCACCTCGGCGAATCGGAATGGCGCGATCTCGACGCCGCGATCCGCTACGCCGTGCGCTTCGGCGCCGAGCGCGTCGTCCTGCACGGCTGGTCCACCGGAGCGGCCATGGCCCTGCACGCCGCGGCCCGCTCCGCCCTCCACGAGCGCATCGCCGGCCTCGTCCTCGACTCGCCCGTACTCGACTGGCACCTCACCCTGCGCGCCCTCGCCGCCGCCCGCCGCACCCCCGCCCCGCTCCTCCCGCTGGCCGTCCGCGCCGCCGAGGGCCGGGCCGGGCTGCGCACCGGGCGGGCGCCGGAATTCGCGGACCCGGCCGGTCTGAAGGTCCCCGTACTGATCTTCCACGGGCCCGGCGACCTCCTCGCCCCCTGGGAACTCTCCGGACAGCTGGCAGCCGCCCGCCCCGGCCTCGTCTCGCTGCACACCGTCCCGCAGGCCCCGCACGGCGCGATGTGGAACGCCGCCCCCGAGGCGTACGAGGAAGCACTGCGCCGCTTCCTCACCCCATTGATGTGAATCCGGTGCCGGGCTGCGCCGTGCAGGCCGGTGCGGGCCCGCCCTCCCCGTGGCCGGAACCCCCGGGGCCGCAGTGGCGGGCAGGGTGCCTTGTCCTGGTCTGTACCCCCTCTGGGCAGTGGTAATGGCCGGTTCCGTTTGGGCTTTCGGCCGGTGACGGGCGAGACTGCTCTTCGTGACGTCCCGAAAGCCTGATGAGCAGTTGGCTCGCGACTCCAGACTCCGACTCGTCTCCCCGCGTTCCATCGCCACGGCACGTACGGCGGTGTCGAACCGGCGCACCCGGCCGGCGCCCCGGCCGCCCGAGGGGACACCCGCGACCGCCGAACTCGCGAACCGGGCCAGGGCTTCACTCTCCGACGCGGCCCGCCTCGCCCGCTGGGCGGAGCTGCGCCTCGACGGAGCCGCCGAGACCGGCCCCCGCCCGCTGCTCTCCGACACGGACGTCGAACGGGCCGCCGCGGAACTGGGACTGACGTCCGGACAGGTCCGCGTGGGCTGGGACCGCGCACGGCTCTCCGGACTCGTCGAAGTCCACGGCGGCCGCGCCCGCCCCGGCTGGCGGCTGCACGCCTGGGACCGCGACGACTCCGCCGTCCTGCGCGGCTGGGTGGCCGTCTTCGACGCCTGGTCCCTCATCCACCCCGCGCCCGACGGCATCGGCCCCGCCGCCGTCGCCGAGGTCGTGGAGGCGATGCCCCAGCTCCTCTCCCTCCTCCAGCTGTCCGCCGGCCCCGTGACCGTGCCCGCCCTGCTGGACATGCTCCGCCAGCGCGTCGCCGAACTGCGCGACGAGCGCTGCGAGGTGCCCTACGGCAGCACCCCCGAGCCCGCGCCCGCCGACGGCACCTCCGAAGCCGAGCCCGCCCCCGCACCCGACGCCGCCTCCCTCTCCCGGCTGCTGCGCTGGGCCCTCGGCTGCCTCGGTGCCGTCGACGCCCTCACCCTCGGCCCCGCCCGCGCCACCCTCACCCCACTCGGCAGCTGGGCGGTCTGGGTCAAGCTGGAGCAGATCTGCGTCGCCGCCCAGAGCCCGGCCGGCAACATCGAGCAGTCCGCCGCCGCCATGCTCCGCGGCTGCGCCCGCCTCACCCCAGGGCCCGCCCGCGCCGAGTACCGCGCCTGGCTCGCCGCCCGTCCCGTCGGCAGCGCCGTCACCGAACTCCTCCAGGCCGCCCGCGGCGAGGACGCGCTGGTACGGGGCCTCGCCTTCGAGGCCCTGCGCGTGGTCGGCGCCCCCGCCGAGCCCGACGTGCGTGCCGTCGCCGACGAACCCGTCCTGCGGCCCTACGCCCTGCTGTGGCTCGCCGAGCACGACGGCGCCGACCCCGAGGACGCCCAGGACGTCCTGACCCGCGAAGAGACCACCTGGCTCTGGGTGGACACCGCCGCCGCCGTCGCCGACCACGGCGAGGCCGAGGTCCTCGTCCGTCACCTCGACGCGGCCGTGCGCACCACCGTCCCGCACCTCCTCGACGAGGTCCGGGCCATCGGTCACCCGCGCACCGTGCAGGTGCTCGTCGCCCTCGCCGCGGCGCACCCCGACCCGGCCCTCGCCAAAGCGGTCCGCCGGGCCGCTTTCCAGGTCCACACCGGCGGGGAATGAGTCCGGCCGGCCCCCGCAGCCCGAGCAGCCCGCGCGGCGCCGCGCCCCGGCGCCCTCAGACCGTCGGCACGTACGTCCCGAAGCTCCATACGTTCCCCTCCGCGTCCCGGGCCATGTAGTCCCGGGAGCCGTAGTCCTGGTCGGTCGGTTCCATCAGGATCTCCACCCCGTGCTCCACCGCGCGGGCGTGGTGCGCGTCCACGTCCTCCACGACGACGTACACCCCCGTCGGGCCGGCCGACTCCATGGCCTTGTCGAAGACCCCGCCGGTGCCCTTGCTCCCCAGCATCACCATGCCGTTGCCGTACGCCAGCTCGGCATGCATCACGCTGCCGTCGTCGCCTTCGTACACGGCGACCCGCGTGAAGCCGAACGCCTCGGTCAACTGCTGGATCGCCGCCTTCGCGTCGCGGTAGAGCAGCGTCGGGAAAATGGACGGAACGCCTGCCATGACGATCACTCCCTCTCGTGAATGTGACCCACGACACAGTCTTGCAGGCGGGTGTGACAGTCAGCGGAAGGTGTTGCACTGGGCCATGTCGCCCGTCCGGTAGCCCTGGTGGAACCAGCGCTGCCGCTGCTCGGCCGAGCCGTGTGTCCACGCCTCCGGGATGACCCGGCCCTGGAACTTCTCCTGGATCCGGTCGTCGCCGACCGCCGCCGCCGCACTCAGCCCGTCCTGGATGTCCTCGTCGGTCAGCCTCGTCAGCAGCGGCCGCCCGGTGGACTCGTCCGGGGTCCGGGTCGCGTTGTGCGCCCACACCCCGGCGTAGCAGTCGGCCTGGAGCTCCACCTTGACGGCGTTGCTGTCGGCGCCCTGCCGCCCGTCCTGCGCCCGCTGCAGAGTCCCCATCAGGTTCTGGATGTGGTGCCCGTACTCGTGCGCGACCACGTACGCCTGGGCGAACGGCCCGCCGCTGGCACCGAACTTCGTCCGCAGCTCGTTGAAGAACCCCAGGTCCAGGTACACCTTGCGGTCCGCGGGGCAGTAGAAGGGGCCGACGGCCGACGTGGCCGATCCGCAGGCCGTGCCCACCCGGTTGGTGAAGAAGACCGTCCGCGCGGGGGAGTACTGGCCGCCCCTGCGGGTGAACTCCTGCCGCCAGAAGTCCTGCGCGCTGTTGACCACCGCGACCATCCGGCAGTCCTCCCGCGCGTTCGCGTCCCGGCCCGTCCGGCACGCCGTCTGCACCTCCGCCGCCGTGGACGCGGTCGCCGCCGGCGGATCGTCCCCGGACGACAGCCCCAGCTGCTCCGGGCCCACGCCGAAGAGCAGCCCCAGAACCAGCGCGATCAGACCGGCGATGCCGCCCCCGATGGTGGCCTTCCCACCCGGGATGCGGCTGCCCCGCACATCCTGGACCTCCGAGGTGTCCAGGTTGGCGTCGTCGTCGAACTGCATCCCGCACCGCCCTAGTCGTCCCGCGTCGAACCCGACCCTTCTCATCCTGGTGCGCACGGACGGGCACGGCGCCGGGCGAGGGCCGAACGGGCGACCCCCGCCCGGCGCAGCCCGCCCCGGCCGCCCCCCGCGGCTACGCTCCGGAACCCGTGACCCCTGCGCCGACCCCGCGCCGCCGACCCCGCGCCCCGCGGCGCCCGGCACCCGCGGCCCTCCTGTCCCTGGCCCTGGCGGCCGCACTGGCCCTCGCCCTGTCCCTGGCCGGGAACGGAGGCGGCCGGCACCCCGGCCGCGCCCCCTACGGCGACCGGCTCACCCCCCACCCCGGCCCCCGCCCGGCCACCGGGGCCGAACCCGTCGCGCGCCTGCAGCACGGCGCCGTGCACGCCTACCGGCCCGGCGCCGCCCGGCCCGCCTGGACCTACCGCCGCGACGGCAGCCGCCCCCTCGCCGTCCGCGCCGTACCCGGCCACGCCTTCACCCTCTGGGACGACGGCCTGGTGACCGACACCGCGCCCGCCGGCGGCTCCGTCCGCTGGCACCGCGCCGTACCCGGCCTCCCCGGCCGGCCCGCGGGAGTGCTCCAGCCCCTCGACCCCGCCGCGCGGATGCTCGCCGTGATCACCCCCGCACGCATCTCCGCGTACCGCACCGAGGACGGCGACCTGCGCTGGATCGCGCCCGCCCCCGCCGGCTGTGCCCACGACGCCGCCCGCCAGGCCCGGATCGGCGGGGTGCTGCTGATCGCCCGGCCGTGCACGGACCCCTCCGTGCCCTGGCCGCGGACCGTGGTCGCCGTCGACGCCCTGGGGCGGGTGACCCCGCACCGGCGCCCGCTGGGCAACGGGCGCCCGGGTGAGGCCACTCACAGCCCCGGAAAGTAGTTGCGTACCCCCGTTAGAATGGTCCGCATGTCACATCTCCTTGTGCACTAGCGGCGTCGAAGAGTCGCGCCCTGCCTCACTGGCGCGAGCAGCGCTGTCCTTCCGCCGTCCACCCCCGCCCTGGAGTATTTCCGTGATCACCGCAACCGGCATCGAGCTGCGTGCCGGCGCCCGCGTCCTCATCGAGTCCGCCTCCTTCCGCGTCGCCAAGGGCGACCGCATCGGCCTCGTCGGCCGCAACGGCGCCGGCAAGACCACCCTCACCAAGTGCCTCGCGGGCGAAGGGCAGCCGGCCGGCGGCTCGATCGCCCGCTCCGGCGAGGTCGGCTACCTCCCGCAGGACCCGCGCACCGGCGACCTCGACGTGCTCGCCCGCGACCGGATCCTCTCCGCCCGCGGCCTGGACGTCCTGATCCGCAAGATGCGGCAGAACGAAGAACGCATCTCCACCGGCTCCGGCGCCACCCGCGAGAAGGCCCTGCGCCAGTACGAGCGCCAGGAGACCGAGTTCCTCACCAAGGGCGGCTACGCCGCCGAGTCCGAGGCGGCGACCATCTCGGCCGCCCTCGGCCTGCCGGACCGCGTGCTCGGCCAGCCCCTGCACACCCTCTCGGGTGGTCAGCGCCGCCGCGTCGAACTCGCCCGGATCCTGTTCTCCGACGCCGACACCCTGCTCCTCGACGAGCCCACCAACCACCTCGACGCCGACTCGATCGTCTGGCTGCGCGACTACCTGAAGACGTACCGCGGCGGCTTCATCGTGATCTCCCACGACGTCGACCTCGTCGAGACCGTCGTGAACAAGGTCTTCTACCTCGATGCGAACCGCGCCCAGATCGACGTCTACAACATGGGCTGGAAGCTGTACCAGCAGCAGCGCGAGGCCGACGAGAAGCGCCGCAAGCGCGAGCGCCAGAACGCCGAGAAGAAGGCCGCGGCCCTGAACTCGCAGGCCGACAAGATGCGGGCGAAGGCCACCAAGACCGTCGCCGCGCAGAACATGGCCAAGCGCGCCGAACGGCTGCTCTCCGGCCTGGAGGCGGTCCGCGTCTCCGACAAGGTCGCCAAGCTCCGCTTCCCGGACCCGGCGCCCTGCGGGAAGACCCCGCTCACCGCCGAGGGCCTGTCGAAGTCGTACGGCTCGCTGGAGATCTTCACCGACGTCGACCTGGCCATCGACAAGGGCTCCCGCGTCGTCATCCTGGGCCTCAACGGCGCCGGCAAGACCACCCTGCTGCGCCTGCTGTCGGGCACGGAGAAGCCCGACACGGGTCAGGTCACCCCGGGCCACGGCCTCAAGCTCGGCTACTACGCCCAGGAGCACGAGACCCTCGACCCCGAGCGCACGGTGCTGGAGAACATGCGCTCCTCCGCCCCGGACCTGGACCTGGTCGAGGTCCGCAAGACCCTCGGCTCGTTCCTGTTCTCCGGCGACGACGTCGACAAGCCGGCAGGCGTGCTCTCCGGCGGCGAGAAGACCCGGCTGGCCCTGGCCACCCTGGTCGTCTCCTCCGCCAACGTGCTCCTCCTCGACGAGCCCACCAACAACCTCGACCCGGCCAGCCGCGAGGAGATCCTCGGCGCGCTGCGCACCTACAAGGGCGCCGTCATCCTCGTCACGCACGACGAGGGCGCGGTCGACGCCCTGGAACCGGAGCGGATCATCCTGCTCCCGGACGGCGTCGAGGACCTGTGGGGCCCGGACTACAAGGACCTGGTGGCGCTGGCCTGACCCGCGGCCTGACCCGCGGCCTGACCCGCGGCCTGACCCGCGGCCCGGCCCGCGGCCTGACCCGCGGCCCGGCCCGCGGCCCGGCCCGCGGCCCGGCGGGCCGGCCCTCGGGAGGGCCGATGGCGTCCTCGGCCTGGTCCGCGCCGTGATCCCGTGCGTTCTGGATCATTCGGCTCATGCGTGATCCATCATCTGAGTGAGGCGGTCTGGTACCGCTGCGTGCTGTACACCGGCCCCGGTCGTGTCCCCCTGCGGGACGGGACCGGGGCTTTGCGTTGATCCTTTGGCCGTTCTGACCTGCCGATTCCCCTCCGTGGCGGGTCCGGGGCGGGGCCCGCCGGCGGCCCGCGCGGAAATTGCCGCCGCACGGACCTTGTCGAATGGGTGGCCAGGAAGGCCGGGAGGGGTGATCATGAGAAGCACCAGAGCGCACTTCCCATGAGGAGGCACGGGTGGCCGAGACTCTGAAGAAGGGCAGCCGGGTAACCGGCGTCGCGCGCGACAAGCTCGCGGCAGACCTGAAGAAGAAGTACGACTCCGGTGCGAGCATCCGGGCGCTGGCCGAGGAAACCGGCCGCTCCTACGGATTCGTCCACCGGATGCTCAGCGAGTCCGGAGTCACGCTGCGTGGTCGCGGTGGTGCGACGCGCGGCAAGAAGGCGGCCACGGCCTGACCACAGGCGAGGCCGAGGACCACCGACCACCGTCATCACCACCTTCGTGACCCCCGGTCGGCCGAGAGGTCGACTGGGTGGTTACTGTGCAGTCACTTAACAGTCGGCTGCTCTTTCCGGAGGCGATGATGACTCTGCTCGACAAGGACGGCGTACGGCTCACCGTCGAAGACACGGTCGCCACGGTGACACTGACCAATCCGGCCAAGCGAAACGCTCAATCCCCCGCGCTCTGGCGGGCGTTGACGGAGGCCGGGCGGTTGCTGCCGGGCAGCGTGCGGGTCGTCGTCCTGAACGGCGAAGGGCAGTCCTTCTCCGCAGGACTCGACCGCCAGGGGTTCACCCCCGAGGGCTTCGAGGGAGAGCCGTCCTTCCTCGACCTCGCGCGCGGTTCGGACGAGCGTCTCGACGCGACCATCGCCGAGTACCAGGAAGCCTTCACCTGGTGGCGGCGCAACGACATCATCACCATCGCCGCGGTGCAGGGTCACGCCATCGGCGCGGGGTTCCAGCTCGCCCTCGCCTGCGACCTGCGCGTCGTGGCCGATGACGTGCAGTTCGCCATGCGCGAGACGAGCCTGGGCCTGGTGCCGGACCTGACCGGCACCCACCCGCTCGTCTCCCTCGTGGGCTACGCCCGCGCCCTGGAGATCTGCGCCACCGGCCGCTACGTCCAGGCGCCGGAGGCCGAGCGGATCGGCCTGGCCAACCTCGTGGTGCCCGCGTCCGAGCTCACCGACGCGGTCAAGGACCTGACCGCCGCCCTGCTCTCGGCGCCGCGTGACGCCGTCGTCGAGACGAAGACCCTGCTGCGCGGGGCGGCCGCCCGCTCGTACGACGAGCAGCGGGCCGCGGAGCGGGCCGCCCAGGCCCGCCGCCTGCGCGACCTGGCGGGCATCGCCGACTGACACCCGCGCCGGCCGGGGGATACACCGAGGGGTGTATCCCCCAAGCGCCGACGGGTGTGTGCGCTTACGGTGGTCAGGGAGCCCGCCCCGCCCGCCCGAAGGGACACAAGGCGATGACCGAGAACGACACCGGCAAGACCCGTCCGGCCGAACGCGGCCGCACCACCATCGCCGACGGAGTGGTCGAGAAGATCGCCGGCCTCGCCGCCCGCGAAGTGCTCGGCGTACACGCGATGGGCGGCGGCCTCTCCCGCACGCTCGGCGCCGTACGCGACCGCGTGCCCGGCGGCGGCAAGTCCTCCGTCTCGCGCGGGGTGAAGGCCGAAGTGGGAGAGGTCCAGACGGCCCTCGACCTGGAGATCGTCGTGGACTACGGCGTGTCGATCCGGGACGTGGCCGGGGCCGTCCGTGAGAACGTCATCTCGGCGGTGGAACGGATGACGGGCCTCGAAGTCGTCGAGGTCAACATCGCGGTCACCGACGTCAAACTGCCGGACGAGCCGGACGAGGAGCCGGAGACCTCCCGGCTCCAGTAGGCGTACGGCGGCCGAGAGGAGCGTGCGATGAGCATGGCCGTGGCCGGCCTGTTGGCCGGCATGGCGCTGGGGTTCGCCGGGTACTTCGGCGGCTTCGGGGCCTTCCTGCTGGTGGCGGCACTCGGCGCCATCGGCTTCGTCGCCGGCAGGTTCTTCGACGGGGACCTGCAGCCGGGCGACTTCTTCCGCTCGCGTGACGACCGGCGGCGGTGACGCCCGTGACCGTGCCCACGCCGGCCCCCGCCCCGCAGCCCGCCGCCCGGCCCGCTCGCCGGGCCCGCATCGAGGCCGTGGACCGCGGGGCCACCCGGATCGCGGACCGGGTCGTCGCCAAGATCGCCGCGCAGGCGGCCCGGGAGGCACTCGGCGCGGGGGTACCGCCCGAAGGCAGCGCACCCCATGCATCCGTCACCGTGCACCATGACATTGCACGCGTGCACATCAGCCTCGAACTCGGCTACCCCTCCGACGTCGGCGCCCAGTGCGCCGCCGTACGCCGCCGCGTCGCCGAGCGCATCGAGGAGCTGGCGGGCATGACGGTGCCCGAAGTGGACATCGACGTGGAACGCCTGCACTCCGTCCACACCAGCCCGGCCGCCCGGACCAGGCTGCGATGACCACACCCCCGCCCGCCCACCCCGGCGAACCGCCCCGGCCGTCCCCGGCC
This sequence comes from Streptomyces sp. NPDC037401, assembly GCF_055602345.1. Classification (NCBI taxonomy): domain Bacteria; kingdom Bacillati; phylum Actinomycetota; class Actinomycetes; order Kitasatosporales; family Streptomycetaceae; genus Streptomyces; species Streptomyces sp. NPDC037401. Next base: position 164,965 of record NZ_JBVJWO010000015.1, read on the forward strand.
GCCCGCGTCCGCCGGTTCCGCTCCACCCGCCGCGTCCCCGCGGCCCTGACCGCCGCCGTGCTGCTCGGCACGGCCGCGCTCTTCCTCTACGACGTGGCCGCAGTCCGCGCCGACCGGCCCGGCATGGCCTGGCGCCGCGCCCTCGCCGACCGGCTGGAGACGCACACCCTCGACGAACCCGGCGTGGTCGCCGCGGCGGTCCTCCTCGTCCTCGTCGGCGTGCTGCTCCTGGTCCTCGCCGCGACCCCGGGGCTGCGCGGCGTGCTTCCCATGCACAGCCCCGCGGGGGTACGGGCCGGACTCACCCGCAAGGCGGCCCGCCTGATCCTGCGCGACCGCGCCATGGAGGTCTCCGGCGTGCAGAGCGTCCGGGTGTCCGTGGGCCGCGCCCGGATCGGCGTACGCGCCGTCTCCCACTTCCGCGAACTGGACGAGGTCCACGACGACCTCGACGCGGTCCTCGCGGTCGCCGTCGAAGAACTGGCGCTCGCGCGCCCCCCGCACGTGCACGTACGGGTCACCCGGCCGGCCCGGAAGGGATGAGGGGAAACATGCTCGCAGTGGTCAACCGCGTCCTGCTGGGACTCGTCGGCCTGGTCCTCACCGCCCTGGGGGCTGCGGTCCTGACGGGCATCCGGCCGTTCTCGGGACGCCACGACGTCCTGCTCGCCGAGGCGGAGCGGCAGCGCTGGCGCGACGAGGGCTGGTGGTGGCCGGTGGTCCTGGCCGCCCTCGCGGTCTCCGTACTGCTCGCACTGTGGTGGCTGCTCGCCCAGCTGCGGCGCTCGCGGCTCACCGCCCTCCTCGTCGACACCGGCGACGGCGCCGGGGCGGTGCTGCGCGGCAACGCCCTGGAGGGAGCGCTGACCGCGGAAGCGGGAGCGATGGAGGGCATTGCACGGTCACATGTCACCCTGCACGGTCGCCGCGGCGCGCCCTCCGCCCGGGTCCGCCTGCTCCTCGAACCACACGCCGTACCGGCCGACGCGCTGGCCGGACTCGCAGGCGAGGTACTGGCGCACGCCCGCGAGTCGGCGGGCCTGCCCGGCCTCACGGCGGAGGCCCGCCTGCACGTCGCCGGCCACCACGCCCAGCGCGTCACCTGACGGGCGGGGGGGGGGGGGGGGGGGGGGGGGGGGGGGGGGGGGGACGCGGGGGGGGGGGGGGGGGGGAGGGGGGTAGGCCGTAGAACCTGCCCCGTACCCCCCCCCC
>NZ_JBVJWO010000015.1:166186-174615 GCF_055602345.1 Streptomyces sp. NPDC037401
TGTGGGGGAACGGGTACTGCCGGGTTGCTGCTTGCCGGAACAAAACGTGGGGTGGGGGAGGAAGGCAAACCCCCCCCCTCCCCCCCCCCCCACCCCCCCCTCCCCCTCCCCCCCCCCCCCCCCCCCCCCCCCCCCCCCCCCCCCCCGACCCGCCCGGCAAGCCGCCAGGTTCAGAAGCCGTGCCGGGCGCCGCCGTCGACCGGCAGCATCACACCCGTCAGGTACGAGGCCGCCGGGGAGAGCAGGAACGCCGCGGCCCGCCCGAACTCCTCCGGCGTGCCGTACCGGCGCAGCGGGATCTTCGCCTCGTGCCCGGCCCGCGAGGCCTCCGCGTCACCCGACAGCGCGTCCAGTTCCCGCACCCGGTCGGTGTCGATCCGGGAGGGCAGCAGCCCCACCACCCGGATGCCCTGCGGCCCCAGTTCCTCGGACAGCGACTTCGCGAAGCCCGCGAGCCCCGGCCGCAGCCCGTTCGAGATCGTCAGCCCCGGGATCGGCTCGTGCACCGACGCGGACAGCACGAAGCCGATCACGCCGCCCTCGCCCAGCTCCGCCGCTGCAGCGCGCGCCAGCCGCACCGCGCCCAGGAACACGCTCTCGAACGCGGCGGACCACTGCTCGTCGGTGTTGTCCGCGGCGAACCCGGGAGCGGGCCCGCCGACACTGATCAGCAGCCCGTCGAAACGGCCGAACCGCTCCCGCGCGCCGGCGATCAGCCGGTGCGCCGAGTCCGGGTCGGCGTTGTCGGCCGCCATCCCCACGGCGTTCGGGCCGAGCTCGGCCGCGGCGTCGGCCGCGCGCTTCCCGTCCCGCCCGGAGACGACGACCTTCGCACCGTCCGCGGCCAGTTCGCGCGCGGCGGCCAGGCCCAGCCCGCGGGTGGCCCCGGTGACGACGTAGACGCGGTCCTTCAGTCCAAGATCCATGCGCCCTACGCTACAGAGGCGATGCGGCGGCGGGCTCGGGATCCGGCGCGTTCGCGGCCTTCGCCGCGGCCTCCGCGCGGTCGCGCCTCTCGCGGCGTACGAGGATCACCCAGCCCACCGGGACGCCCGCGGTGAACAGCCACCACTGCACGGCGTACGCCATGTGCGCGCCGATGGAGTCGTGGTCGGGCTCGGGAATGGGCTCCGGGCCGCCGCCCTTCGGCGCGGGTGCCGTCAGCTCGACGTACCCGCCCAGCACCGGCCGCTTCAGCGCCGCCGCCTGCTGCCTGCTGTTGATCAGCATCACCTGGCGGTCCGGCAGGCCCTTGCGGTCCTTGATGCCGCTGCCCTCGCTGGTCTCGTCGGCCTTCAGCCGGCCCACGACCGTCACCTCGCCCTGCGGGGCGGGCGGCACGGGCGGGAAGGCGCGGGCGTCGCCGCCGCCGGGCACCCAGCCGCGGTTGACGAGTACGGCCGTCCCGTCGCGCAGCACCAGCGGAGTCACCACGTGGAAGCCGACCTTGTCGTCCGCGGAGGTCCGCATCCGCACCACGACCTCGTGGGTCCGGTCGAAGGTGCCGGTGGCCGTGACCGCGCGCCAGAAGTCCGCGCGGGGGACCTCGTGGCCGGGAGAGGTGAGCCCGGTCACCGGGACCGGCTCGGCTGCGAGGTTGTCCGCGATCAGCTGGTTCTGTGCGACCCGGTGCTCGTGGCGGTGGAACTGCCAGAAGCCCAGTTTGATCATCACGGGGATGAGGACGAGGGCGAAGAGGGTGAGGCACACCCACTGCCGGGTCAGCACAAAGCGGTACACGCCTCTGACGGTACCCGCAGCGGACCGGGCTCCGGCTGCGGGGGTGCCTCCCCGCCCGGAGGGAGGTGGGGGAGGGCCGCCCGCCGGAGCCCGGCCGCGGGAGCCGGAGGCCGGCTGCGGGGAGAGACGGGGTCAGACGCGGTCGACGATGCCCACCTTCCCCTCCGCCCGGGCGCAGTGCGCCCCGCAGTACCACGAGCCCTCGACCTCGACGCCCTGTCCGATGATCTGGACGCGGCAGTGCTCGCAGATGGGCGCCATGCGGTGGATGGCGCAGGAGAAGCAGTCGAAGACGTGCACGGCGCCCTGCGCGTGCACCTCGAAGGACATGCCGTAATCGTTTCCGCAGACCTCACAACGTGCCATGCGCCACAGGGTGGGACCGCGGGGCGCCGACGGGCGAGCGGGCGCAGGGCGCGTCGCGCGACGGTCACCCGTCTGCCGCAGCCACGTCCCGCAGCAGCTGGGTGAAGGCGGCCTCGTCGACGACGGGGGTGCCGAAGGACTTCGCCTTGACCGTCTTGGAGGTGGCCGAGTCGGGGTCGTTGGTCACGAGCAGGCTCGTGAGCCGCGACACACTCGAGGCGACGTGCAGCCCGGCTTCGACCGCCCGGTCCTCCAGCAGCTCGCGGTCCACCGAGGTGTCACCCGAGAAGGCGACCCGCATCCCCTGCAGGAGCGGTTTCCCGTCCTCGTAGCGGCCCGGGTTCGGGTACGGGCACGGGGGCCGCTTGCGCGAGGGCCGCCAGCTGCCGCCCTGGTACGAGGCCTGCCGGCCGATCCTCGGTGCGGCGGGGGAGTCCGACCACTCGGTGAGCGGGCGGCATTCGAGCAGCGGCAGCCGCACGCCGTCCCGCGCGGCGGCGTGCAGCGACGGCCGGAAGGCCTCGGCCAGGACGCGGGCGTCGTCGAGGGCGTGGTGCGCGCGCTGCTGTACGACGCCGAAGTGCGCGGCCAGCGACTCGAGCTTGTGGTTGGGCAGCGGGAGGTTCAGTTCCTTCGACAGGGCGATGGTGCACAGGCGCTGACGCACCGGCGCGGCATCGGCGGCCCGCGCGTACTCCCGGGCGATCATCTGCCAGTCGAACATGGCGTTGTGCGCGACGAGCACCCGGTCCGCCAGGCGCGCGGCGAACTCGCCCGCGATGTCCTTGAAGAGCGGGGCGTCTTCGAGCATGGAGCTGGTCAGACCGTGGATCCAGACCGGACCGGGGTCGCGCTGCGGGTTGACCAGCGTGTACCAGTGGTCCTGTACGTTCCCCCGGGCGTCGAGCCGGTAGACCGCGGCGGACACTATCCGGTCGTCGCGCGCGAGCCCGGTGGTCTCCACGTCGACGACCGCGTACCCCTGCGGGTACGCGGCCGGCCACGTCGTCTCTGCGGTCGTTCGGTCGTCGAGCATGGTCACAGAGGATACGGGCCCGCACCGACACCCGGGGCCGGTCGGGGTCGGCGAGCACGGCGACGCGGGCCGCGTGCACGACGCGGGAGAGCGCGTACCCCGCGGTCGGGCAGTTCCGCTTCGAGCCCGGTTCATCGCCCGGGCGGGCTTCCGCTCGGTCTTCCGTTCGGGCTTCCGTTCGGTCCGCCGCCCGGGCCGCCGGGCCGGGTGCGGGCGGCGAGCAGGGATTCCACCAGGGCCCGTACGGACAGCAGGAACAGCCGCTCCGGGTCGGGCGGCCGGGCCAGGGCGCGGGCCAGCGCGGGATCGTCGGGGGCCCCGGCGGGGTCCCACAGCTCGCTCTCGCCGGGCGACTGGGCGGGCGAGCGCTCGCGGTTGCGCTCGACCAGCACGAAGCCGACGATCTGGAACTGCACCGCGCGGACGGCGTCGGCGGCCCGCGCCCCGCGCAGCCCGGCGGCGTGCACCTCGTGGACCAGGGCCTGCTGAGCGGGCAGGAACATCCGGTCGGTGAGGCCGCGTTCGTGGACCATGGCGATCAGGTGCGGGCGCTCGCGCAGCTGTCGGCGCAGGGAGCGCGCCACTGAGACGATCCGCTCCGCGGGGGTGCGGCCCACCGGCCGGATCGCGCCCATCTCCTCGACGGTGCGCGCGACGAGTGCGTCGAGCAGGGACTCGCGGTTGCCGACGTGCCAGTAGATCGAGGTTACGGCGGTGCCCAGCTCGGCGGCCAGCCGTCGCATGGTGAGGGCCGCGGGGCCGTGCCGGCGGACCAGGTCGGCCGCGGCCGAGAGCACCTCTGCGCGGGTGAGCGTACTCCTGGACGTGCCAGCCATCCCCGCCCTCCGAATCTGTCGGGTCGTCAGTTCTCGTTCGTACGGCCCTCTTTACCCTTCATCGACGGCGGTGTAACTGTGTTACAGAACCCCGCCGGGCACCCCCCGGGACGCACCCAGAGAAGGGTGGTACACCCATGGCACGTGTACGGTACGGCGCGCGCACTGAAGCCGAGATCGCGGCAGCGCGCGAGAAGAGCTCCAAGCTCCCCGACATCTGGTCCACCGGTGTGGTGGCGGTCTGGGAGAGCGACCCGGATGTGGTGGCGGCCGTGCTGCCCCCGCCCCTCAAGCCCGCCGAGCGGCCGCTCGTACGGGCCAACATCAGCACGGTCGACCTGCCCGGCTATCCGCTCGGCGCGGGATCCGTGGCGGTCGCCGCCCGGCACGGCGAGGTCGAGGGGTGGTACCCGCTGGTCATGCCGATGACCCACGAGCGGGCCCTCGTCGGGGGCCGCGAGGTGTTCGGCGAGCCCAAGAAGCTCGGCGAGGTGACCGTGGAACGCGACGGGCTGGTCGTCCGGGCCTCCCTCGCCCGGCACGGCATCGCCTTCGTCGAGGTCCGCGGGGCCGTCGACCGGGCGCTCCCGCTCCCCGAGCCCGTCACGAAGACCGACTTCTACTTCAAGTTCCTCCCCGCGGTGGACGGGTCCGGCTTCGAGGCCGACCCGGTGCTGGTGCACTGCACCCGCAACGAGAAGTTCCGCAAACTCGACAACGTCACCGGTGACGTTGTACTGCGCGAGTCGATGTACGACCCCGTCGCCGACCTCCCCGTACGCCGCCTCGTCGAGATCACCATCGGCGAGAAGACCACCGACCAGCAGGGCCGGGCCGTCGAGCGGGTCAGCGCCCAGGCCCTCCTGCCGTACATCCACCAGCGCTACGACGACCCCCAGCAGGTCCTCGACGGCCCGCCCGAAGGGAGCGTGTGACATGCGGCTCGAACCCGGCCAGGTCGCCGTCGTCACGGGCGCCGCCGGCGGCATCGGCCTCGCCATGGCCCGCCGCTTCGCCGCCGAAGGCCTCAAGGTCGTCCTCGCCGACGTCGAGGAGGGCGCGCTCGCCAAGGCCGCCGAACAGCTCGCGGCCGACGGCGCCGAGGTCCTCGCCCGCACCGTCGACGTCTCCGACCGCGGCTCGGTGGTCTCCCTCGCCGACGCCGCGTACGACACCTTCGGAGCCGTCCACGTCCTGTGCAACAACGCCGGCGTCGGCTCCGGCGCCGAAGGCCGGATGTGGGAGCACGAGCCCAACGACTGGAAATGGGCCTTCTCCGTCAACGTGTGGGGCGTCTTCCACGGCATCCAGGCCTTCGTCCCCCGCATGCTCGCCGGCGGCGCACCCGGCCACGTCGTCAACACCTCCTCCGGCGACGGCGGCATCGCCCCGCTCCCCACCGCCTCCGTGTACGCCGTCACCAAGGCGGCCGTCGTCACCATGACCGAGTCGCTCTACGCCCACCTCAACGCGGAAGGCGCGGCCGTCGGAGCCTCCGTCCTCTTCCCCGGCCCGCACATGCTGCGCACCGGCCTGTGGGAGTCCCACCGCAACCGCCCCGAGCGCTACGCCAAACAGCGCCCGCGCAGGACCCCGTACCGCAGCCTCGACCAGTGGGAGGCCGCGATGAAGCAGGCCGGGCACGACGTGGCCTTCACCCCGGTCGAGGAAGTCGCCGGGCACGTCGTGGACGGCATCCGTGCCGACCGCTTCTGGATGCTCCCGGCCAGCGAGCACAGCGACCGGCAGATCAGGGCCCGGTCGCAGTCGATGCTCGACCGCGCCAACCCCGCGTACCTCGAAAGCTTCATCCTCGACTGAGGGGCTCCCGTGACCGACAGCGATCCGTACCTGATCATCTCCTCCGACTGCCACGCCGGGCTGCCCACCGAGCAGTACCGGCCCTACCTCGACTCCCGCTTCCACCGGCAGTTCGACGAGTTCCTCGGCCAGCGCGACGCCCGCCGCGAGGAGGCCACCCGGCTCGGCGTCCGCAACGAGGCCTTCGCCGAGAAGTGGTTCCACGACAACGAGGAAGGCCTCAAGGGCGGCTGGGACATCGCGCAGCGCCTGAAGGAGCTCGACGGCGACGGCGTGGCCGCCGAAGTCGTCTTCCCCGACGCCGACGCGGTCGACAGCCAGACCGCCGCCCCCTTCGGCGTGGGGCTCGGCCTCTCCGGCGACCTCGACCCCGAGCTCGGCATGGCCGGCGCCCAGGCGCACAACCGATGGCTGGCCGAATTCCTCGGCGGCAGCACCGGGAGCGCGGCGCGGCACTGCGGCGTCGCCCTCCTGCCCGTCACCGGCGACCCCGCGAAGGTCGTCGCCGAGATCCACCGGGCCAGGGAGTCCGGCCTCGGCGCTCTGATGATCCCCTCGATGTGGGTGGACAAGGCGCCCTACCACGACCGGCGTTACGACGCCGTCTGGGCCGCCGCCGCCGAGACGGCGATGCCGGTGGTCACCCACTCCGGGGCCGCGCCCCGCCACGAGTACGGCGACCACCTCGGCATCTACGTCTCCGAGGTCACCTGGTGGCCCGCCCGCCCCCTGTGGTTCCTGCTCTGGTCCGGCGCCTTCGAACGCCACCCGGGCCTCAAGTTCGGCGTCGCCGAGTCCGGCTGCTGGTGGCTGCCCAACCAGCTGTGGTTCATGGACCGCCTCTACCTCGGCGCGCACGGCGGCAAGAAGCTCTCGCCGTTCGCGGAGCTGAAGCGCCCGCCGAGCGAGTACCTCGACCGGCAGGTGTTCATCTGCGCGACCAACACCAAGCGCCGCGAGCTGGCGCAGCGGTACGAGATCGGCGTCGACAACATCCTGTGGGGCAGCGACTTCCCGCACCCGGAGGGCACCTGGCCCAGCACCCGCGAGTGGCTGAAGAAGACCTTCCACGACATCCCGGTCGACGAGACCCGGCGGATGCTGGGCCTGGCCGCCGCGGAGGTCTTCGGCTTCGACACGCAGGAGCTCGCGCCGGTCGCCCGCCGCATCGGCCCCACCCCGGCGGAACTCGGCCAGTCCGCCGACCAGGACGCGGTGAAGGCGTCCTGGGCCCGCTCCCGCGAGACCGGTCGCCACTGGCTCACCGGCGGCGACTTCCCGGTGCTGGGGGTGAACCCGTGACCGGCTCCGCACCGCAGGAGGAGCGCTACACCGTCATCTCGGCGGACTGCCACGCCGGCGCCGACCTCCTGGACTACAAGCCGTACCTCGAGAAGCGGTACCACGACGAGTTCGACGCCTGGGCGGCCTCGTACGTCAACCCGTACGAGGACCTGCTCGCGGACACCGCCGACCGGAACTGGAACTCCGCCCGGCGCCTCGCCGAGCTGGAGGCCGACGGGATCGTCGCGGAGGTGGTGTTCCCGAACACCATCCCGCCGTTCTTCCCGAGCGCCTCGCTGATGGCGCCGGCGCCCACGAAGGAGGAGTTCGCGGCCCGCTGGGCCGGACTGCGGGCCCACAACCGGTGGCTCGCGGACTTCTGCGCCGACGCCCCGGGCCGCCGGGCCGGGGTCGTGCAGATCCTCCTCAACGACGTGGACGAGGCGGTACGGGAGATCCGGCGGACCAGGGACGCCGGGCTGACCGGGGGCGTCCTGCTGCCCGGCACGCCCCCGGGGTCCGGGATCCCGGAGCTGTACTCGCAGACGTACGACCCGATCTGGGCGGTCTGCGAGGAGCTCGACGTGCCCGTGAACCACCACGGCGGCTCCGCCTCGCCGCCGCTGGGGGAGGAGCCGGCGGCCCGTGCGGTGTTCATGGTGGAGACCACGTGGTTCTCCCACCGTGCACTGTGGCATTTGATGTTCGGCGGTGCGTTCCGCCGGCACCCCGGCCTCCGGCTGGTCCTCACCGAGCAGGGCTCCGGCTGGATCCCCGGGGTCCTGGAGATGCTGGACTACTACCACGGCCGGCTGGTCGCGGCCGCGACCGGTGCGGCGACGGCGGAGAAGAAGTTCGGCGCGGGCCTGGCCGAGTCCATGGGCAAGGGGCCCAGCGAAGTCTGGCGGGACAACTGCTTCGTCGGCGCGAGCTTCATGCGCCCGCACGAGGTGCCGCTGCGCGACCGGATCGGACTCGACAAGATCATGTGGGGCAGCGACTACCCGCACGACGAGGGCACGACCCCGTTCTCCCGCGAAGGCCTCCGCATCGCCTACGCGGGCCTGCCCCGCGACGAGGTCGCGGCCATGGCGGGAGGCAACGCCGCCCGCGTATACGGCTTCGACCTGTCCTTCCTCGCCCCGATCGCCGCAGTGCACGGGCCGACGGTCGCGGAGGTCGCCCGGCCGCTCACCGAGATCCCGGCCGAGGCGAGCAGCCCGGCCTTCGCCCCCGGGGGGGGGGGGGGGGGGGGGGGGGGGGGGGGGGGGGGGAGAGGGGGGGGGGGGGGGGGGGGGGGGGGGAGACCCGCGCGTCGTCACCATCATAGGGGGGGAGGTGTTTGC
>NZ_JBVJWO010000015.1:174624-214322 GCF_055602345.1 Streptomyces sp. NPDC037401
CACCACCACCCCCCCCCCCCCCCCCCCCCCCCCCCCCCCCCCCCCCACACCCCCCCCCCTCCCCCTTCCCCCCCCCCCCCCCCCCCCCCCCCGGTCGTCCCGCCGGACCGGCTCAGCCGAGCAGCCGCAGCCGGCCCGGCGGGAAGAGGGAGGCGCCCAGCACCTCCGTGGCTCCCGAGACCTCGACGGTGACCCGCTCCACGTCGGCCAGCGGCTTGAGGTCGACCGGCCCGAAGCCGCAGCCGCTCAGGCTCAGGAACGTCAGCTCGGGCAGCGCGCGCAGCGGCTCCAGCCCCGCAGCCAGGACCGACGAGCCGATGTACAGGTGGGTCAGGTTCCGGTGCCGCAGCAGCGTGGCCGGGTCCAGCGCGCTCTGGTCCAGGACCTGCAGATGGCTCAGCCCGGGCAGCGGAGTAACCCGCTCCAGCTGCACCGCCTGCTGATCGCCCGCGATCGTCAGCCAGTACAGCCCCGGCCATTTCTCCAGCCCGTCCAGGGACAGCCGCCGGGCACCGTTGTACAGGCCGAGTCCGGTGAGCCCCCGGCGGGCGGGGATCTCGGCCACGGATGCGTACCCGGGATCGAAGTCGATCCCCGCATGGGTGAGTTCCGGCAGGTCGGCGATCGGCCGGAGGTCGAGTCCGTCGGGCAGCCGGTACAGGTACAGGGTGTCCAGCGGCAGCCCGCGCAGCGTGTCCAGCCTGACCGACGGACAGGCGTCCAGCCCCAGCAGCCGCAGCCGGGACAGCCGGCGCAGCGGCGACAGGTCCGCGAGCCCGGGATCGAGGGTGAGGAACAGCCGTTCCATCCCCCGGTGCCCGGCGATCTCCGCAGGGATGCCGTGCGCGCCCTTCAGCTGCACCCGGGTGATCTGCCGCAGCCGCGGCAGGGTGGCGATCTGCTCGGCAGTGTCCACTTGGAGGAAGGTGTCCCCGAGGGTGATGTCCGCCAGGACCGCTTCCGCGTACGCGCGCGCATCGAACCTGCTCCAGCTGCGCGCGAGTTCGAACTGCACGGGCAACCTGGCGTCCTGCCGAAATCCGGCGATCACCTCCAGCGCCCGCTCGCCGCCCACCAGGGCTGCGGTGTGGACCACCGCGGCCGCCTCGTACTCCGACAGGCCGGCCTCGGGGCCCGAGAGCATCTCGAGCACCAGCTTCCCGGCCTTGGCCAGCTCCGCGGCCCGTCCGGTCCCGCGCGGCGGCAGCAGCTGCGCCGTCCGCGTTTGGACCTCGCCGCGCACCTGCGGGTCCAGCTCCGGCGCGTGCTCCAGACACGCCGCCGCCAGCAGCACCAGACGGCTCCGGTACCGCTTCGAGCGGTCCGCGCGGCGCAGCAACTCCCTCAGCAGATAAGCGCGTTCGTCGGGGCGGGCGTGCCCGACCGCCATCCGGACCACGTCGTCCCACTGGTCGTCGTACGCGTTGCGGGCCAGCACGCCGAAGTCGCGGCTCTCCACCGCCTCCTTCGCGGCGAGGTAGTCGAGGAAGGTGCGGTGCACGAAGTCCACGGCGCCCGGCACCGGTTCGCGCAGCACTCCGCTGCGGATCAGCAGGTGCGAGAAGACCTGGTCCGTGCTGCCCTGCTCGCGCACCTGCGGCATCGCGTGCAGCCAGCCGTCCATCAGCCGGACCGCGTCCTCGCGGGAGCCCTCCCGCTGGTCGTTGCGGATCAGCCAGTAGGCGAACCGCTGGAGCAGCACGATCTGCTCGTCGCGCGTGAGGTCGACCCCCTCGACGCCGTTGATCTCCCGCTCGGTGTCCCGGCGCACCAGCAGCAGGTCGAGCGCGGCGTCGTACAGCTCCTTGCGGGCCCGCGGGAGCTGCATGCGCCGGTCCCGGTTGAGGGCGCACAGCAGCGCGCACATCAGGGGGTTGGTCGCGAGCTGCCCCAGGTCGTGGCGGGAGGCGACCGCCTGGAGCAGCGCGGACTCGTACGTGTCCAGGGCGTCCCGGTCGGCGCTGTCCTCCTCCTGGCGCGCCGCCCGGTGCCAGTGCCCGATGAACGCACGGATGCCGGCCCGCTCCATCGGCAGCAGCGTGCGGGTGGTGAACCCCTGGCCGGACAGCCAGCCCTCCGGGACCGCCGAGGGGCGGGTCGTCACGACGTACCGGGCCCGGGGGAAGGCCGCGATCAGGTTGCGCAGCCACTCCCCGGCACGGTGGCGCAGCCGCTGCGGGACCTCGTCCACCCCGTCGACCAGGACCAGGGCCCGCCCCTGGGCGAGCAGCTGCTCGACCCAGCCGGCCGGCGCCGAACCGTGCAGCGGCACGCCCGCCGCGCGCAGGAACTCCCCCGGGGTGGGCAGCGCCTCGGGGGAGTGGAAGGAGCGCAGGCGCAGCACGAACGGCACGCACAGGTTCCAGTCGCGCAGCTCCGGGCCGAAGCTGCGCCGGGCGGCGTTGAGCGCGAGCCACTGCACCAGGGTGCTCTTGCCCGAGCCCGCAGGGCCCCGCAGCAGCAGCCGGCCGGCGCCGGCGAGGGCCTGCTCCGCCGTGACCGTGACCGCGGTGGCGTGCCCCGGCCCCGGCACTCCCGGCTCGCCCGGCGGCCGGCTCTCCCCGCTCACCCCGAGGCTGATGTACGCGGCGTCGAGCGGCCACTCCTGGCTGCCGCGGCCGAGCGTGAGCCCGAAGAGCTCCAGCCGTGACTGGGTCGCGACGAGGTAGTCGGCGTAGCTCTGCTCGAAGGCGTGCGCGGCGGCGTCCGGCGAGGGCCCCAGCCGGTCCCGCACCGCGTCCACCGAGCGGGCCAGCTCGCCGGTGCGGCGTACGAGCTCCACGTCGGTGCGCGCGGCGAAGCCCGGCAGGGTGGTGAAGTACTCCGTCACGTGGCGGCAGCACAGGGCCACCAGCTCCCGGTACGCGGCCCCGGCGCTCTCGCCCAGGCCCGCGGGCGGGGTGCGGGCGAGGACGGCCGAAGCCAGTCGGCCGGGGTCGAGGTCCAGGGCGAACAGTTCCTCGGGGCCGAGCGCCCCCAGCGCGCCGAAGGCGTCCCGTACGGCGTCGGCGACGGCCGTCCGCTCGTGCCCGGCCAGCCGGTCCGCCGGTCCGTGCAGCCGGGTCGCCAACTCCTCGGTCAGGCGGAGCAGTTCCTTCTCGCCGAGCTCGGCCGGGCGGCGTCGCAGCCGCGCCGGGGCCGCGGGGTCCTTCGCCAGCCCGGCGCCCGGAGACCGGGCGAGGTGGGTCTTGACGAGCGCGCCCACCGCCGCGCCCGCCGCCCTCAGGAGCACCGTCTCGAACCCGGTCATGCGTCCGCCCTCCCCCTGCCCCGCCCCGGGTGGCCAGTATCGGCGGGACCCGGCGGCCCGTACAGGAGAGTGCGGGACATCCGGCGGGAGACGACGGGACGTACCCCGCGGCATTCCGCGGACCTCCCTGGGTCGAACCGTCGGTAACCCCGTTGAATACCGATTGGTAACAACCTCTGGCGGCTCCCGGAGGCCGCCTCTATGGTCCTGTCATGCCGAACCTGCCCGATGTGGTGCTGTGGTCCATACCGGCCTTCGTCCTCCTCACCGCGGTCGAGGCGGTGAGCTACCGGATCCGTCCCGACGAGGACGCCGCCGGGTACGAGCCGAAGGACGCCGCCACCAGCCTCGGCATGGGGCTCGGCAGCCTCTTCTTCGACTTCCTGTGGAAGATCCCGGTCGTCGCGGTCTACACCGCCGTCTACGAACTCACCCCGCTGCGCGTGCCGGTGCTGTGGTGGACCGTGCTGCTCATGCTGCTCGCGCAGGACTTCTGCTACTACTGGCAGCACCGCGGCCACCACGTGATCCGCATCCTGTGGGCGAGCCACGTGGTCCACCACTCCAGCCGGAAGTTCAACCTCACCACCGCGCTCCGCCAGCCCTGGACCGGCCTCACCTCCTGGCCCTTCTACCTGCCGCTGATCGCGTGCGGGGTCCACCCGGCCGCCCTGGCCTTCTGCTACTCGGTGAACCTCGTCTACCAGTTCTGGATCCACACCGAGCGCATCGACCGGCTGCCCCGCCCCTTCGAGTACGTCCTCAACACGCCCTCGCACCACCGGGTCCACCACGCCTCCCAGGGCGGCTACCTGGACCGGAACTTCGGCGGCATCCTGATCGTCTGGGACCGGGCGTTCGGCTCGTGGACGGGGGAGACCGAGAAGCCCGTCTTCGGCCTCACCAAGAACATCACCACCTACAACCCGCTGCGCGTGGCCACCCACGAGTACGCCGCCATCGCCCGCGACGTCCGGGCCGGGACCACCTGGAGCGAGCGGGCGGGCCGGGTGCTGCGCGGACCCGGCTGGAGCCCCGGCGGGCCGCCTCCGCCCCCGGCGGCCCGCGCCGTCGCCACCGCAGCCCCCACTGCGCCCGCCCCCACTGCGCCTGCCCCCACTGCCGCGGCCGCAACGGCCGCCCCCGAGCCGGAGCGTGTCGCGTGACGAACTCCCCCTCCACCGCGTCCACCCCCTCCCGGGCGGGCACCGTCGCGGCGTCCGGCCGCCGCGAGCGCCTCGGGCGGGTGCTGCTCGCCGCCTTCGGCGCGGCAGTCGCAGCGGACCTCGGCTCGCTCCTCGCCGACTGGCACACCGGGCACGTCCTGGCCAAGCCGCTGCTGATGCCCCTGCTCGTGGCGTACGTCCTGACCCGGCGCGGGCCCCGCCTGCTGGCCGCCGCCCTGGTCTTCGGCTGGGGCGGCGACATCGCCCTGCTCTTCGACGCCGAACCCGCCTTCCTCCTCGGCATGGGATCCTTCGCCGTCGGGCACGTCTGTTACCTGGTCCTGTTCGGCCGCGGCCGAACCTCGCCGCTCATCGGCGCCGCGTACGCCGTCGCGCTCGTCGGCACCGTGAGCCTGCTCTGGTCCGACCTCCCCGCCGACCTGCGCATCCCGGTGGCCGGGTACAGCCTGCTGCTCACCGCCATGGCCTACCGCTCCGGAGTCCTCGGCCGGACCGCGGGCATCGGCGGCGCGCTGTTCCTGCTCTCCGACACCCTGATCGCCACCGGCGTCGCCGAGTGGCCGCAGCTGCCCCGACCCGACTTCTGGATCATGCTCACCTACCTGGGCGCCCAGTACCTGCTGACCCGCGGGACCCTCGCGACGGTCCGGGCGTACGGTAGGGAGGCCGTACCCGAACCGCCCGAGTGATCAGAACGATCCGCACGACCCCGAGGACCGCAGCATGCGCGCCACCGTCATCCACGCCCCGCACGACATCCGCGTGGAGGAGGTGCCCGATGCCGCGGTCCACGAGCCGCACGACGCCGTCGTCCGCGTGCTGCGCGCCTGCATCTGCGGCAGCGACCTGTGGGCCTACCGCGGCGAGGCCGAGCGGCAGCCCGGCCAGCGCATCGGGCACGAGTTCCTGGGCGTGGTCGAGGCGACCGGCTCCGCGGTGACCGGGCTGCGCGCCGGCGACCTCGTCGTCGCCCCCTTCATGTGGTCGGACGGCGTCTGCGACTACTGCACCGAGGGGCTGTACACGTCCTGCCCGCACGGCGGGTTCTGGGGTTCGGTCGGCCACGACGGCGGCCAGGGCGAGGCCGTCCGGGTCCCGCATGCCGACGGCACCCTGGTGAAGCTGCCCGCGGACGCGGCCTCCGACGACCGGCTGCTGACCGCGCTGCTCGCGCTCTCGGACGTCATGGGCACCGGCCACCACGCCGCCCTGGGCGCGGGGGTTCGGCCGGGCTCCACGGTCGCGGTCGTCGGCGACGGCGCCGTGGGGCTGTGCGGAGTCCTGGCGGCCCGGCGGCTGGGCGCCGAGCGGATCATCGCGCTGGGCCGGCACACGGCCCGTACCGACATCGCCCGGCTCTTCGGCGCCACCGACGTGGTCGCCGAGCGCGGGGAGGCGGCGGAAGCCGCCGTACGGGAACTCACGGGCGGGCAGGGCGTCCGCGCGGTCATCGAGGCCGTCGGCACCGAGCAGTCCATGCGGACGGCCGTGAACATCACCCGCGACGGCGGGTCCATCGGCTACGTCGGCGTCCCGCACGGCAGCGGCACCGGGCTCGACTTGGGTGTCATGTTCGACCGCAACATCACCCTGCGCGGTGGCGTGGCACCGGTACGCGCGTACATCCCCGAGCTCCTCGATGACGTCCTGAACGGAGTCATCGACCCCTCGCCCGTCTTCGACCGCACGGTCGGCCTCGACGAGGTGCCCCTGGGCTACAAGGAGATGGACAACCGCAGCGCCCTCAAGGTGCTGATCACGCCCTGACACGGGAGAAGGGGCCGGGCGGAGACATCCCGCCCGGCCCCTTCGCCGTTCACGCGTCACCGTGCACGGTGACATGTCACGCTGTCACGCTTGCGCGCGGCGCCACTACTTCACGGCGCGGAGCGCGTTCACCTGGCCGTAGCCGTAGTAGCCCGTCTGGCCCCACTTGCTCTTGCAGGTGGTGGCGTCGACCAGGGCGCCGGTGGCGTCGTAGATCTTGTCCGGGCACGCCTGCTTGTCGGCCTGGGCCTTCAGCATGCGCTGGAGCTGCGCCGGGGTGGCACCCGGGTGCTTGCTCTTCAGCAGGGCCGCGACACCGGCGACGTGCGGGGCGGCCATCGAGGTGCCCTGCTTGTAGCCGTAGCCGCCCGGGATCGTCGACAGCACGCGGCCGTTGGCGTCCGGGGTGGCCGGGACCTGCCACTTGTCGCCGCCGGGGGCGGCGACGTCGGCGACACCGAGGCCGTAGTTCGAGAAGTACGAACGCAGGCCCTGGTTGCCGGTCGAGGTGACCGTGACGACGCCCGGGAGCTGCGTCGGGAGGTCCAGGCAGACCTTCGGGTCGATGGTGCGGGGCACCGGGGTGGTGTCGTTCGGGCTGCTGTCGTCCAGCAGCGAGTCGGCGGCGAAGTCCATGTTGGAGTTGCCGGCCGCGGCGACGTTCAGCACGCCCTTGCGCTCGGCGAACTTCGTCGCGCGCGCCAGCGCCTCCACGAGGGCCTTCTGGTCGTCGTCCGTCTTGCAGTTGAAGTACCAGGGGTCCACGTAGTAGCTGTTGTTCGTCACCTCGATCCCCTTCTCGGCGGCGAACATGAAGCCGCAGACGACCGCCTCGGTGAAGAACAGGCTGGTCGCCGGCTCGCTCACCTTGATCGCCGAGATCTTCACGCCGGGCGCGACACCGCTGACGCCGATGCCGTTGCGCGGGGCGGCTATGGTGCCCGCCACGTGCGTGCCGTGGTCGCTGCCGTCCGCGTACGGACGCCAGGCGCCCTCGGAGGTGTCCGCGACGCCGCCGACACAGTTGGCCGACTGCTCACGGGAGAAGTTCGGGGCCAGATCGGGGTGCGTGTCGTCGACACCCGTGTCGATGACGCCGACGGTGACCCTCTTGCTGCCATCGTTGATCTTGTGCGCCTGGTCGGCCTTGATCGTCCGCAGGTCCCACTGGTTGGGCTCGAGCGGCTCCTCGCCGGGGGCGGCCTCTGCGGCCGCCTTGGCGGCCTCTGCGGCGCTCAGCTTCTGCGTGGTGCCCTCTTCGTGCGTCTGCACCGACTGGAGGGGGGCCGTGCGGGTGGCACCCGCCGACGCGACGCCCTTGGCGGTGCGGATCGTCTTCGCGAACTCGGGGTTCTGCGAGTGGACGACGATGACGCCGATCTTCTCATAGGCGATCACGACGGTGCCGCCGGCCCGCTCGATCGCCTTCTTGACCTGCTTCACCTGGCCGTACGGGCCGAGGTTCACCACGTACGAGAGCTTCGGGCCGGTGGTGTCAGCGGCCTGGGCCACCGTGTCCAGCGGGGCGGCCGAGGCCGTGACCGCCGGGAGGAAGCCGAGCGAGGCCGTGAGCGCCAGGCCGACCGGCACGGCGAGTGCGCGGCGGCGTCGGGACCCGAGATGAGCCATGGGTTCTCCACATCATCCGTGAAAAAGCCGTCCTGACGCGGGTCGCGTTGGACGGGTACATGACGAGTGAAGCTAGCGCCGATCTTCCCGCAGAAGCAACGAATTCCGAAAGAAAAAACGGGTGGTGAACCGTCCTGATCTGTCATCCGTGCCGTTGACAGCAGGGGATCGGCGCCATCACACCCCCCAGGAGGTCGTTTTGTCCGCGTTCCCTGCCGTCCCTGCTTCCTCTGCATCCACCCCTGCCACCCCTGCCGCCCCTGCCCCTGTTTCCTCTGTTTCCTCCGTTTCCTCCGCTTCGCAAGGAGAGCCCGTGACCACCGAAGCACCGCCCCCGCCCCCCGGCCGTGCGGGCGCGCAGCCCGCGACCCCCACGGCGGAAGAGTTCGCCGAGGTCCAGCAGAGCGAGGAGTTCGGCGAACTGCGCCGCGCCCACCGGTCGTTCGCCTTCCCGCTGACCGTGGCGTTCATCGCCTGGTACCTGCTCTACGTGCTGCTCTCCAACTACGCCGGCGGGTTCATGGGCATCCGGCTCTTCGGGAACATCAACGTCGCCCTCGTGCTCGGCCTCGCCCAGTTCGCCACCACGTTCCTGATCGCCTGGTGGTACGCCCGGCACGCCGCGACCGGCCTCGACCCCAGGGCAGAGGCCATCAAGTCCCGCATGGAGGCCGCAGAATGAGCCACGCACTCCTCGCCCCGGCCGTCCCGCTCGCGGCCGGGTCGGCGACCGAGCACCGCCCGCTGATCATCACGCTCTTCGGCCTCTTCGTCGTCGCCACGCTGATCATCACCGTCTGGGCCGGCCGCCAGACCCGGGACGCCGCCGACTTCTACGCCGGCGGCCGCCAGTTCACGGGCTTCCAGAACGGCCTCGCCATCTCCGGCGACTACATGTCCGCGGCCTCGTTCCTCGGCATCGCGGGCGCCATCGCCCTCTTCGGCTACGACGGCTTCCTCTACTCCATCGGCTTCCTCGTGGCCTGGCTGGTCGCCCTGCTGCTGGTCGCCGAGCCCCTGCGCAACTCCGGCCGGTACACCATGGGAGACGTCCTCGCGTACCGGATGCGCCAGCGCCCCGTCCGTACCGCCGCGGGCACCTCGACCATCGTCGTCTCCATCTTCTATTTGCTCGCGCAGATGGCCGGTGCGGGCGTCCTGGTGTCCCTGCTGCTCGGCATCACCAGCGACGCCGGCAAGGTCGCGATCGTCGCCCTCGTCGGCCTCCTGATGATCGTCTACGTCTCCATCGGCGGCATGAAGGGCACCACCTGGGTGCAGATGGTCAAGGCCGTCCTGCTGATCGCGGGCACCCTGCTCATCACCTTCCTCGTGCTGCTCAAGTTCGACTTCAGCGTCTCCGAGCTGCTGGGGAAGGCCGCCGAGAACAGCGGCCAGGGAGCCGCCTTCCTGGAGCCGGGCCTGAAGTACGGCGCCACCGCCACCTCCAAGATCGACTTCATCTCCCTGGGCCTCGCCCTCGTCCTCGGGACCGCGGGCCTGCCGCACATCCTGATCCGCTTCTACACCGTCCCCACGGCGAAGGCCGCCCGCAAGTCCGTCAACTGGGCCATCGGCATCATCGGCGCCTTCTACCTGATGACCATCGCCCTCGGCTTCGGGGCCGCGGCCCTGCTCGAGCGCGACGACATCATCGCCTCCAACAAAGCCGGCAACACCGCCGCGCCGATGCTCGCCGAGGCGGTCGGCGGCGGCAGCGGCTCCACCGGCGGCGCCGTCCTGCTCGCCGTGATCTCCGCCGTCGCCTTCGCCACCATCCTGGCCGTGGTCGCCGGCCTCACCCTGGCCTCGTCCTCCTCCTTCGCGCACGACCTGTACGTGAACGTGATTCGCAGGGGCAACGCCACCGAGAAGGAAGAGGTACGGGCCGCCCGCTGGGCCACCGTCGGCATCGGAGCCGTCGCCATCGGCCTCGGCGCCCTCGCCCGCGACCTCAACGTCGCCGGCCTGGTCGCCCTGGCCTTCGCCGTCGCCGCCTCCGCCAACCTCCCGACGATCCTCTACAGCCTCTTCTGGAAGCGCTTCACCACCCAGGGCGCCCTGTGGTCCATCTACGGCGGCCTGGTCTCGTCGGTCGTCCTGGTCCTCTTCTCCCCGGTGGTGTCCGGCAAGCCCACCTCGATGTTCAAGAACGCCGACTTCTACTGGTTCCCGCTGGAGAACCCCGGCATCGTCTCCATCCCCCTGGGCTTCCTGCTCGGCTGGCTCGGCACCGTCCTGTCCAAGGAACCCGCGGACGCCGCCAAGTACGCGGAGCTGGAGGTACGCTCCCTCACCGGAACAGGAGCCCACTGAGATCCTCCGAACACACAGCGTGGCCGCGTCGTAGATCCCTACGACGCGGCCGCGTAACGTCTCGTTCATTCGGGCACCACTGAACGACACGTGTGTCGCGTAGGCTCGAAAGTGCATTCCAGCCTCTGCGCAACCGGACAGGGAGGGGGCCCTCAGTGCTCATCGACACCTATGGCCGCGTGGCCACTGACCTGCGCGTCTCACTCACCGACCGGTGCAATCTGCGCTGCACCTACTGCATGCCCGAGGAAGGCCTGCAGTGGCTGGCGAAGCCGGACCTGCTGACCGACGACGAGATCGTCCGGCTGATCGGCATAGCCGTCACCTCGCTCGGCGTCACCGAGGTCCGCTTCACCGGCGGCGAGCCGCTCCTGCGGCCCGGCCTGGTCGGCATCGTCGAGCGCTGCGCCGCCCTGACGCCCCGCCCCAAGATGTCGCTGACCACCAACGGCATCGGCCTCAAGCGCACCGCCCAGGCCCTCAAGGCCGCCGGCCTCGACCGCGTCAACGTCTCCCTGGACACGCTGCGTCCCGAGGTCTTCAAGACCCTCACCCGCCGCGACCGGCACAAGGACGTCATCGAGGGCATGGCCGCGGCCCAGGAGGCCGGCCTGACCCCCGTGAAGGTCAACGCCGTCCTGATGCCCGGCCTCAACGCCGACGAGGCTCCCGACCTCCTCGGCTGGGCCGTGGAGCACGGGTACGAAATGCGCTTCATCGAGCAGATGCCGCTGGACGCCCAGCACGGCTGGAAGCGCGACGGCATGATCACGGCCGGGGACATCCTCGCCTCGCTGCGCACCCGCTTCGAACTGACCGAAGAGGGCGCCGACGAGCGCGGCTCCGCGCCGGCCGAGCGCTGGGTGGTCGACGGCGGCCCCGCCACCGTCGGCGTCATCGCCTCCGTCACCCGGCCGTTCTGCCGGGCCTGCGACCGCACCCGCCTCACCGCGGACGGTCAGGTGCGCACCTGCCTGTTCGCCACCGAGGAGTCCGACCTGCGGGCCGCCCTGCGCTCCGGGGCCCCGGACGAGGAGATCGCCCGCCTGTGGAAGGTCGCGATGTGGGGCAAGAAGGCCGGGTCCGGTCTCGACGACCCGTCCTTCCTGCAGCCCGAGCGCCCCATGTCAGCCATCGGCGGCTGAGGACGCGGCCCCGGGCTCTTCCGCCCCGGGCTCTTCCCACTCGGCCAGCGTCACGACGTCCTTCAGGAACCCGCGCACGTCGAGGAACCGGGAGAGGTGCTCCCGGTGCTCCTCGCAGGCCAGCCAGGTCTTCCGGCGCTCCGGGGTGTGCAGCTTCGGGTTGTTCCAGGCCAGGACCCACACGGCGGCGGCGCGGCAGCCCTTGGCGGAGCAGATCGGTGCAGTCGTCTCAGGGGAGTTCACGGACTCAACCCTAGATCAGCACATCACCACGGAATGGCGACGCCGAGCAGCCACGGGGGGAGCTGCCCGGCGTCGGTCCGTCGCTCCGACGGGGGATGCGGAGCGCGTAGGCAGTATGTCACGCAGGACCGGGTGCAGTGCACCGGAACTTCACGATTGATCTGAGCTCTTGTTGAGGTTCCCCGCCTCCAGGGCCGGCCGGACCGGCGCGGGGATGAAGTTCGAGGGCAGCGAAGGAGCCGACTCGCGCCCCGCGTTGGCGATGACCACGGCCACGTACGGCAGCAGCGCACCCGCGACGAGCGTCACGATCGCAATGTGCCGTTCCACATTCCACAGCACCACGGTGAGGATCACCGACAGCGTCCGGATCCCCATCGAGATCACGTACCGCCGCTGGCGTCCCCGCACGTCGTCGGCCAGGCTCTGCCGGGCCCCCGTGATCCGGAAGACCTCGGCGCCGTTCCGCTTCCACGCCACGATTCCACCACCCGATTCCCTCGCCGGACACATCCCGGTCCGGACCACTTCCACGGTAGCCCGCGGCCTTCCCGTTGTGACCGGCGGGTGTCCCGCAAACGGAGGTGTCCGACATGCGGCATTCGCCGGGGAGGTTGAAACTGGCCGCACATGCGCATCACGCGCCACGAGGAGGCGACATGCACTGGTTGTGGGCGATCATCGTCGGATTCGTCCTGGGCCTGATAGCCCGGGCGATCCTGCCGGGCAAGCAGCACCAGCCGCTCTGGCTGACCACCGTCTTCGGAATCATCGGCAGCGTTCTCGGCAACGCCGTCGCCACCTGGATCGGCGTCGACGACACCCGGGGCATCGACTGGATCCGCCATCTTCTCCAGCTGGCCGGCGCCGTCCTCGTCGTCGGGCTCGGCGACCTCGCCTACATGGCGATGCGCGGCAAGAGAACGGCGTAGCACCGGGGCACGGCGCGGCCCTGCCCCTCCCGCGCATGCCGGAGGGGCCGGTACGGACAACGGCGTCCGTACCGGCCCCTCCGGCATGCAGCGATACGGGCGTCAGCCGCCCGTGACCGCCACCGCGGCCAGGTTCTTCTTGCCGCGGCGCAGCACCAGCCAGCGCCCGTGCAGCAGGTCCTCCCGCGCCGGGACGGCGTCCTCGGCGGTGACCTTCGCGTTGTTCACGTACGCCCCGCCCTCCTTCACCGTCCGGCGGCCGGCCGACTTGCTCGCCACCAGCCCCGTCTCGGCGAACAGGTCGACCACCGGCGCGAGCTCCGCGACCTCGGCGTGCGGCAGCTCGGACAGGGCCGCGGCCAGCGTGGCCTCGTCCAGGTCCGCCAGCTCGCCCTGCCCGAACAGCGCCTTCGACGCCGCGATCACGGCGGCGCACTGCTGCGCCCCGTGCACCAGCGCGGTCAGCTCCTCGGCCAGCGCCCGCTGCGCCGCCCGGGCCTGCGGCCGCTCGGCGGTCTGCTTCTCCAGCTCCTCGAGCTCCTCGCGGCTCTTGAAGGACAGGATCCGCATGTACGCCGAGACGTCCCGGTCGTCGACGTTCAGCCAGAACTGGTAGAACGCGTACGGCGTGGTCATCTCCGGGTCCAGCCAGACGGCCCCGCCCTCGGTCTTGCCGAACTTGGTTCCGTCCGCCTTCACCATCAGCGGCGTCGCCAGCGCGTGCACGACCGCACCCGGCTCCAGGCGGTGGATCAGGTCGAGACCGGCGGTCAGGTTGCCCCACTGGTCCGACCCGCCCTGCTGCAGCACGCAGCCGTAGCGCCGGTACAGCTCCAGGAAGTCCATGCCCTGGAGCAGCTGGTAGCTGAACTCCGTGTAGCTGATGCCCTGGTCCGACTCCAGCCGCTTGGCCACCGAGTCCTTCGTCAGCATCTTGTTGACGCGGAAGTGCTTGCCGATGTCCCGCAGGAACTCGATGGCGGACATGCCCGCCGTCCAGTCCAGGTTGTTGACCATGACCGCGGCGTTCTCGCCCTCGAACGACAGGTAGGGCTCGATCTGCGAACGCAGCCGGCCCACCCAGTTCGCGACCGTCTCCGGGTCGTTCAGGGTGCGCTCGGCCGTCGGCCGCGGGTCGCCGATCTGGCCGGTGGCCCCGCCGACCAGCGCCAGCGGCCGGTGACCGGCCTGCTGGAGCCGGCGCACGGTCAGCACCTGCACCAGGTGCCCCACGTGCAGCGAGGCCGCAGTCGGGTCGAAGCCGCAATAGAACGTGACAGGACCGTCCGCGAACGCCTTGCGCAGCGCTTCTTCGTCGGTGGACTGGGCGAAGAGCCCACGCCACTTCAGTTCGTCGACGATGTCCGTCACGGTCTCTCGACTCCTTCGAAATGATGGAATGACGTCACTCAGAGGACTCAG
The DNA here is from genome assembly GCF_055602345.1 of Streptomyces sp. NPDC037401. Taxonomy (NCBI): domain Bacteria; kingdom Bacillati; phylum Actinomycetota; class Actinomycetes; order Kitasatosporales; family Streptomycetaceae; genus Streptomyces; species Streptomyces sp. NPDC037401. The sequence continues at coordinate 188,516 of NZ_JBVJWO010000015.1, forward strand.
TCTAGGCGGGTCAGACGCCCTTGCTGACCGAGCTCATGTTGAAGTCGGGGATGCGCAGCGCGGGCATGGCGGCCCGGGTGAACCAGTCGCTCCACTCCCGCGGCAGGGTCTTCTCGGTCCGCCCCGCCTCGGTGGCCCGCGACAGCAGGTCGACCGGAGACTCGTTGAACCGGAAGTTGTTCACCTCGCCCACGACCTGCCCCTTCTCCACCAGGTACACCCCGTCGCGGGTCAGCCCGGTCAGCAGCAGCGTCGCCGGGTCCACCTCGCGGATGTACCAGAGGCAGGTGAGCAGCAGGGCGGGCCCTTCGTGGCCGGACTCCGCGACCATCTCGTCGAGCGACTTCTCGCCGCCCGCGTCGAGGATGAGGTTCCCGATCGAGGGCGTCACCGGCAGCCCGGTGAGGCCCGCGCTGTGCCGGGTCGTCGTCAGGTGCGCCAGCTCCCCGCCCCGCACCCACTCGGTCGCCGGCAGCGGCAGGCCGTTGTCGAAGACCGAGGCGTCGTCGCCCGAGCTGTGCGCGATCACGAAGGGCGCGGACTCCAGGCCCGGCTCGTTCGGGTCGCTGCGCAGCGTCAGCGGAAGATCGGAGAGCTTCTCGCCGAGCCGGGTGCCGCCGCCGGGCTTGGAGAAGACCGTCCGGCCCTCCACGGCGTCCCGGGCCGCCGCGGACCACATCTGGTAGATCAGCAGGTCCGCGACCGCGGTGGGCGGCAGCAGGGTCTCGTACCGCCCGGCGGGCAGCTCGATCTTCCGCTCGGCCCAGCCGAGGCGCTTGGCCAGCTCGGCGTCGAGCGCGCCCGGGTCCACGTCCTTGAAGTCGCGGGTGGAGCGGCCGGCCCAGGCGGAGCGCTGCTTGTCCGGGGACTTCGCGTTGAGCTCCAGGGTGCCGTTCGGCTGGTCGTGGCGCAGCCGCAGGCCCGTGGACGTGCCGACGTACGTCGACACCAGCTCGTGGTTGGCGAAGCCGTACAGCTCGCGGCCGCCCGCGCGGGCCCGGGCGAACGCCTCGCCCAGCGCCGGGGCGAAGTCCGCGAAGACCGCGGAGGACGTCTCGGCGGGGGAGTCGGTGAAGTCCGGCGAGGCCGGCGTGCCGGTCACCAGCGGCTGGGCGTCCTCGGCCGGTCCCGCGGTCCGCGCGGCGGCCTCGGCGGCCCGTACCAGCGGCTCCAGGTCCGCGGCGGTGACGGCGGACCGGGACACGACACCGGAGGCCGTGCCCTCCTTGCCGTCCACGGTCGCGATCACCGTGAGGGTGCGGCCGCGGGTGACGCCGTTGGTGGTGAGGGCGTTGCCCGCCCAGCGCAGATTGGCGGTGGACTGCTCGTCGGCGATGACCACGCAGCCGTCGGCCGTGGACAGCTCCAGGGCCCGTTCGACGATCTCGTGGGGCTTGCTGCGACTGTTCGAAAGCGTGCTCATCGGCCGGCCTCCTGGGTGGTGTTCAGGATGTTGACGTCGCGGAACAGCGCGGACGGGCATCCGTGCGAGACCGCCGCGACCTGGCCCGGCTGGGCCTTGCCGCAGTTGAAGGCGCCGCCCAGGACGTACGTCTGCGGGCCGCCGACCTTCTCCATCGAGCCCCAGAAGTCCGTCGTCGTTGCCTGGTAGGCGACGTCGCGCAGCTGGCCGGCCAGCTGCCCGTTCTCGATCCGGAAGAAGCGCTGCCCGGTGAACTGGAAGTTGTACCTCTGCATGTCGATCGACCACGAGCGGTCGCCGACCACGTAGATCCCGCGCTCCACCCCGCCGATCAGGTCCTCGGTGGACAGCCCGCCCGGGTCCGGCTGGAGCGATACGTTCGCCATCCGCTGCACCGGCACGTGGCCGGGGGAGTCCGCGAAGGCACAGCCGTTGGAGCGCTCGAAGCCGGTGAGCTTCGCGATCCGGCGGTCGAGCTGGTAGCCGACCAGGGTGCCGTCCCTGACCAGGTCCCAGCTCTGCCCCTCGACGCCCTCGTCGTCGTAGCCGATCGTCGCGAGGCCGTGCTCGGCGGTGCGGTCGCCCGTCACGTTCATGATCGACGAGCCGTACTTCAACTTGCCCAGCTGGTCGAAGGTGGCGAAGGAGGTCCCGGCGTACGCCGCCTCGTAGCCCAGCGCCCGGTCCAGCTCGGTGGCGTGGCCGATGGACTCGTGGATGGTCAGCCAGAGGTTCGACGGGTCGACCACCAGGTCGTACCGCCCGGCCTCCACGCTCGGCGCGCGCATCTTCTCGGCGAGCAGGTCCGGGATCTGCTCCAGCTCGGCGTTCCAGTCCCAGCCGGTGCCGGTCAGGTACTCCCAGCCGCGCCCGGCGGGCGGGGCGATGGTCCGCATCGAGTCGAAGCCGCCGGTCTTGTCGTCCACGGCGACGGCGGTGAGCTGCGGGTGGATCCGCACCCGCTGCTGGGTGGTGACCGTACCGGCCGTGTCCGCGTAGAACTTGTTCTCGTGTACGGCGAGCAGCGAGGCGTCGACGTGTGCGACGGAGTCCGCCGCGAGCAGCCGCGCGCTCCAGTCGGCCAGCAGCGCGGACTTCTCCTCGTCCGGCACGTCGAACGGATTCACGTCGTACGCCGAGATCCACGTGCGGTCGGCGTGCACGGGCTCGGCGGCCAGCTCGACCCGCTCGTCCGAGCCGGCGGCGGCCGTGACCTTCGCCGACAGCTTGGCCATGGCGACGGCCTGCGAGGCCACCCTGGCGGCCCCGTCCATCGTCAGGTCCACGCCGGAGGCGAAGCCCCAGCTCCCGCCGTGGACCACCCGGACCGCGTATCCCAGGTCGGTGGTGTCGGAGGAGCCGGAGGGCTTGGCGTCGCGCAGCCGCCAGGAGGCGCTGCGGATCCGTTCGAGCCGGAAGTCGGCATGGTCGGCGCCCAGTGCGCGGGCACGGGCGAGCGCCGCGTCGGCGAGCGCGCGCAGCGGCAGCGCCGTGAACGCGGCGTCGATGGAATGAGGCACGGATGTCTCCCTGTGGTCGGGACCGGTGGATCCGATCATGTCGCGCCGGCGCACCGAATGCCTACCTCTTTCTGTAGGGACCCCACAGAGCCGTTCGAGATGCCCTGTCGAGGCTCGATTCTCCGGATGGGGAGAGGGACCGATAGGTTTTCGGTTGACCAGACAGCTAGGGAAAGGGTGATCCGTTGAGCCGCTCGGTTCTCGTCACCGGAGGAAACCGGGGCATCGGCCTCGCCATCGCCCAGGCCTTCGCGGAGGCGGGCGACAAGGTCGCCATCACGTACCGCTCGGGTGAGCCGCCGGAGGCGCTCGCCGCGCTCGGCGTCCTCGCGGTCCGTTGCGACATCACCGATCCCGAGCAGGTGGAGCAGGCCTACAAGGAGATCGAGGACAAGCACGGCGCGGTCCAGGTGCTGGTGGCGAACGCCGGCATCACCAAGGACCAGCTGCTGATGCGCATGTCCGAGGAGGACTTCACGACCGTCCTCGACACCAACCTCACCGGCACCTTCCGCGTCGTCAAGCGTGCCAACCGCGGCATGCTGCGCGCCAAGAAGGGCCGCGTCGTCCTGATCTCCTCGGTCGTCGGCCTGCTGGGCTCGGCGGGCCAGGCGAACTACGCCGCCTCCAAGGCCGGTCTGGTCGGCTTCGCCCGCTCCCTCGCCCGCGAGCTGGGCTCCCGCAACATCACCTTCAACGTCGTCGCGCCCGGTTTCGTGGACACCGACATGACGAAGGTGCTCACCGACGAGCAGCGCGCCGGCATCGTCGCGCAGGTCCCGCTCGGCCGCTACGCGCAGCCGCAGGAGATCGCCGCGGCCGTGCGCTTCCTCGCGTCGGACGACGCCTCGTACATCACAGGAGCCGTCATTCCCGTTGACGGCGGATTGGGCATGGGTCACTGATCACATGAGCGGAATTCTCGACGGCAAGCGGATCCTGATCACGGGTGTGCTGATGGAGTCGTCCATCGCCTTCCACACCGCCAGGCTTGCCCAGGAGCAGGGCGCCGAGGTCATCCTCACGGCGTTCCCGCGGCCGACGCTGACCGAGCGCATCGCCAAGAAGCTCCCCAAGCCCGTGAAGGTGATCGAGCTCGACGTCACGAACGACGAGCACCTCGCGCGCCTGGAGGGCCTCGTCCGCGACGAGCTCGGCGGGCTCGACGGAGTCGTCCACTCCATCGGCTTCGCGCCGCAGGACGCCCTCGGCGGCAACTTCCTGAACACTCCGTTCGAGTCGGTCGCCACCGCCATGCACGTCTCGGCGTTCTCGCTGAAGTCGCTGACCATGGCCTGCAAGCCGCTGTTCCCGGCGGAGGGTGCGGCCGTCGTCGGCCTCACCTTCGACGCGCAGTTCGCCTGGCCGCAGTACGACTGGATGGGCCCGGCCAAGGCCGCGCTGGAGGCCACCAGCCGCTACCTCGCCCGCGACCTGGGCAAGGAGAACATCCGCTGCAACCTGGTCTCGGCCGGTCCGATCGGCTCCATGGCCGCGAAGTCCATCCCGGGCTTCTCGGAGCTGGCGGACGTCTGGAACTCCCGCTCGATGCTGGAGTGGGACATGACCGACCCCGAGCCCGCGGGCCGCGGTGTCGTCGCCCTGCTCTCGGACTGGTTCCCCAAGACCACGGGCGAGATCGTCCACGTGGACGGCGGCCTGCACGCGATGGGCGCCTGACCCTCCGGCACGGCCCCCGCGGGGCACGTACCCGCAGGCAGTACGCACGGACGGCGGCGGCCGCGACCTCTTCAGCCCCTGGGCGAAGGGGATGCGGCCGCCGCCGTCCGCGTCTGCGGGGTGCGTCCTGCGCGGTCCTCCGAGTCGAAGAACCAGACAAATGGTTGCAGACTGACCGAGTCGGGATCTTCCCGTCGTACTGCGGGGAGGAGGTACGGAGTGCGCCCGAGGCGGAGTCGAGCGGTGTCCCTGCTGGTCACCTCGGTGGTGCTGTCCGGCCTTCTCGTGCCGGCCGCTGCGGCCCGTACGGGCGGGGAGCCCGCGCCGGGTCCCGAGGCCGCGGCCCCGGGTGCCCGCGAGGCCGCCCCCGCCGCGGTCGACCTCGCCGAGCTGCCCGCCGAACCCCCCGCCCAGCCGGTGCGGCCGGGACGCGAAGAGCTCTTCGGCTCGGACTGCGACACGGAGATCGAGGGGTCACATGTCACCGCGTACTGTCACAACCCCTATCCCCGGACCGACCGCGTCAGCCTCCACGTCGAATGCGACCGCTGGTGGGACGTGGACGGCGACACCGCCGAGGTGGCCGTCGGCCCCGCCGGCCGGGTGCGCCTGACCAGCCGCTGCTGGAAAGAGGTCCGCTCGGCCTGGATCAGTCACCGGCCGGGGTGACGCGCGAGCCGGATCCGGGAGCGCCGTCCAGCCACTGGAGCGGATAGCCCGCGGCCTCCGACGCCGCCGTGTCGCGGTCGCCCCGCCGGATCGCCTCGACCAGCCGCGCGTGGTCCATGTGCGTGTCCGGCGTCAGCTCCGGCCCCACGTCCTCGCGCAGCCAGTCCCGCAGCAGGTCGCCGAGGTCTGCGTACAGCTCGATGAGCACGTCGTTGTGCGAGGCCGCGACCACGGCCATGTGCAGGCTCACGTCCGCCGCGACGAACAGCTCCGCGTCCCCGCTCTCCCAGGCCTGCTCCCGCCGCGCCAGCAGCGCGTCCAGCTGCGCCAGGTCCCGGTCGGTGCGGCGCTCCGCCGCCAGCCGGGCCGCCGACGACTCCAGCGTCGAGCGCAGCTCCGCGATGTGCCGCGGGTCCGCCCCGGCGAAGCGCCGGTGCATGACCCCGGCCAGCTCGCTCGTGGCGACGACGTACGTGCCCGAGCCCTGCCGGATGTCGAGCAGCCCGTTGTGCGCGAGCGCGCGCACGGCCTCGCGCACGGTGTTCCGGGCCACACCCAGCAGCTCGACCAGCTCCGGCTCGGTCGGGATCCGGGCGCCCACGGGCCATTCGCCCGATGTGATCTGGTTCCTGAGCTGGGCGATCACCTGGTCGACGAGCGCGGAGCGCCGGGGTGAGGTCAGCGGCATGAGGCCCTCTCGGTGCAGTGCGGGACTGGACAACCAATCATCCCATGATTCTATGATGGTTGAATGTCCGACGAAGAGATCAAGGTCCTGAACCGTACGGCCCCGCCCCGCCCGGCAGCCACCCGTGCCGCCGGGTCCCGTACCGAAGCCCGTACGACGCCTCTCACGGTGCCCGGTACGACGCCCGGTACGACGGCCGGCACGTCCGCCGGGACCCCGGACGAGCGGACCGTGCCCCGCTGGCTCGGCCCCCTCCTCATCGTCGCGATCTTCCTGGCCGCGCTCAACCTCCGCCCCGCCATCACCAGCCTCGGCGCGCTCCTGGAGGAGACCCGCGCGGGCCTCGGCATGAGCGGCACCGTCGCCGGCCTCCTCACCTCGATGCCCGCCCTCTGCTTCGCGGTCTTCGGCATCACCGCGCCCCGGCTCGCCCGCCGCTTCGGCCCGGCCGCCGTCGTCTGCGCCGGCATGGCCGCCATCGCCGCCGGCCTGGTCATCCGGCCGCTCGCCGACGGCACCGCAGGCTTCCTCGCCGCCAGCGCCCTCTCGCTCGCCGGCATCGCGCTCACCAACGTCCTCCTGCCCGTGATCGTCAAGCGCTGGTTCCCGGACCGCGTCGGCACCATGACCGGCCTCTACTCGATGGCCCTCGCCGCCGGCACCTCCCTCGCCGCCGCCGTCACCGTGCCCATGACCGAGGCCCTCGGCGGAAGCTGGCGCAGCGGCCTGCTGGTCTGGGCCGCGCTCGCCGTCGTCGCCGTGGTGCCCTGGATTCCCGTCGCCCGCGAGGCCCGCCGCGACCGCGCGGCGGCCGCCGCCGCCCACGACGGCCCGCCCCGCGCCGAAGCCGCCGGCCCGAACGTCGTCCGCAGCCGCACCGCCTGGGCGCTGGCCGGCTACTTCGGCCTCCAGGCCACTGGCGCGTACGTCACCATGGGCTGGCTGCCGCAGATCTTCCGCGACTCCGGCGTCTCCGCCGGCGCCGCGGGCGTGCTGCTCGCCGTCACCATGGTCATGGGCGTCCCGCTGGCCTTCGTGATCCCCCGCGTCGCCGGAGCCCTCCGGAACCAGGGCGTCGTCGCCGTGGTCCTCGGCCTCTTCGGCCTCGGCGGATACGCCGGACTGTACTTCGCGCCCGCGGGCGCAGCCTGGCTCTGGGCCGTCATGCTCGGCATCTCCAACTGCGCGTTCCCGCTCGTCATCACCATGATCGGCCTGCGCGCCCGGTCGACCGCCGGAGTCGTCAAGCTGTCCGCGTTCGCCCAGAGCACCGGCTACCTGATCTCGATCCCCGGCCCCCTGGTCATCGGCGTGCTCTACCAGCACAGCGGCGGCTGGGACCTGCCGCTCGCCCTCATGGCCGGCCTGCTCGTCCCGCAGGTCGCCCTCGGCGTGCTGGCCGGACGGGACCGCACGATCGAGGACGAATGCGCCATGGGAGACTGAACCCATGCCCGTCCTCGAACCGAACCCCCAGAACGGCCACAAGAAGCTGGCGATCGTGCTCGGCGCGATGCTCGGCGTGACCGTGATCATCGCCGTCATCGCGACCATCGCCTCACCCTGACGCCCGGCTGACGCACCGGCCGGCGCCCCGGGGTGGGGTTAACCCCCCATCCCCTAGGGGGCCGGGCTCAGGGTCCAGTGGGTGGGATACCGGATGGGAACAGCCGCCTCGAATCCATAGATTCGAAGGCAGAGCGGCACCCAGCCGGAAACCAGCAGCACCCGCGGAGGCGGACATGTCGGCACCGGTCCAGACCCGGCCCCCCGTCCGGCGGCACACCCCGCACACCCCGGCCCGGGGCGCGGCGGACACCCGGCTGCCCTGGTGGGCGGTAGCCCTTCCCGTACTCGCCTTCGGCGCCCTGCTCGCGCTCCTCGCCGGATCCGGCGACGCACACGCGACGGCCGCCGACGGCACGGAACTGGCCGCGCTCGTCGACGCCGTCCTGCGCGCCCTCGGCTGAGCACGCCCCCGCCCGCCCGCTCGCGCCCCCCTCGTTCACACCCGCGCCCGGAGCACCGCGCACACCCGCTGCACACCGCGCACGCACCGGCGCCGGAGCGCGCCCGCCCCGCACGGGCGAGCCTGTCAACACCCTGCGCCCCGTGGCTCGTTTCATGCGAAGCTGGGGACCATGAGCGCCGATACACCCCGCAGGATCGTCCTCCTCCGGCACGCGAAAGCCGACTGGCCACAGGTGTCCGACCACGAGCGGCCGCTGGCCGACCGCGGCCGCCAGGACGCGGTGGCCGTCGGACTGAAGCTGGCCGAAACCGGCATCACCGTAGACCTGGCCCTCTGCTCGACCGCCGCCCGGACCCGCGAGACCTGGAAGATCGCCGTCCAGGAACTCCCGCACCGCCCGAAGACGGTGTACGAGGAGCGGCTCTACGAGGCATCGCTCGGCGAGCTCATCGCCCTGCTCAACGAAACCCCGGACGACGTCGGCGACCTGCTCGTCATCGGCCACAACCCGGGCATGCAGGCGCTCGCCGACGCCCTTTCGGGCAGCGCGAAGGACGACACCCTGGTACGGATGGCCCGCAGCGGCTTCCCGACCTCGGCCTTCGCCGTCGTCGGGTTCACCGGCTCGTGGAAGTCCGTCGAACACGGCGTCGGGACCCTGCTGGACTTCTGGACCCCGAAGCACTGACTCGACAGCCGGAGGGCCCCCGCCGCTCCGTGCGGCGGGGGCCCTCCGGTCAGTGGAGGCCGGCGGTCGAGGCTGCAGCGGCGGCTGTCAGTGGAGGTTGGCGGCCTCGACCTCTTCGCGCGTGATGCCGAGCAGGTACAACACGGCGTCGAGGAAGGGCACGTTGACCGCGGTGTGCGCGGCCTCGCGCACCACCGGCTTGGCGTTGAAGGCGACACCGAGCCCGGCCGTGTTCAGCATGTCCAGGTCATTTGCGCCGTCACCGATCGCGACGGTCTGCGCCAGCGGCACGCCGGCCTCCGCCGCGAACCGGCGCAGCAGCCGGGCCTTGCCCGCCCGGTCCACTATCTCGCCCGTCACCCGGCCGGTGAGCTTGCCGTCGACGATCTCCAGGGTGTTGGCGGAGGCGAAGTCCAGCCCGAGGCGCTCCTTCAGATCGTCGGTCACCTGCGTGAAACCGCCGGAGACCACGCCCACCTGGTAGCCGAGCCGCTTGAGGGTACGGATCAGGGTCCGGGCGCCGGGGGTGAGCCGCACCTCGGCGCGCACCTTGTCCACCACGGACGCGTCCAGACCGGCCAGCAGCGCGACCCGCGCGTGCAGGGACTGCTCGAAGTCGAGCTCCCCCTTCATCGCCTGGGCCGTGACCTCGGCGACCTTGTCCTCGCAGCCGGCGTGCGCCGCGAACAGCTCGATGACCTCGTCCTGGATCAGCGTCGAGTCGACGTCCATGACGACGAGCCGCTGGGCCCGCCGGTGCAGACCCGCGGACACGACCGCGACGTCCACGCCGATGTGCGCGGCCTGGGTGGCCAGCGCGGTCCTGAGCGGCTCGGTCTCGGTACCGGACACGGCGAACTCCACTGCCGTGACCGGGTACTTGGCGAGCCGGAAGATACGGTCGATGTTGCCGCCGGTGTCCGTGATGCGGGCCGCGATGGCGGCGGTGGACTCGGCGGTGAGCGGATGACCGAGCACGGTGACATGTGACCGCCCACTGCCGCGGGGGCGGTTGTCACCGGTACCGGAGATGATCTCTGCCTGCAGCTTGAGCGACTCGGCCCAGCTGTGCACGGTGGCCCTCAGCTCACCCTCCCCGCCCGGCAGGTCCGGGCGGGTCACCAGGGCGCACAGGACGATGCGGCCGCGGGTGACGACCTGCTCGATGTCGACGACGTCGACGGAGTAGGCGGCGAGAGTGTCGAACAGCCCGGCGGTGATCCCGGGACGGTCCTTGCCGAAGATCTTGACGAGGAGGGTGGGGACGTCGGAGGTCTGCGAAGCGCTCATGGTGACCTCACCGTATCCTCTGCCCCGCCCCCCGGCGCGCCCCGTCCCGCCCACCGGACGCCCACCCACTTCCGTGCACACTTCCAGCCCCGCCGATAGCCCGGTGCCCCCAGGGCACATTCCCCTGGCGGTCGGTGCCTCGGCTGCCCACCAGGGGTCCTTTCAGCCTCGTCGACGCCCCCCGCCGGGGGCACTTTCAGCCCCGCCGGCGTTTGAGGCGCGGGGTCCGGGGCGGAGCCCCGGGGTGGGGGTGCGGGGGCGAAGCCCCTGCGAGCGCGTCCGCGTCGCCACGCGGTTTCGGGAAGGGGCGGGGTGGGGGAACCCCTCACCGCGCCCCCGGCGGCACCGGCGGGGGCGGCGGCGGAGGCGGCGGAGTGAACGGCGTCCGCCCACCCCGCGCGGAGCGCCTCGGCACCACCGGCGGCACCCCCGCGATCGTCGCGTCCGGATCCCCACCCGCCGCTCCACCCCCGCCGGCCCCCGCCCCCCGGTACGGGTTGACCTCCCCGGGCCGCGTCCCCCGCACCGGAGACGGCACGTACGGCCCCGCCACCGGCCCGGGACCCCGGTCGGGCCCGGGGGCGGGGCCGGGACCGAATCCGGGCCCCGGCCCGAACCCCGGCGGCCCCGCCACGCCACCCCCACCCCCCACCGGCACCCCCACCGGCCCCGGCCCCGCCACCCGCACCCGCACCAACACCGCCCCCACCGCCCCCGCCCCGGCCCCCCACACCACGCCGAGCAGCGCAGCGACCCCCGCACGCCCCCGCAGTTCCACCCCCGCCCCGGCCGCGTCCACCCCCAGCACCGCCAGCGACGCGTCGGCCGAGACCCCGGTCAGCCACACCAGCACCGGCATCGCGAACCCCGTCACCGCCCCCAGCTGCACCGCGCACCGGCCCACCGCGCGCCCCGGCCCCGGCCCCGGGGTCCGTACGGCCGCCAGCACCCCCGCGGACAGCAGCATCGTGGTGACCGCGGCCACCAGCAGCCAGACCCGCCCGTCCAGCTCCGCCAGCCGCGCGACGGTGACCGGCTCCCGTGCCGACACCGAGAGCAGTTCGCCGATCGGATCGGGCAGCACACCGGCCAGTTCCCCCGTGGCCCGCCCGTCGAACGGCACGAACATCCCGAGCGGCACCGCCGTCCACGTGCCGTTCGGGGCCCCCAGCAGCGCCGCGCCCGCGATCCGCTCCGGACGTTCGTCACCCGCCGCCGCGTACCCGGCGGCGGCCAGCCCGGCCACGACCGTCACCAGCAGCACCACCGTCAGCGCCGACACCGCCGGCCGGACCCACCGGTCCACCGCCTCGCAGCCCCGCGGCAGCGCCGTACGCCGAGACGCCAGCAGCGCGATCAGCAGCACGGCCAGCACCCACAGCGCGGCCCCCGGCAGCGTCGCACCCATGTCCACGCTGAAGCCCACCTGCGCCTTGGCGTCGATCAGGTCCCCCACCCGGTCCGGCAGCAGCCCGCCGATCCCCCCGATGTCGCCCACGTCCCCCAGCCCCGGGATCTCGATCCCACCGGTCCCGCCGTCCTCACTGCCCCCCGGAAGCCTCCCGTCCAGCCCCTGCCCGAGCCCCAGCCGCTCGCCGTCGAGGGTGATCACGTCGTGCCCTGCCCACGCGAGCCCGGCGGCCGTCGCCGTGAACACCACGGCCACCGCCCCCGCCCGCGCCGCGATCTGACGGGCGCGGCCGACGACCCCCGCCGCGCGCAGCGACCGCAGGAACACGTGGCCGAGGACCAGGGCACCCGTCAGACTCACACCGAGCGGCGTGACATCGAGCGCCGTCGTCGCCTGCGCGCCCTCCAGCCCGAACACCGAGACGTCCCCCGACGGCGTGACCGAGCCCCCCACCGCGAGCACCACCACGGCAGCCGTCATCGGCCCGAGCGACCCGGCCGCGTCCGCCCCCAGCAGGTGCAGCCCGAGCGCCGCCACCGCAGCCATCGCGATCAGCGCCCACCCCACCGCCGCCACCGCGCCGAACAGGACCTGCCCCCAGCGGACCGCGGAAGCGCCCGTGGGCCCCGGGGAACCGAACGCGCCTCCCGCCCCGCCCACTTCGTGCGTACCCGGAACCATGCGCGGACCCCCCGATTCCTACCGAGTCATCCCTGATCTCCCATTCGCGCATGATCCGTACGCACTGATGGGCTCTTACCACTCTCCGGGGGCTTTGCGGAGTCGTCAACGGGCCCTGTCCGAAGCGCTGCTCAGAGCCCGGATTCCACTTCCGGCCGCGGGCCTGAAATAGTTCCCCCCGAAGTTCGCCATCCCTAGACTCCCTGCTGTCAGGGGGCATCGGGGGACAACAAGTGGGGCATGGAGTGCCGGAACTCGTACTGGAATTGAACGGAAGGACCTGGGCCCTCGATCCGTCCAGGTCGTACACCCTGGGGCGCGATCCGCAGGGTGACGTGGTGATCGACGACGCGCGGGTCTCGTGGCGGCACGCCACCATCAGCTGGACCGGCGGCGGCTGGGCCATCGAGGACCACGGCAGCACCAACGGCACCTATGCGCAGGGCAGGCGCGTCCAGCGGCTGGATCTCGCCGCGGGCAGCGTGGTCCACCTCGGCAACGGCACCGACGGGCCGCGGCTGAACCTCTCGGCCTCCGCGGCCGGTTCGGGGGCGGCCGCCGTGGCGGGCGCTCCGGCCGCCGCAGGCGGGCAGGCGGGTCAGCACGGCCACGCGGCCGGGCAGCAGGCCCCGTACCAGCAGCAGGCACAGCAGGCGCAGCAGGCCCCGTACCAGCAGCAGCCGCAGGCCCAGCCGTACCAGCAGCCGCAGGGCTCCGGCCAGCAGCCGCCGCAGGGTCAGATCCCGCAGCAGCAGGGCGCCTCGCGTGCCGCCGCGGGCGCACCCGTCTACGGCGACCGCAGCCCGACGACGTTCCACCAGCTCTCGCTCGGGCGCGTCATGCGCATCGGCCGCGCCCTGGAGAACGAGCTCGTCGTCTCGGACCTCCAGGTCTCGCGGCACCACGCGGAGTTCCGCTCCACGGGCGGCCGCTTCGAGATCCACGACCTCGGCAGCCACAACGGCACCTACGTCAACGGCCAGCCGCTGCCCAAGTCCGGCACCGCGCTGCTCGGCCCGAACGACATCGTCGGCGTCGGCCACTCGACCTTCCGCATCGTCGGGGACCGGCTCGAGGAGTTCGTCGACACCGGTGAGGTCTCGTTCTCCGCGCGCCACCTGACCGTCACGGTCGACGGCGGGAAGCAGATCCTCAAGGACGTCTCCTTCGGCGTCCCGGAGAAGTCGCTCGTCGCGGTCATCGGCCCGTCCGGTTCCGGCAAGTCCACGCTCCTCAAGGCGCTGACCGGCTACCGCCCGGCAAACCAGGGCGACGTGCTCTACGACAACCGCAACCTGTACAAGCAGTTCGCGGAGCTCCGCCAGCGCATCGGCCTGGTCCCGCAGGACGACATCCTGCACAAGGAGCTGACGGTCCGCACCGCCCTCAAGTACGCGGCCAAGCTCCGCTTCCCGGGCGACACCGCGGAGTCCGAGCGCGCCGCCCGCATCGACGAGGTGCTGCGCGAGCTCAAGCTCGACATCCACAAGGACAAGAAGATCACCTCGCTCTCGGGCGGCCAGCGCAAGCGCGTGTCCGTGGCCCTGGAGCTGCTGACCAAGCCGTCGCTGATCTTCCTGGACGAGCCGACCTCGGGCCTCGACCCGGGCATGGACCGCGACGTCATGCAGCTGCTGCGTGCCCTCGCCGACGACGGCCGTACGGTCCTCGTCGTCACGCACTCGGTCGCCGAGCTGGCCATCTGCGACAAGCTGCTGGTCATGGCCCCGGGCGGCTCGGTCGCGTACTTCGGTCCGCCGGACGAGGCGCTGAACTTCTTCGGGTACACGACCTGGGCGGACGTCTTCTCGGCCTTCGAGAACTACCGCGACTACGACTGGGCCGGCCGCTGGAAGGGCTCGCAGCACTACCAGCTGTACGCCGCCGACATCGACGCCGTCGCCCCGCAGTCGGTGACCATGCCGACCGCGCAGATGCAGCCGCCCAAGCCGCAGGGCTGGGGCTCGCAGCTCTTCACGCTGATCCGCCGCTACGTGTCGGTGATCGCGTCCGACAAGGGCTTCATGGGTCTGATGCTGATCCTGCCGGCGGTGCTGGGCGTGGTCTCCACGGTCATCCCCGCGACCTTCGGCCTCGCGCCGCCGAAGCCGCCGTCGCAGTTCAACGGCGACGCGGGCACGATCATGCTGATCCTCGCGGTCGGCATGTGCTTCTCCGGCGCCGCGAACTCCGTCCGCGAGCTGATCAAGGAACGGGTCATCTACGAGCGCGAGCGCGCCACCGGCCTGTCCCGGTCGGCGTACCTCATGTCGAAGGTGATCGTGCTCGGTGTCATCACGGCCATCCAGGGCGTGATCATCTGCGGCATCGGCTTCGCGCCGCGCGACCTGCCCCTCGAGGGCCTGATCATGCCGCCGGCCGCCGAGCTGTGCGTGTCGGTCATCGCGCTCGGCTTCACGTCGATGATGTTCGGCCTCGTGATCTCCTCGCTGGTCAAGACCGCCGAGAAGACCATGCCGCTGCTCGTCATGTTCGCGATCGTCCAGGTCGTGTTCACCGGCATCCTCTTCCAGGTCTACGACTCCGTGGGCCTGGAGCAGTTCGCCTGGCTGATGCCGTCGCGCTGGGCCGTCGCCGCCGCGGGCACCACGCTGAACCTCGGCGTGCTCATGCCGCCGTGGGACCGCGACAACCCCGGCAACACCGACCCGCTGTGGGAAGCCACCGCCGGCCAGTGGGGCTTCAACATCACGGTGCTGCTGCTCATCGGCGTCGCCTGCGGGTTCGCGGTCGCGCGCCTGCTGCGCCGCCACGAGCCGGAGGTCATGCGCAAGTAAGCGCGCACATCGCAGCGTGCACGGTCACATGTCACCGTGCACGCGGATACGCCGCAGGGCGGCACCCGGATCACTCCGGGTGCCGCCCTGCGGCGCATGGGGGGCTGGTGGCGCGACCGTCAGTACGCGCTGTTCACGTTGTCCATCGAGCCGTAGCGGTCGGCGGCGTAGTTGCACGCGGCGACGATGTTGGCGACCGGGTCGTACTGGTCGAACTTGGTGCCCTTGACGTGGTACGCCTTGAAGGTCGGAAGGATGACCTGGAGCAGACCCTTGCTGGGGATGCCGTTCTGGGCGTTGATGTCCCAGTTGTTGATCGCCATCGGGTTGCCGCTGGACTCGCGCATGATGTTGCGGTGGATTCCGGCGTAGGTGCCCGGAATGCCCTCCTTCTTCATGATGAAGAGGGCTTCCTTGATCCAGCCGTCCAGGTTGTTCGCGAACACGGGGGTGCGGGCGGCGGAACGGCTCGCGGCGGCCTTGGCGTCGCGCTCCTTCTTCGCCTTCGCCTTGGCGGCGGCCTCGGCCTTCGCCTTCGCGTCCGCCTTCGCCTTCGCGGCGGCCTTGGCCTTCGCAGCGGCGACGGCCTTGGCCGTGGCGGCGTCCTTCGCGGCCTTCTCGACCACGAGGTGCTGCTGCGCGAGGCTGGTCTGCAGCGTCTTGGCGTGCGTGGCGTCGAAGCTCTGCGTCCAGCTGACCGGGGCGGCGGTGACCGTCTCGGCCTGGGCGGCCTCGGCCGGGACCAGGGAGAAGACGAGGGCAGCGGCGCCGAGGGAGGCGACACCGGCGATCGAGATCTTGTGGGCCTTGGTCAGACGGCTATGACCGGGAGTGCTGGACGCAGACATGGGCAAGCAACCTTTTCGAAGAGCGGGGGCCGCAGGAAAGCGCCGCGAGATCCGAGATCAGCGGCGCTGTGCGACGGCAGCCATTCTTAGCGGCGGCAAAATCCTGTGGCAAAGGTGTGACGTACGATCCGGCTTAGTGGATCAGCGGAAGTCGCGAACCCCGTATTTCCACGCCCGGCACTGCCCAGAGCGGCTCTGATCGCGTCTTTATGTCTCCACTAAGCTCCTTCGTAAGTGATGTGCGTCCTATGTGCGGGCTCACATCGGGCACGTAACGGTCTCACCGTGCGTTGCGTCAGCAACGCAGAGGGTCAATACCCTCGTCCTTAGGTAGCAGATGAACTGCCCGGAATTCGTTCCGGAGATAGAGACACGCGGCAGCCTCGCCCGCCTACCGCGTCGCGCGAGGGCCCGACAGCGCCACGACCGCCCCGGCACCCCCCGCCCCACGCCCTAGGACCGTCGGCCCCCCGCCCTGGTCCGCGGGCCCGATCCGGCCCCCGGACCCCGCGGGTACGGTGATCTCCATGAGCCACAGACCCCGCAGCGGGCTGGCCGCGGTGAGCACCGCGCTGCTGGCGATGAGCCGCCACCTGGAAGTCCGGGACGTCCTCAAGACGATCGTCGCCTCGGCCCGGGAACTGCTCGACGCCGAGTACGCCGCCCTCGGGGTGCCCGACGACCACGGCGGCTTCGCCCAGTTCGTCGTCGACGGCGTCAGCGAAGAGCAGTGGCGCCGGATCGGCCCGCTGCCCCGCCAGCACGGCATCCTCGCCGCGATGCTCCACCAGGCCGGCCCCGAGCGGCTGGCCGACGTACGGAAGGACACCCGGTTCGAGGGCTGGCCCGCCGCCCACCCCGAGATGTCCGACTTCCTCGGCCTGCCGATCCGCGACGGCGACGACACCCTCGGCGCCCTCTTCCTCGCGAACAAGCGCTGCCCGCGCCCCGGCAGCGGCTGCGGCTTCACCGAAGAGGACGAGGAGCTGCTCGGCATCCTCGCCCAGCACGCCGCCATCGCCCTCACCAACGCCCGCCTCTACGAGCGAAGCCGCGAGCTCACCATCGCCGAGGAGCGCTCCCGCCTCGCCCACGAGCTGCACGACGCCGTCAGCCAGAAACTCTTCTCGCTGCGCCTGACCGCCCAGGCCGCCGCCGCCCTCGTCGACCGCGACCCGGCCCGGGCCAAGGACGAGCTCCAGCAGGTCGCCGCACTCGCCGCCGAGGCCGCCGACGAGCTGCGCGCCGCCGTCGTCGAGCTCCGGCCCGCCGCCCTCGACGAGGACGGCCTCGTCGCCACCCTCCGCACCCAGATCCACGTACTCGACCGCGCGCACACCGCACGGATCACGTTCACATGTGACGGTGTACGCGCACTCCCCGCCGCCCAGGAGGAGGCCCTGCTCCGCGTCTCCCAGGAGGCACTGCACAACGCCCTGCGCCACTCCGGCGCCGGATCCGTCGAGGTGACCCTCGCCCGGCGCGGCCCAGGAGCTCTCCTGCGCATCACCGACGACGGCCGCGGCTTCGATCCCCGGGCCGTGCGCCGCGCCGGCCGCCACCTCGGCCTCGTCTCCATGCGCGACCGGGCGAGCGGCGCCGGCGGCAGTCTCACCGTGCACTCGGAGCCCGGCGCGGGCACCACGATCGAGATGGAGGTCCCCGGTGGCTGAGACGCCCCACCGCAAGATCAGCGTCCTGCTCGTCGACGACCACCAGGTCGTCCGCCGCGGCCTGCGCACGTTCCTGGAAGTACAGGACGACATCGAAGTGGTCGGCGAGGCCGCGGACGGCGAGGCGGGCATCACCGCCGCCGAGGAGCTGCGTCCCGACGTGGTCCTGATGGACATCAAAATGCCCGGCACCGACGGCATCGAAGCCCTGCGCCGGCTCCGCGAGCTCGCCAACCCCGCCCGCGTCCTGATCGTCACCAGCTTCACGGAACAGCGCACCGTCGTTCCGGCCCTGCGCGCCGGCGCCGCCGGATACGTCTACAAGGACATCGACCCCGACGCCCTCGCCGGCGCCATCCGCTCCGTCCACGCCGGACACGTCCTCCTCCAGCCCGAGGTCGCCGAGTCCCTGCTCTCCCAGGACGACCGGCCGGCCTCCACCAGCCGCGGCGGCAGCCTCACCGAACGCGAACGCGAAGTCCTCGGCCTGATCGCCGACGGCCGCTCCAACCGCGAGATCGCCCGCGCCCTCGTCCTGTCCGAGAAGACGGTCAAGACGCACGTCTCCAACATCCTCATGAAGCTCGACCTCGCGGACCGCACCCAGGCCGCGCTGTACGCCGTACGCCACGGACTCGCCGGGTAGCGGTCAGGACCGGCCGGGCAACGGTCCGGGATGAGATTCATACCGTCGGGTGTATGTAGCCCACATGGCGCATCCTGGCCGCCCGGCGGCCGTTCTCCATGGCGTGCTGCGGCGGCTGGCCGCAGCGAACACAACGGAGGACCTGAACGTGAAGAACTTCAAGAAGGCCGCTGCCGTCACCATGATCGCGGGCGGTCTCGTCGCCGCCGGCGCCGGTGTCTCGGCCGCGCACGGCGGTGCGCACGCCCACGGCGAGGCCCTGAACTCGCCCGGCGTCGGCTCCGGGAACCTGGTCCAGGCCCCGGTCCACGTCCCGGTCAACGTGGTCGGCAACACCGTCAACGTGATCGGCCTGCTCAACCCGGCCTTCGGCAACTCGGGTCTCAACCACTGACCCGCCCCGCCCCCTGCGGCCCCGCTTCCCCCTCTCCCCGGAAGCGGGGCCGCAGCACGTGCACCCGCCTCAGCCCCGGCGCCGCTCCTGCTCCTCCACGTACGCGTTGTACGCCGCGACCTGCGCCCGCCGCGCGACCCGCTCCACCGGACGCAGGGCCAGCGCCCGCGCCGACATCTCCGCGGCCGACACCGCACCCCCGTGGCCGCTCCCGTGCGCCATGTCCACCAGCAGCGCGACCCGCTGCGCCAGCTCCAGCACCCGGACCGCACGCGGCGGGTATCCCGGCGCCAGCACCTCCCGCCCCCGGTCGGCCCGCGCCCGGTAGGCATCCAGCGCCGCCTCCGCCACCGGGCCCGAGGCCGCCACGTCCAGCCGGGTCAGCACCTCGGTCGCCTCCCGCAGCCCCTCGGCGAGCTCCCGCTCCGCCTCACCCAGCGACGGCACGTCCGCCGGCGGCGCCTCCCGCACCGGAAGGCAGCGCCAGACCACCTCCACGTGCACGTCACCGGCCGGCCCGGCCTCCGACACCTCCGGTACGAGCCCCAGCGCCGCCCCCGCGCACACCACGGCCTCCTCCGCCTCCAGCGCCCGCGCATTGAACTCCGGCGGGCCGCTCAGCCCCAGCGGATGCCCCGGCGCGGGCAGCGCCACCCGCAGCCCCGACACCCCCAGCACCCGCAGCCGGCCCAGCGCCAGCGTCAGCCCCACCGGGCCGGACTCTCCCGGCAGATCTTCGACCCGGTGCACCGCATCCTCGCCGACGACCGCCAGCACGGCCTCGTCCGGCGACACCAGACCACCCAGCAACGCATTACCCCAGGCGGCCAGCCGCCCTGATCGTGGTTCCCACAGCATGCTTCCCACCCTACGGATCCGGCTACGGACCCACCTCGTCCCCGGCCCCCGCCCCGAGTGGCGTAGGTTTTCCCCTGGGGCTGCGCCCACAGGCGCACTGTGACATCCAAGACTGCAATGGGAGACAACGCGCTCATGAGCGATGTGCTGGAGCTGGTGGACGTATCCGTGGTCCGCGAGGGCCGGGCTCTGGTGGACCAGGTCTCCTGGTCGGTCAAGGAGGGCGAGCGCTGGGTGATCCTCGGCCCGAACGGCGCCGGGAAGACCACCCTCCTCAATGTCGCGTCCAGCTACCTCTTCCCCACCAAGGGCGCCGCCACCATCCTCGGCAGCACCCTCGGCAAGGTGGACGTGTTCGAGCTGCGCCCCCGGATCGGCATGGCCGGCATCGCGATGGCCGACAAGCTGCCCAAGCGCCAGACCGTCCTGCAGACCGTCCTCACCGCCGCGTACGGCATGACGGCCACCTGGCAGGAGGAGTACGAGGAAGTCGACGAGCAGCGCGCCCGCGCCTTCCTCGACCGCCTCGGCATGACCGACTACCTCGACCGGAAGTTCGGCACCCTCTCCGAGGGCGAGCGCAAGCGCACCCTGATCGCCCGCGCCCTGATGACCGACCCCGAGCTGCTGCTCCTCGACGAGCCCGCCGCCGGCCTCGACCTCGGCGGCCGCGAGGACCTCGTACGCCGCCTCGGCCGCCTCGCCCGCGACCCGCTCGCCCCCTCGATGGCGATGGTCACGCACCACGTCGAGGAGATCGCCCCCGGCTTCACCCACGTCCTGATGATCCGTCAGGGCAAGGTCGTCACCGCCGGACCGATCGACCTCGAGCTCACCTCCCGCAACCTGTCCCTCTGCTTCGGCCTCCCGCTCGTCGTCGAGCGCAACGGCAACGACCGCTGGACCGCCCAGGGTCTGCCCCTGCGCTGACCGGCGGGCACGGCAGACACCCCGGCCCCGCGCCCCGGCGCAGGTCCCGGCCCCCGCGCCCTGTCCGGACCGCGCCCGCCCGACCTACCATGACCCCGTGGACATCGACGCGTGGGTGTGGTGGCTCATCGGCGCGGTCGGACTGGGCATTCCGCTCGTCCTGACCGCCATGCCCGAATTCGGCATGTTCTCCGCGGGAGCGGTCGCCGCGGCGATCACCGCCGCCCTCGGCGGGGGAGTGGTCGCCCAAGTGCTCGTCTTCGTCGTCGTGTCGGTCGCGCTGATCGCCGTCGTCCGGCCGATCGCCAACCGGCACCGCTCCCAGCGCCCCCAATTCGCCAGCGGAGTCGATGCGTTGCGCGGCCGCACGGCCGTCGTACTGGAACGCGTCGACGGGTCCGGCGGCCGGATCAAACTCGCCGGGGAGATCTGGTCCGCCCGCGCCCTCGATGCGGACACCAGTTTCGAACCCGGCCAACAGGTCGACGTCGTCGAGATCGACGGGGCGACCGCGGTCGTCATGTGAGGTCATGTGACCGAATCCAGCCCCCCGGACAGTCGCGTCTGCGAGACTCCGCAGGGGGCCCTGCTCTCTCAACAGGGCAGGACAGGCAGCTAGAAGGGGTACGGGGAACCGCATGCAACCGATCATCATCGTCCTGATCATTCTGGTGGTGCTGGTCTTCATCGCGCTGGTCAAGACGATCCAGGTCATCCCGCAGGCCAGCGCCGCCATCGTCGAGCGCTTCGGCCGCTACACCCGCACCCTCAACGCGGGCCTCAACATCGTCGTGCCGTTCATCGACTCGATCCGCAACCGGATCGATCTCCGCGAACAGGTCGTCCCCTTCCCGCCGCAGCCGGTCATCACCCAGGACAACCTGGTCGTCAACATCGACACGGTCATCTACTACCAGGTGACCGACGCCCGCGCCGCGACGTACGAAGTCGCCAGCTACATCCAGGCGATCGAGCAGCTCACCGTCACCACCCTCCGCAACATCATCGGCGGCATGGACCTCGAGCGGACCCTCACCTCCCGCGAGGAGATCAACGCCGCCCTCCGCGGAGTCCTCGACGAGGCCACCGGCAAGTGGGGCATCCGCGTCAACCGCGTCGAGCTCAAGGCCATCGAGCCGCCGACCTCCATCCAGGACTCGATGGAGAAGCAGATGCGCGCCGACCGCGACAAGCGCGCCGCGATCCTCCAGGCCGAAGGCGTCCGCCAGTCGGAGATCCTGCGCGCCGAGGGCGAGAAGCAGTCCTCCATCCTGCGCGCCGAGGGTGACGCCAAGGCCGCCGCGCTGCGCGCCGAGGGCGAAGCCCAGGCCATCCGTACGGTCTTCGAGTCCATCCACGCCGGCGACCCCGACCAGAAGCTGCTCTCGTACCAGTACCTCCAGATGCTCCCGAAGATCGCCGAAGGCGACGCCAACAAGCTCTGGATCGTCCCCAGCGAGATCGGCGACGCCCTCAAGGGCCTCAGCGGAGCCTTCGGCAACTTCGGCCCCGCGGGCGGCGGCACGAGCGGCTTCAACAATGCCCCGCAGCAGCAGGAAGGCGTCATCCCGCAGCGCCGCGAGCAGCCCCCGATCGACTGAACACCCGGACCGCTCCTGCATGATCGGTGAGGCCCCCCGACCTTCACGGCGGGGAGGCGTCTCACTCATGTGAAGGAGATGGCCTTGTCCATCTGGGAATCACTCGCGGTCTTCGCCGCCGGTGTCGGAGCCGGCACGATCAACACCATCGTGGGCTCCGGCACCCTCATCACCTTCCCGGTCCTGCTCGCCACCGGACTCTCCCCGGTCACCGCGAACGTGTCCAACACCCTGGGACTGGTACCGGGTTCGATCAGCGGTGCCATCGGCTACCGCAAGGAACTGACCGGTCAGGGACGGCGCGTCCTGCGCCTCGGCCTCGTCTCCCTCATCGGCGGACTCGCCGGCGCGATCCTGCTCGTCACCCTGCCCTCCGAGTCCTTCGACACGATCGTGCCGGTCCTCATCGGGATCGCCCTCGTCCTCGTCGTCGTCCAGCCGAGGCTCGCCCGGACCCTCCGGCGCCGGCAGGAGGCGAGCGGCGGCCCCGGCCCGCACCGCGACGGCGGCCCCGCCCTCCTCACCGGCATGACACTGGCCAGTGCGTACGGCGGCTACTTCGGCGCCGCCCAAGGAGTGCTCTACCTCGGGCTGATGGGCCTGCTCCTCCACGACGACCTCCAGCGCATCAACGCCGTGAAGAACGTCGTCGCCGCCCTGGTCAACGGCATCGCAGCCGTCTTCTTCCTCTTCGTCGCGGAGTTCGACTGGTCCGCGGTCGTCCTCATCGCCCTCGGCTCCACCCTCGGCGGCCAGATCGGGGCGAAAGCAGGAAGACGCCTCCCGCCGACCGCACTGCGCGCGGTCATCGTGGTGGTAGGCGTCCTCGCGATCGTCCAGCTCCTCATCCGCTGACCGCCGTACGGAAAATACGCCGCACGGCGGTCAGTCGGCACCGGCCCGGAGCCGGCGTACAGCAGTGTGGGCAGGGAGGCCTACGCGGGCTGAGCGAGCCACTCGGGCAGCGCGTCCCGCCGCCCCGAGCCCAGCGCGAGCAGCATCGCGTCCGCAGGGCTCGGCACGAACGGCTTCCGCAGCAACGGCATGCCCGCCTCCTCCGGGGTGCGGGCCGCCTTGCGGTGGTTGTCCTCCGCGCACGAGGCCACCGTATTCAGCCAGGTGTCCCCGCCCCCCTGCGCCCGGGGCACGACGTGGTCCACGGTGGTCGCCCGGCGCCCGCAGTACGCGCACCGGTGCTGGTCACGGGCCAGCACCCCCCTCCGCGACCACGGCGCGTGTCTTCGGAAGGGCACCCGTACGTACCTGCAGAGTCTGATCACCCGCGGTACCGGCAACTCGACCGCGGCCGCACGCACGAGGAGTTCGGGATGAGACTGCTCGACGACCGCCTTGTCCTGCAGGACCAGGACGACGGCCCGGTTCATCGAAACCGTCGACAGCGGCTCGAAGCTCGCGTTCAGCACCAGCGTGTCCCGCATCTCGCCCACCTCCCGTGTGCAGGCCCGCGACCACCCTGGCGGCAGGGCCCGCAACCACTCTGGCCGCGCGCGCCACGCGGGACAACGCAATAAAAATGCCCGGTCCCGGCCATCTTTAGACCAGGACCGGGCAAACGGCCGGCGAACGATCGACTCGGCGCTCAGCCCCCCGCGGGAGCCTCGTACTCACCGATCAGCTGTGCGCGACCCAGTGCGTGGAAGCGCAGATGGAACCCGACGACGGCAGGAGACGCGTCCGCATCCGGACCCAGCTTCTCCTGGTCCACCGCATAGACGGTGAACACGTACCGGTGCCGCTCCCCGGCCGGGGGAGCCGCACCGCCGAAGTCCTTCGTGCCGTAGTCGTTCCGCACCTGCACGGCACCCGTCGGCAGCCCCTCGAACTTCCCGCTGCCTGCACCCGCCGGAAGCTCGGTGACCGAGACCGGCAGATCGAACAGCACCCAGTGCCAGAACCCGCTGCCCGTGGGGGCGTCGGGGTCGAAGCAGGTCACGGCGAAGCTCTTCGTCCCCGCGGGGAAGCCTTCCCAGCGAAGCTGCGGCGAGAGGTTCCCGCCCGCGAGCACCTGTGCCGCCTGCAGATCGGCCCCCGGCGCGAGGTCCTCGCTCGTCACCGTGAACGCGGGCACCTCGGGGTGGAAGTCGTGCGGAAGCGGCGGCCTGTTGGTCCCGGACACGGAGATACCCCCTAGAACCAGTTGCGCTTGGAGCCGACGGACGCGATCCACTCGTTCAGATAGGCCGACCAGTTGGTGCCCTGGTAGCTGTGCAGGCCGACCTTGAACGCACGGAAGGTGTCGCTGCCCTCGCTGAACAGCCCCGGCTTCTTGTCCATCTCCAGGATGACGTCCATCTCGTTGCCGTCGGCAACGAACGTAAGCTCGACCTGGTTCAGCCCGTGGTACTGCTGCGGCGGCAGGAACTCGATCTCCTGGTAGAACGGCAGCGTCTGCCGGGTCCCGCGGATGTGGCCGCGCTCCATGTCCGCACTGCGGAAACGGAAGCCGAGCTGCCCGAAGGCGTCCAGGATCGCCTGCTGTGCGGGCAGCGGGTGCACGTTGATCGGGTCCAGGTCGCCTGCGTCCACGGCGCGCGCGATCTCCAGCTCCGTGCTGACGCCGATGTTCATCCCGTGCAGGTGCTGACCGGCGAAGTGGGTGACCGGCGTCTCCCACGGGATCTCCAGGCTGAACGGCACGACGTGCACCGCACCGGCCTGCACCTGGAACGCACCGCCGAGCCGCTGCTTGGTGAAGACGATGTCCTGCTTGACCTCCTGGTCACCGCTCTCGACCTCGACCCGGGCCTGCAGCCCGATCGACAGACCCTCGATCTGCTGCTCCACCGAGCCGCCCTGGATCCGGACCTCGCCCTGGACGATCCCACCCGGGACGACGTTCGGCTCCGTGATGACGGTGTCCACCGAAGCGCCGCCGGCGCCCAGGCTCGCGAAGAGCTTCTTGAACCCCATGCGTCTGTCTCCCCTTCAATCGGCTATGACCTCTACAAACGCGGAACCTTAAGGCCCGGTTCCCGCCCCGCGGGTTCCACTACGCTCGGACGGATGAGCGCGCGCCCCGACCGTACGCCCCTGCCCCGCGACTTCTTCGACCGGCCGGTCCTCACGGTGGCCCCGGATCTGCTGGGCCGGACCCTGGTCCGCCGCACCGCGCAGGGCCCGATCGAACTGCGCATCACCGAGGTCGAGGCGTACGAGGGCGCCGCCGACCCGGGCTCCCACGCCTACCGCGGCCGCACGGCGCGCAACGCGTCGATGTTCGGTCCCCCCGGACACGCGTACGTCTACTTCATCTACGGCATGTGGTTCAGCCTCAACCTGGTCTGCGGCCCGGAGGGCACCGCCGGCGGGGTGCTGCTCCGCGCGGGGGAGGTCACCGAGGGCGCCGACCTGGCCCGTAAACGTCGGCTTTCGGCCCGGAACGACAGAGAACTGGCCAAAGGGCCGGCCCGGCTGGCCAGCGCGCTCGACATCGACCGCACGCTCGACGGCACGGACCTGTGCGCAGGCCCCGACTCCCCCCTCTCCTTGCTGGCGGGTACGGCCGTCCCCGCCGACCTGGTCCGCAGCGGCCCCAGGACGGGAGTGGGCGGCGACGGTGCCCACCACCCCTGGCGTTTCTGGCTGCCGGACGAGCCCACGGTCAGCCCCTACCGCCCCCACGCGCCGCGCCGCCGTTCAACTTGACTCGGTCCTGACGGACGCCTAACGTAGCCCGAGCCGCTTGAACGGGGCGCTGCTGTCGGCAGACCCTGGAACGGCAAAACCACTACCTACGATTCACCCTGGCGGGGATGAATTCGGCGTGCCCGAATTCGGAGCCAGCGGCTCGATTATGAGCGGCAAGGGAAATCCGCTAGCGTAGTGAAAACGCCGAAAGGCAAGGCCGCCAACGGCCACTGGAATTCGAATTCCAAGTCGGAAACGACACGGAATAGGATCTGGTAAGGTTGGAACCGCCGGAAAGGGAAACGCGAAAGCGAGAACCTGGAAAGCGCCGAGGAAATCGGGTCGGAAAGATCTGATAGAGTCGGAAACGCAAGAACGAAGGAAGCGCC
>NZ_JBVJWO010000016.1:0-119927 GCF_055602345.1 Streptomyces sp. NPDC037401
TCCCCGCGCTCGGGGGACACCCCCCCCCCCCCCCCACCCCCGCGCACGCCCCCCCCCCCCCCCCCCTCCCCCCCCCCCGGGCCGGCGCCCGCTTCGCGGGCTTTGGCCTCGGGGTCTTCCGCTTCGCTCCAGACCCCCACCTCCCGCACAGAGCGCGGGAGGTGACCCCGCTTCACGGGGTCCAGGCCTACGGCCTCTTGGGGTGTCCGCTCCGCTCCCACCCCGGCCTCTCGCCCAGGGCGGGTTGTCTACTGCCGATTGAGCATCTCTGCGTATTGACTTGGCAAGGTGATGAGGGAAGTACCCGTGTCCAGAATGGCACCAGTCGACTCAAGTTCAGCGGTTTCATCCCCGAAGGTAATAGAGTTGAGCTCTACCTCCCAGTAGGCCTTGCGGGAGGTAAGGGCCCCACCCTGGTCGAGAGCCGTGGCCGATGAGGCCATCAGAACGGGAAGGCCGGCTGCAAGAACGGCGGCAGCGAGCAGAGATCGAATATTCATAGCTTGCCTAACCCACTCCGACCCGGTTTGGTCACACCACGACCGGCGACGTCGTCCGCGCCGCCCTCGACCGGGTGCTCGGGCAGTAGGCAGGGGTGCACCTTTGGCTTGTTGGGGTGTCCGCTGCGCTCCCACCCCAGGACCGCCCCTTGATGCACTGTGTTGAATCACGAGACCACCCACCGGATCTGACGAGTAGCCAGCTTCCGTCCTTCGCCAGAATTCGAGGAGAATTCTCGGGGGTTATCGAATTCCGCGTCCGAATAAATTCTCACTCCGCCGAAATTGGCTTCTCCGCCCGAGCCGGATATTAGTCCGCGCACGCCCAAATGGAATGCGGGGCCTGCGGGTTCGGCGGAACCAGGAGAATGGACGGATGAACGAACGTCGTGTCCTGGGCACCGGCCCGCGCCCCGCCACTCCCCCAGCACAGCCCACAGCCGGCCGCCGGGCCCGCCTCGCCGCCGAGCCGACCGAGGCACCGCAGGCGGGCGCCGATGGGTCCGCGGCCGCGCCCCGCTCCCCCGGCCGGCGCCAGCTCGGCACGGGCCCGGACGCCGCCGCGCGCTGACCACACGTCACCGGCCGAGGCCGGCTGTCTGCTTGGGGGGCGGCCCGGCGGTACTGCCCCCGGGAACCGGGCGCCGGGCCTCGCCCGCGCACGCCATACCGGCACGGGCTGAACCCGACCCTAGCCGCCCCTGGCGCGCGCCCTTCACCTCCCGGATACGAGCTCCAACCGTCAATCCCAGGGACGAGTGATCGTTTTTGCGGTGAACTTCCACACCCTCCTGGGTGAATGCCTGAGCGGCGGCGAACCAGGGATCCCCACAGGCAGCTACGACTCATGCAAGCGGAACCTCTGTGCGAGCGAGGAACCTGAGCCAGCCGACTCCCACAGTCGGCGGGACCCGTAGACGGAAGACCCACCCACCGAAGAAATGAGAAGTGATCATGACAAACACCACCAAAAGTACGCTCGGCAATGGGGAATGGCTGATGACCGGCAACTCCCTCTTCTCCGAAGACGGGAGCGTCGAGTTCAAGTGCCAAGAGGACGGGAAAGTTGCCATCTACTGGGGCGGACAATGCCGGTGGCAGAACACGAAAGAGCAGCGTTACGACGTTAAGGGCCTGATCATGCAGGGTGACGGAAACTGTGTGCTGTATACCAAGGATGGCACCGCCGTATGGCACACAAACACAGCGGCACCGTCAGGAAACGACACGTGCGCCGCGACGATCCGGAATAACGGACTGTTCACCATCTACAAAGGCACCTCCCTAAGTGAGACCGGACCCAAAAAGAACTGATCGCGCCTACCAGGTCCTCGACACCGAACCGACCGCATCAAGCCGGGCAAGGAACTCCGAGACCGCGCGCAGGTCTAACTGATCGTTTCAGAATGAGCTGAGCCGTGGGTCTTGCGCTCGACGATCTTGGTCGGCGGGGTGTCCGGCGTGCGTGCTGATCTTGTTCCTGACGACCTGTGGGAGCGGGTGGCCCCGCTGCTGCCGCCCGCCCCCGAACGGCGCCATCGCCACCCGGGGCGGCTGCGTGTTCCCGATCAAGTGGCGCTCGCCGGCGTCATGTACGTGCTGCGGACCGGTGTCGCGTGGCGTGACGTCCCCGCGGAGGCGGTGGGCTGTTCCGGGGTGACGGCCTGGCGCCGACTGCGGGACTGGACCGAGGCCGGCGTCTGGCCGCGCCTGCACGCCGCCCTGTTGACCGAGCTTCGTCGCGCCAGCCTGCTGGACCTGGACGACTGCTCCGTGGACGGATCGCACGTCCGGGCGCTCAAAGGGGGACCACGTCGGACCTCGCCCGTCGATCGGGCCCGCTCTGGCTCGAAGCACCACCTGATCGTCGACCGTCACGGAACCCCGCTCGCCGTCACGCTCACCGGCGGCAACCGCCACGACGTCACCCAGCTCCTGCCCCTGCTCGACGCCGTTCCGTCGATCCGGGGACTGCGGGGGCGTCCCCGCCACAAGCCCCGGCGTCTGTATGCCGACCGGGGCTACGACTTCGACAAGTACCGCCGCCTGCTGTGGAAACGAGGCATCAAACCGCTGATCGCCCGACGCGGCGTCGCTCACGGCTCCGGACTGGGCAAGGTGCGCTGGGTGGTCGAGCGCGCCTTCGCCTGGCTGCACCAGTTCAAACGGCTCCGCACCCGCTACGAACGACGCGCCGATCTCCACCAGGGCCTGCTCGAACTGGCCTGCAGCCTCATATGCCTCCGCCGCCTGCTCACCTCATCCTGAAGCGATCAGCTGGCGACGCTGAACCACCCCGGTCGCACCTCGGTCAGAAGCGGTTGCAGGGACCGCACGGCGGTCCGCAGGTCCTGATCCGTGACGTCAAGAGGCTCAGGCAGGCTCAGCCCGTACCGGCGCAGCCGCCAGAGGTCGAAGATTTCCCTCCCGTCGGGTGCGAAGTCGACATCGACCTCGGTGCCGTTGTCGCTGACGAAGCGGCACCCGGCCCCATGAACCGTGTAGGAGTAGGTGCCGACCTGCCCACTCCGGTTGATGATCCGGTGCGAACGGACCAGGCCGAGGACATCTGCGAGTCGCTCAAGCGAGGGGATCGCCGCCCTCATGGCCTCGTCAACCGCGTTCAGAGCGTCGACGTAACCGAGCGCGAGCCCCCGTGCATCCCCAACCCGTTCCATACGGCGTCATCCCCCCTGAGCCCGTGGCTGAAGGGGAGATTGTTCCATGGGCCGCAAGCGTCTCCGCAGGGCGGCATTCTGAAACGATCAGTAAAGGCCCGTTGGGCAGGTCCTTCCGGGTCCGCCTCCGGGACCAGCCTGCTCCGCGGGCTCCAACTGCAGGAACGTAGGCATGCTGCTGAGGCCGGCTCTGGTCTGCGGGGCTCCCGGGAGCCGGCTGAGCTGATGGCCGGCCCGTCCCTTGCCGGCCATCGAAGGTCCAAGGGGCGGCCGGATAGTCGCGCTGTCGCTGCCTACAGGATGTAGGACACCTTCGAGAAGAGGTGCCGCACCAGGCTGAACAGGTCCGGCCCCCCGTCCTTCAGCGCGGGCGCAAATCCGTCGGCGTGAGCCATCGGCCCGTCACGAGGAAGGCACTGGTCAGGATGAGAGTGGCCAGTGCTCGCTTGTGTGCGTTCATGACCGGATAAACGATCACTCCAGGAACCTGGTGACGATCATGAAACACGATGGAATCCAGATGGACCACCCCGAACGACCAAATGGGTACACCCTCGCGTTCCGCTTCGCTCCACCCGAGCGTGCCCGCTTCGCGGGCGGCCGGCTACGGAGCCCGGGCCTCGCTCCGCTCAGCGAAGGCCCGGAGGTCGGCCCTTCGGTGCCAGGGTCCTGCGCTGACCTCCGGACCCGCTCAGCGCCCGCAGCATCAGAGGACTCGCACCTGATCCGCCTGAGGCCCCCGTTGGCCCTGGGTGACCTCGAACTCAACCCGCTGGTTCTCCTGCAGCTCCTTGAACCCGGTGCCCTGCACAGCCGAGTAGTGCACGAACACATCCGGGCCGCCACCATCAACAGCGATGAAACCGAACCCCTTCTCCGCGTCGAACCACTTCACGATCCCCTGCTGAGGCATTCCCACAACCTTCCCGTACACCCGAAGCCGATCACCCCGGAGCGGCAAGAACCTCCCCCTCCGAGTTGCAGAGAAAACCCGGCCCCCACCTCAGCGAGAGCCGGCTCCCCAAGCAAGGCTGATGCGTTCTCAGGTTGTGAGATGGAGTAGCTCGCACGCGTGGGCGGGGCGTGATCGGTAATGGTCGGTGGCTGCAGCGAGGTTCGCCCAGCCAGCTTGGCGCATGAGGCCGATGGCGATGTTGCGCAGGGTTGCCATGGCGCGGGGTGCGGTGCCGGTGCGGATGCGGGAGGCGTCCTCGGCGAATGTCATGTCTCTGACGTGGTGCAGGGCCTCGACGGACCAGTGTCCGCGGATCAACACGGCGAGCTGGGTGGGACCGGCCTGCTCGGGGCCGAGGCTGGTGACCGCGTAGATCGTCTTCGTGCTGGTCCTGCCCGTTCGGCGGTTGGTTCGGCGGCGCTTGACCTCGATGGCCTGCACGGCATGAGGGAAGAGCAGGCCGGGGCGGACGGTGCAGACCTTCAGGCGGCGGATCTCGCGGCGGCCGTGGCCGGTGTCCCTCGTGCGGTCCTGGAGCGGTATCTCGCGCCACGGCAGCGTCTTCAACTGCTTGCGCAGCTTCTTCTGATTGCCTTTCACGATCAGGATGTAGTGGCCACCCTTGGCGAGGACGTATTCGGCGTGGTCGCGCTGGGTGTGCATGGCGTCGGCGGTGATCACCACGCCGCGCAGATCGAGCGGCTCCAGAAGCGGGGCGAACGCGGGGATCTCGTTGCTCTTGGCCTCGGCCTGTCGCTGGGCGATGACCGTCTGGCTGTCGTGCAGGGCGGCGGCGAGCAGGTGTACGGCCGTGCCGTCGGTGCGGCTCCCGCGCACGGTCTTGCCGTCCACGGCCAGCCCGGTCGGTGCGGGTGTGGGTTCCTCGACGGGGTCGGTGGCAAGTCGGGCGAGCCAGGCTCCCACAGCGTCGTCGAGGGCGTCGCCGTCCAGGCGGGCCAGCAGTCGGCCCAGGGTCGTGGCGGCCGGCGTGCAGGCCGCGAGCCCGAGACGTCGGCGCAGGTCCGGGCCGCTGTTGGTGGCGAAGCGCGCGATGCAGGCCAGCGAGGTTGCGCCGCTGAGCACGGCGACCAGGCACAACGTGAGCAGGACGCCGATGCGGTAGCGGCGACCCCGGACACGTTGCGGCTCCGGAACCCGGTCCAGGACCTCGGCCAGAGTGCGCAGTTCGGACAGCTCTGCAGGCGGGCACGGAAGTACGACGTCCTCGCGGTGGCGCACGAGGACGTCGATCAGGGAGGAGGGCATTCGAACGCGACCCCTGTTCATGATCTTTGGCTTCGACAACCTTGATCATCAGGAGTCGCGTTCGTCGTTTCCAGTCCGGCGGATCACCCGCGAATGACCGCACCTGGGCGAACCACTCATCTCGTCACCCGAGAACGCATCGGCCCTGGACCGCTACGCGCCCGGTGCCCGGTACTGGACTCGTTCGGCTTGGCGCAGGGCATCCATGGTTTCATCGACGGTCAGGAGAACTGTCGTCTCGAACGAGCTAAGCGCGCCGCCTCCACTAATCGCCAGCGCAACCGCGGCCATGGACGCGTTGTCGGGGGCCTCCCACAGGTTGTAGCCGTCGTGCGTGCCGAAGGCGTACCAGAAGCCGTGGAGCTTCCCGCCGACGGACTCGATGTACGCCTGAGCGGCCTTTGCGCGGTCCTCGGGGTGGACGATCAGCCTCGCCCAAGTCTCCGGTGTGTAGCTGAACCTCGATAGATAGAGCGGCATCATGTCTCCCTTTCGTTCCACCAAGGGATGCCCCGGCGGGGCGGGAAACGCGCCGGATGCGGCCCGCGTATCCCCCGAACGGCTGGGGACGATGACCGGCACGGCCACAGCCAACGGGTGAGCGACCTACCCGGGCGCTCTGGCCCTGCTTCGTACACGGTGGCTGATACGTCCGCGTACGGTTCGGTCCGCGTGACCACCACCGGAAACACCCTGCCCACGCGTGCGAGCTACTTCATCTCACAACCTGAGAACGCATCAGCCCTGGCTCCCCAAGTAGCGACAGAACGTGAACCCTTGCCCATGCATCAAAACACAATGCGGATTAACTTTGATCACCATGTGGTACTCCAACTCCCCGCCCGACGCGCGTTCCTGTCGCCGATCAGTGAAACTACGCACCCAACCAACCTGCACAGACACCTCTCACACCCCATGTGACCTGTGGGTTTCGCTGGACACATCAGTGACGCCGGCTACTGACAACACGTGACGCCACCCGCAGAATGTCGCGTCCAGCCAACAGTCCACGGCGGTGACTGAACCGCCCACCGTCCGGGTCAGCACGGGGGGCGACCCGCTCCCACCGGCTGCCCGATCCGTTCTTGCTCGATGAACTCACCGGCGGTATCCGCAAGGGACGGCCGAACGCCAATGACCTTGCGGCGGCCCGCGCGTTCGCGGACGGTCTGCGGTCAGCTTGATCCGGCCCTGAAAACGCCGAAACCCCCGCCGGCCGGGATGCTGACACGGGCATGGGCTTCCGCACTCCTACTCAGCCATCCCGTGACCGCTAAGCCACCCCCGTGCCCTGCGGTTGCCCCTCGCCAGCGTCAAGGAGCTTTCAGCCAAACCTCTCGCCCTGACGGGTGAACCGTTCCGGGTTCGATAGAGACCTCAAGGTCACCGACACAAACCCAGCCTCGCCCTTCCTGAGAGGTGACAGAGCCACTGCCCTGGCTTTGGCAGGGTGACGGCGAGGGGGTCGCGCCCCGGTTCTGGCCGGGGGCCGAGTGGGCTGGTAGTTTCCGCCTCGGCCGCATGGGGCGGCCCGCATTCAAAGGGGGCACTGTGGGGAAGCGGAGACGTCTTCTGGCACGGTTCGCGCTCGTGATGTCCGCTCTGGTATCGGGCGCGATCATCGCGCCAAGCCCGGCCAGCGCCGGGTCCTCGTGCAACTATCCCTACTGCTCGACCACCAAGAACGCATCAGCCACGTACGCCCTCGTCTCACACGACTGGTGCTCCGCCAACAACGGCCCGTGCTCAGGTTCGACGCCGAAATGGCTGGCGCCGAATCAGTCGACGGCCGGCACCGGCGACTGGGACGCCTTCCGGGTCGACGCAGGATGGTGCTACAAGGTCACCTGGTTCGTCCTGAACTCGGACATGAACTACATCCCATACTGGTGGAGCACCTACGACCAGGTCGGCAAGGGCGACCTGTGGAAGCAGGTCCACAACAACGAGATGGCGATGATCACCTCGCAGAGCAGCAGCCACTGCTAGAAGCGACCGAACGGAAATCAGGGGAACGGGGGCGCGCCTCTACAGGCCCGCCCCCTGCTGCCCCACCGTCGCCGCCAGCTGCGGGGGCGCCTGCCCCGGCGCAGCCGTAACGCAACCGACACGACCGACACGGCGGCCTCAAGCGCGCCGTCACGGGGCGGGCGTGAACTCCACACTCGTGCCGCCGCAGCCGGCCGCGATGTCCAGCAGCCGGGCCTTCTCCGCCTCGTCCACCGCCAGACCCCAGCGCAGCTTCGTCGCCGTCCACTCCGCACCGTACCGGCACAACGCATCCGGGGCCGGCGGCAGCCACTGCGCCGGGTCCTTGTCGCCCTTCGCCCGGTTCGACGCCGCCGTCACCGCCACCAGCGACGCCGGCGCACCCTGGTCGTTGTCGTAGGGTTCGCGCCTTTGTGCGGTCCACGAACTGGCGCCCGAATCCCAGCTTTCCGCAAGCGGCACCATGTGGTCGATGTCCAGCGCCCCGGCCGGCGTCACCTCCCGCTCGTCGTAGTACGACCACCACACCCCGCCGCTCAGGGTGCAGCCCGGCCCGATCTCCGGATACACGATCGCCTCGGCAGCAACACCTCCTGGCGGGTGTTGCAGCCGTCGGCGGGAAGGTCACCGGCGTTCCAGTGCTTGAAGGAGGTGCGCTGGTAGCCGGTGCGGCCCTCCGCCGCGACCGGCAGCGCGGACACCGCGACGCCGATCGGGAGGACCTGCGGCACCGCGGCACGCTCCTGGGCGGCGTGCGCAGTCGTGGCGGGCAGAGACAGCGCAAGGGCAGCGGTAGCCGCAGTCACGGCCCACATGAGCAAGATCATCACGCGGCGGTTCTACCGGCCATCCCCACACCGGCGACAGGGCCCGAAGCGGTAGTTCACTCCCCCGGGCCGTCCGATTCACCGCCGAAACGCCACTGCACCCCGCACGGGCCGCGGCTGCGGGCTCAGCCAGCAGCCGCGGCCAGCCCCTCCCCGAACCGGGGCACGTGGGCCACAGTCACGTCCAGGCGCAGCCGGACGAATCTGACCGGATGCCGGAACACACCCCCGTCCAGGGGTGCCCGGCACGGGCCGCGGCCAAGTCGCTCGGCGACCTGCCGGGCCACGTCCGGACGTAGCGGGACCGTGCCAGCTACTTCCGCGACGTCCTGCGCGCCAAGGCCACTGGGCGGCAGCCTTGAGCGAGCGCTACGTCAATGCCTTGCGGACCAGCCCGGCAAATCCGTACTGCGACGTGCTGTCGTCAAGCCGTCCGAGAAGGTCGGTCACGGCAGCCGCTTGGATCGCCGGCGCCCATCGCGATTGGAGCTCCATCAGGGCGGGCGCACTCTCGGCGTACAGCACTTCGTAGAAGCCGCTATTCGACAGGACGACGAGGAAGCAGGGTGCGTTGCCTTCCTTGTTTGTGCCCAGACGGTAGATCTCCAGCCACAGAGGACTGTCGTCACGACGACCAAGGCCGCCCCACCTGTAGTAGCCCGCGTTTTTGACTTCTTCGTCCCAGTCATCGAGGTGTCGGAAGGGAGCAAGCGGGTCGCTTTCCAGCTGAACCCACGTGCCTGCGGTGGTGAGCATGAGTGGCAGCGTCGTCATAGTCACACCGTGCCGCACGTCACCCGCCATGCGCTGGCGTTCTCAGACATCCGTTAGCCGGGCCGGGCCGCCTAAGTTGCCACCTCCGCCAGCAGCACCCAGTCCCGGCCCGGGACAACCGAGTCGAGGGCAGCGAGCGGGGAGCGGCTACCCGCACGAGCGACGTACACCGCCCGCCAGTCCACCGAGGGCCGGACGACGGGGAGCAGGGCGACGTCCTCGGCGGAGTACAGCGGGAACACGGTGACGCCGCCCTGTCGCTTGTAGTCGATCAACCGACCGGTCGGCGCTGACCTCCGCCACCAGCTCCGGCCGCACCAGGACCACGTCCAGGACGTCACGGGATCCCACGCGGAGGCGAAGCGGACCCCTGTCCACGGGTGGCCCGGCTCTGCGGCGGCCAGATGCCCGGCGACCTGCCGCGCCTGATCCGGGCGCAGCGCTACCGTCCGGCCGACCGCCCGGAGCCGGCCCGCCTGGTCGTGGCGGCCGAGGACGAGGAGCCCGCCCCAGCGGGACCAAGCCCGTGCGACGGATGGTGCGGGGTCGTAAGCTGCGGCCCCATGACCGCTCCCACGATCGGGGCAGGGCTCATGACTACTGAACTGAATACGTGATGTCGGGGTGGCGAGGTCTGCTGCCGATCCGCCAAGATGCCGCGTCGTTGGTCCCCTCGAGGTACCAGCCGCCCGGTACAGAGGGGTCTGCCGCACGATCGGGTGGGCGCCGGGTTCCACGGCTCCGGGCAAGGCGGTGCGGGTTCGTAGGGACGGGATTGTGCTAGCGGTGGTTCGTTGACGGCGGTTCAGGGCCGTAGTAGGCCAGCAGTAGAGGAACTTCGTCCTTGTTGCTGGAGGTTGTGATGACCCGTCGTGTGCCGTGTCCGCCCGCGCCGGGTCCGCTGGAGGCTTACGCCGCACAGTTCGATGACCTGTTCTCCACGCTGGCACAGCGTCGTGGGTTCCGGGAGTACCTTGCCGGGCTGTTGCGGCCGCGGGACCGCAACAAGACCCTGACCTGCCTCGCTGGGGTTGAACCCGTGGTCGGGGCCCAGCACCCGGCGGTGCAGCGGTTGCAGTTCTTCCTGTCCGAGTCGACCTGGGACCACGAGCGGGTCAACGCCCGCCGGGTGGAACTCCTGCCCGCCGACCCGGCGACCGCGCCCCACGCGGGCGGGGTGCTGGTGATCGACGACTCGGGGGACCGCAAGGACGGGAACGCGACCGCGCACGTCGGCCGGCAGTGGCTGGGCCGGCTGGGCAAGACCGACAACGGCATCGTCACCGTGACGACCTGCTGGGCCGATGAGAACCTCTACTACCCGCTTCACGCCGTGCCCTACAGCCCCGCCCACCACTTCCCCGCCGGCAAGAAAGACCCCGGCTTTCGCACGAAACTGCAGATCGCAGTCGGCCTGGCCCGCACCGCCAAGACCGCCGGGGTGGCCTTCCGGGCCGTGGCCGCCGACTGCGCCTACGGCGACCAGGACAGCTTCCGCAGGCAGCTCGGCGAGGCGGGACTGCCGTTCGTCATGGCCTTCAAGCCGAGCCACGGCACCTGGGCCTACGGCAAGGACGCCTACACCCCCGTCCATGCCGCCCGCGCCCTGACCTGGACAGACCCTGAGCATCCCGGCGACTGGACCCCGGTCGAGCGGACTTTCCGCGACGGACACGCCGAGACCTGGTGGGCCGCCGACGCCCGCCTCGGCTGGTGGGGCCCCGACGGAAACGTCCGCCTGGTCGTGGCCACTACCGACCCGGCCACCCTGCCCAGGCAGTCCACCTGGTATCTGGCTACCGACCTGCCCCGCCCCGGCAGCCCCCGCGAAGCCGACAGCCCAGAAGCCGCCGCCGATCTGGCGGAGGTGGTGCGGATCTACGGCATCAGGCACTGGATCGAGCAGAGCTACAAACAGATCAAGGACGAACTCGGCTGGGCCGACTTCCAAGTCCGCTCCGACACCGCGATCCGCCGCCACCAGACCCTGGTCACCTGCGCGTTCTCGTTCTGCTGGGACACCTGGTTCAACCCTCCAACCGACGCTGCGGCCGCAACAGCGACGCCGGAACAGCCCAGCGACCCGGGCCGCCCCGAGAGGGGGCCCAGCCAGACCCCACCAGCCTCACCCGACCAGCTGGCCCCGCGCGATCCGCGCCGTCCGGGCCTGGCTCGACCCCTGGACCAGCCTCCAACGATGCTGGCGAGCCTGGACGAACGCACCCCCACCACCAGAACTCCAAGCCCTGATCGACGCCCTCGGAGCAGACCACCAACTTGACCTCTACACCCCGGTTTAACAACCACCGCTAGTGAAGGTGCTCACAGGGTGGGCTGGCAAGGCTAGAAGGCGTGGGCGCCTGTTGTGCTCCACCAGCCTCCGTTGTTCCATTCGGCAGGGTGCAGGCCGCCTGTTCCCAGGCCCCGGTATTCGACGAGGAAGCCGTTGCTCCGCGCGAGAAGGTCAAGACGGCCGTCGTGCGACCAGTCTCCGACGGCGAGTAGCGATTCCATGGCGTTCCAGCCGCCGCTGCCGATCAGCTTTCGTGCCCCGAGGCTTCCGGCGCTGGTGCCCGGGTAGAGCCACAGCTTTCCTGTGGCGGCCTCGCGGGCGATCAGGTCGGGGCGGCCGTCGTTGTTCATGTCGCCGGCGCCTACCAGGGCGTTCATGGCGTTCCAGCCGCCGCTGCCGATCAGCTTTCGTGTGCCGAGGCTTCCTGTGGCGGTGCCCGGGTAGAGCCACAGCTTTCCCGTGGGCTTTTCTACGGCCAGCAGGTCCGCGCGCCCGTCGCGGGACAGGTCTCCGAACGCGACAAGCCGGCTCATGGCGTTCCAGCCCCCGCTGCCGACCAGCTTGCGTACTCCGAAGCTGCCCGTGCCGGTACCGGGGTAGAGCCACAGCTTGCCGGTGGCGGCCTCCCGGGCGATGACGTCCTCGCGGCCGTCACGGCTGAAGTCGCCGTGCCGAGTCAGGGCGTTCATCGCATTCCAGCCGCCGCCGATCAGCCGGCCGTTGCCGACACCGGAGAGGAACCACAGGCGTCCGGCCGTGTCGCGGAACAGGATGTCCGCCTGGCGGTCGCCGTTCAGGTCACCGAAACCAGCAGGCTTCGGCGACGGCGGCGCAGACCACCAGGGGTAAGCCGTGGACTCGCACTCCCGCCGGGTGAGAACGAGCTTCACCGAGCTGGCGTAAGCCGAAGAGGGAGCGGTCGGCCACGGTTCCGGCTCGAACACCCGGAAAGCACCGCCGACGTCGTAGTTCGTCTTGTCGTACAGGCACGCCACCTGGCTAGTGCGGTTGATGACCAGCCGGAAGCTGTTGTCCCAGGTCCCCAACGTCGCCCGGCTCGTGTTCGTCTTGAACATCGGCCCGGTGCCCGCGGAGTCCTTCCACGCACAGAAGTACCCCGACGGGCAATCGCCGACCGCCGCCAGTGCGGGCGCCGAACCTGCCGCAGCCAAAGCCGCCGAGGCCACCCCCAGCGCCACCGATGCAGCAGCCAACCGTCGAAACAGTGATGAACGCATTCCGGTTTCCCCTCCCTGCGGCGTGCACAGACTCCCGAACAGCGCCGTGAGGAGCACCGTATCCCTGCCTCCGCCCACCTCACTGAGGGGGGCATCAGGACCGAGCCCCCACCGACCCCTCCGCGCAGCCGCCGTTCCAGCTGTTACGGCCGTGAGCCCGATCCGCTCGTCCTTCCCGGACGGTGGGTGGGGACCGTCGTCAGCGGACGTCGACGAAGTCGCCGGGCGACGTGGCTGCGGAGGTGGTGCTGGTGCCGGCGAACTGCCACCGCCAGGTGCCGTCGGTGGACGCGGTGACCGTGGTCTTGAGGTCCCCGGTGCTGGTCGTGGTGAGTGTTTTCACGGTGGTGTAGGCAGTCGTGTTGTGCGGGCGGAACTGCAGGTTGACCTTCTGGCCCGAGTACCCGCGGTAGCTGAAGGTCTCCCAGTTGGCCCGGGTGAGTTTGCCGGTGACCGTGAGCTGCTTGCCGCGCGCGATGGGCTCGGGGCCGGCGTTTACCGTGAGCTGCGAGGCCCGCCGGATGGCGGTGGTGGCGGCGACGTCGTCGATGTAGTAGTCCTCGTCCTTGCCGTGGGCGGCGGCCATGAGCTTCCACTGACCGGCGTCGACATTGCGAAGCCAACCGGCTCCGAACCCGAACTCGTGCACGCACTTGGCCACGGTCCGGCTGACAGGGGTGCATACCCGGTCTTTCGCCGAAAGGCCAGCGGTCGGATCTTCAGCCGGGCCTCGGTACAGGAGGGCGTCGGCGTAGTCCACGCCTGCCGGATCCGATGCGACGACTTCGACCTTGAAGGCGGCTGTGCCGCTCGGGCCCACGACGATCGGCTTGCCGCCGTTGACGGAAGCGGAGATCACGCTGCTGTCGCCCTTGTGGGAGTCGGCCACCGCTGTCGGGGCGGCGATCCCCGTGGCGGCGATGGCGACGGCAACGACAGGAGCAATGCGCCTGGGCCTGGATGAATCCCCCACGGGATGACAAGTTGAGGTCCAAGCGTCGACCGGCTAAGCCGGGACGAGCCCCGCGACTTTAGTCGCATCACGTCGGCAGTCTCGCAGGTCGGGGGGCAGCACGATGCTAGCCGATCACCCTTGACCGCTGGCCAATCGCTCGAGCGCAGTGGCGTTGATCACCACCACCTCCCCGGTAAGGCGCGTTAGTGGCCGATTCCACCCTCGATAACTGGATTTGCTCACTCTGGCTGGGTCTAGATCGAGATGTAGGCGCCGGTTAAGGTCGCGTCGCCGATTACTGACCATTTCGGATTGTGAGACTTTCAAATTGCAGACGTATAGGCGCCGTCGGAGACCGGTGCGGGGGGTGGCTACGGCTGCAGCCGTACTGCTGACCGCTGCAGGCTTGACGGCGCAGGCCTTGCCGGCCGTCGCCTCCTCGCCCCCTGTTGCTTCCGATGATGAAGCTGACCGGGGAGTCTCGAACGCTCTGGCCGACCCGAGCACGCGCGGTAAGGCCTTCTGGGGTGATGATCCCCTTCCTGAGCCGTCCGCCGAGCAGAAGGCCTCCGAGCAGGCAGTCAAGGCCGGCCAGCGGGTTGAGGTCGCCAGCCTCACCGACGGGTCTACCCAGGTCTTCGCCAACCCTGACGGCACGTTCACCGCCGAGTCCTCTCCCGTCGTCGAGCGGGTCAAGCGCGACGGCGAGTGGATCCCGATCGACACAGACCTCACCAAGCGGGCCGATGGCCGGCTCGCCCCGGTAGCGGCGCAAGACGTCGTGCTGTCCGGCGGCGGTTCCGGAGCACCGCTGGCTGCCTTCACTCGCGAGGGCAAGTCGTATGAGCTGGGTGCGCCGTGGCCGCTCCCGGTGCCGAAGATCTCCGGCTCCCTCGCCGTCTACGAGTCGGTCCGGCCTGATATCGACCTCGTCGTGCATACACGCAAGGCCGCGGCGGACCCGGCGCTGAAGTCCATCAAGTTCCCCATCAAGTCGTCCGGGCTTTCCGTCACCACGCAGCCCAACGGCACGACCTCCATGGTCGACGGCAACGGCACTGTCGTGTTCTCGAGCAGCGCCGCACTCATGTGGGACACCGCACCGGAAGGAGCACCGGCCCCGCAGCCCGCGACCGTGCAGCGCACGGCCATGCGCGCTGCCTCCATGTCGTCCGCCGCCGCCGACGGGAGCGCGGAGGACGACAACCCCGTGCTGCCCGAACCTGGGTCCCAAACCGCGGTAGCGGCAGTGTCGATGTCCGCGGACGCCCTGTCGGTGGCGCCGGACCAGGCGTTCCTGTCCTCCGCGGACACCACCTACCCGGTCGTCATCGACCCGCCGTCCGTCGCGGGCACCCTGACGGTCGTCGCGGAGATCGTCAGCATTCCAGCTTGAGCCGTTGAGCAGGCGTTGCAGGCCATCGGGGGTGCGATGCCCAGCGAACTCGGCCAGTTGCCAGCCGTTCTTGCGGCCGACCGGGCCAAGCAGGCCACGGACGTAGGCACGCATCCGGGCGCGCAGGTCCGCACGCGGGAAGCGGTGGCCTATGCGGAGGAAGAGATCGTCGAGTTCCCGGGCCCAGACGGCGTTCGCCGAGTCGTCATTCATACCTGGGCACTGCCCGCACCGAGCTTCGAGCAGTGCCCCGACGGTCTCGTTGGTGGGGTCTTCCGCTGAGTTCCAGCCGGGCCCATCGCCCCGCCCCTACAGGCGGGCCCTGTCCCCCCTGTTCTGGACCCACGTGAACCCCTACGGCCGGTTCGAGCTGGACATGAACTCCCATCTCGCCCTCGCCGCCGCGGCGTCCATGGTGCCCGGCCCCCGCACCGCGCCCGATACCCGGACTCCCGAACCGGCGGCAGAGGGTGCGGTCGGGTCGGCATTCTGAAGACCCATTTGCCCCCGGCGTCGCTTTCCGGGCGGCTGGATCGTCACCGGGATGAGGTGCCGGGCCCGGGGAGGGACCGGCCAAGCGCGAGGAGGGGTTGCGGCGCATTCGTCAGGTGTGCGCTGCCGCCGCCACCGCGTCAACTCGGACTGCCCGCATATTCGTTTGTCATATGTGAGTCACGTCGGATAGGAAAGCTGCATGCTAAAGGGCAGCAAGATCGGGCTGAGGGCCCGGCACGAGGACGACATCCCCACCCTGCGGACCGAGCTTTATGACGACGTGGTCAACTCCGCGCGGGCCGAGGCCGGGCCGTGGCGGCCGATCTCACCCGGTTCGAAGGACCCTCGGCTCGTGGCGGACGACACGGCGCAAGGCAACGTCGCGTTCTCCGTGGTGGAGCTGGAAGGAGGCGCCCTGGCCGGCACCGCAACGCTGTGGGGCATCGACGACCACCACCGGTCCGCCCACATCGGCCTCGGGCTGCTGCCCGCGGCACGCGGCAAGGGCTACGGCACAGACGTTGTCGCGACGCTCTGCTACTACGGTTTCGTGGTCCGCGGCCTGCAGCGGCTGCAGATCGAGACACTGGCGGACAACTACGCCATGCTGCGCTCCGCCGAACACAACGGCTTCATCCGCGAGGGCGTACTGCGCTCCTCGGCGTGGGTGCTGGGCGAGTTCCTGGACGAGGTGATCCTCGGGCTCCTCGTAAAGGACTGGAAGCCGAATTCACAGGACTGAAGCCCAAGCGGTCCCGAAAAGGCTGTGCGAGCGGCCGGCTCCCAGCCCAGACGTCTGATGCTCAGCCGGGACGGCGACTGTTCCCGACCCCAGACGTGATCCGAGCCGGTCGAGAGAATCAGCGAACTCGTTCAGGTATTGCGGTGTCGACGGCGAGGGCCACAGGACTCCCGCCCTGTGGCCCTCGCCGTCGTACCGTCGGTTCATGCGCCGCCGCTCGGGCGCGCGGCATCCAGCATCCGTACGCCGTTCACTGCCCGTCCGGCGGTCAGCTCATCGACTGGATGCCGGTGGCCCAGCCACTCGGGGTCACCTCGGTCCTGGCTCCGTCGGTGGTGCCCTGCGTGGTGCCCGAGTAGAAGAGCAGCGCCCCGTCGCCGGTGGTCGCCCACATGTCGGCCTTGCCGTCGAGGTTCGCGTCGCCGCCGCTCGCGATCAACGGGCGGGCGAGCTTGGAGTAGCCGTGGCCGTACTCGACCCGAGCCGCGAACGGGAAGGTGCCCGTGCCGCTGCCCCGGTACAACCACAGCATGCTGTCACCCTCGTCGCGGGCCAGGAGATCGGGCCGGCC
The DNA here is from genome assembly GCF_055602345.1 of Streptomyces sp. NPDC037401. Lineage (NCBI taxonomy): Bacteria > Bacillati > Actinomycetota > Actinomycetes > Kitasatosporales > Streptomycetaceae > Streptomyces > Streptomyces sp. NPDC037401. Next base: position 16,680 of record NZ_JBVJWO010000016.1, read on the forward strand.
GTCGCGGTCGGAATCGCCCGGCGAGGCAGTCATCATGTCCTTCCAGCCCCCGGTACCGATCTCCACCGCCGCCTTCACGGACGGCGCCGTTCCGCGCACGCCGTCGTAGCGGTAGAGCTTGTCCCCGGACACGGCGACAAGGTCGGGGTATCCGTCGCCGGAGATATCGCCGGTGCCTGTGATCCTGGTGTCGTCCGGCACTCCGGTGGCGAGCTTGAAGTGGCCTACGATGGTGCCGCCGCCGTGGTTCCGGAAGAGCCTGAGTTCGCTGCCGACCCGGGCGACGATGTCCTCCTGGCCGTCGTCGGTCCAGTCCCCGCGGTGGGTCACCGACGCGCCGGACCAGCCGGACTGACCGATGACCGCAGGGGCTCCCACACCACCCTTGCCGTCGCCCGGGTAGAGGCGCAGCGTCCCGTCCTTGGTGACGCCGAGAAGATCGGGCAGCGCGTCGCCGCCGAGGTCACCGGGGGTTCCCAGGTAGCTGATGACCGGAGCGTGGTCCGAGACCCCGTTGGGGGGATTGGACAGTTCGGTTCCTCCCAGCTGTGTCGTGTCCATCAGCGACCGGTCGACCTGGCAGCTGGTGAAACGGGGAGCCGTTCGCCTGGTGGTGAAGACGTGGTCCAGCCAGTACTTGTTGGGGGCGGCCTGGTCCGGCGCCCAAGTCTGGTGGGTGTGGGAGTCATTCGCGCAACGGTCGAGCTTCCCCGTGAACGGCTCCAAGGTCGCCGATGCCGCGGTGGCGTTGAGATCCCCACCGAGGACGAGCCCCGTGCCGATGTCGGCGGCGAGGGTGGAGGCGATCTCGCGCGACTCGATCGTCCTGAGTGCCTCGTCCCTGTTCTTGTTGATCCCGCTGCTCCCGGCAGTCAGGTGAGTGGTGCAGAGCTTGTCCGGCCAGCCTCCGACACGGGCACACAGGAGCGGCTTCTGCACCTTCCCGAGCTCGGTAGCCTGCTCCGGCGTCAGCGCGTCGAACCCCGTCCCGCGGAAGTCCTCGACGGTCAGGTCGTCGGGGCGGAGGTCGGTGACCTTGACGTCCGATATTTCGCCCTTGACGGCGAGCAGGACGCCCACCTCGCCGCCGACCAGGTTCGTACCGGCGATCCGGTTGCAGTCCGCCGTTCCGTTGGACCGGGGGGTGGCCGCGTGAACCAGTTTCCACTGCTGTCCGAGCTCGGCGAACTTGTCGGCCAGCTTCCGCATATGGCTGAGCTCGGGCTGCGTCGATGGCGGCGTGGAGCCTTCGGTGTACCCGCAAGCCTCCTGAAGCATCAGCACGTTGGCCTGGTGCTTGTTCGCGAGGGCGACGATCGCGTCGACCTTCTTCTCCGGTGCGTTTCGGTACGCGCAGTAGCCGGTATCTGAGCCGTCCCGCTTGCCGCCCCCGTCACCGCAGATGTTCCACGAGATCACCCGCAGACCGTTCGCCTGCGGGGGCACCGTGGCCTCGGCCTGGGCCTGTCCGGCCGGCAGCAGGGCTGCGGCGGCGGCCAGCGCCACGACCACCCCACTGGCCCCGCGCCACGGTATCCATCCGGTAAAACGCTTCAAAATCCACCCCGTATCGTTCCCGACCACTTCGAAGAGCCCTGCCCGGTCCATGCCGGAGGCGGGAAGTGGTCTTCCAGGCGGCTGCTTTGCGCAGTGCTCTTCCTGGATCTCGACCAGCGTACGAGTAGCCCTCCGGCCCCCTTTGGGCGGTACCGCACCCCGCCGCTCCCGTTGAACTGGTCGACAGCCACCCGGCCCTGCGAGCACTCCTGTCATGGACGGCTCAGGAACAGGTACTCAACTTGTCTTTGAACCACTGACTGTGTGGTCATGGTGACGGCGGACGTTCCTGTGCCTGCTCGTCGGTGGCCTCGGCTTGTGTGAGTGCCCGACGCATGGTCTCGGCGTGCTCGCGCGTCATCTCGTGGAGAGTGGGCGAGCCGGTGGTTCGCTGGGCTGCGGCTTCGGCTGCCTCAGTCCACTTCCTCAGGACTTCGAGGGGACGCTGGTGTCCGCAGTCCACTTCGGTGCCAGTCTGGTCACGAACGACGGCCTCATACCCGATGTTCACCCAGATGCTGACCCCCTGGTCGTGGAAGACGACATCGAAGGGCACCTCGTCGGAGTCCCCGCTCTCAGCGGTCGTGGTGGCGATGGTGAACCTCTCCTCGGGGTTCATCCAGTAATCCTCGCCCAATGGCTCGACCCAGACCGCAAGTATCTGCTCGGTGTCGTTGTTCAACCTGATCTTCGGCATGGCCGCAGCGTAGAGCCACTGACGAAACCGTCACCCGCCCGATCCAGTACGACGGGGTTTGGTGCCGACCTTGTGGTGCGCGGGGCGGGAGTAGGACTCACCGGTTGCGAGGACGCGTCCCACTTCGTAGCGAGCGGCGGGCCGTCGGTTTGGTGATCCGGGAGGTCGTCCGGGGCCGGGCCGGGTGGGTTTCGGTGCACTGGCTGGCGTGCCGGTCTTCGCCCGCAGGCTCCTGAACCCGCGTCGGACCCGAGCGGGGGTGAGTCGATGCGGTTCCGCTGGGCGTTCCCAGGGCCGGCGGAGGTCCCGTGCGAGGGGGCGGGCGAGACGAAGTTGGGCGTGTGCGGCCAGGACAAGCCAGGTCCAGCGGTCGGCCGCTCGGGAGTCCCGCAGCCGCGGTCGGGTCCAGCCGAGGGTCTGCTTGAGCAGCCGGAAGGTGTGTTCCAGGTCGAAGCGCCGCAGGAAGGACTGCCAGCACCGGTCGACGTCCTGCATGGTGGCGTCGGTGCCTGACCACCACAGCCAGACAGGCTTGTTCACACCGCCGCCAGGCAGCTTCTCGACCGACAGGCGGATAACGGTGCCTTCGACGATCGGCAACGGGCCCTCGTGGTCGAGCCACGCGGCTCGCCGCGTCAGCCGCGGGTGGAGCCGGTCCCACGCCTGCGCAGTCGCTGCTCCGTACCGGTCGGTGTTGGTGACGGTGACCACGGTGGCCTCGCTCCATGTGGCCGGGTCACCGAAGACGAACTCACCGCCGTGCTTGGGCGGCCGACCTCCCCGCGGCGGGCAGATCCACGGTACCGGCACAGGCTTGCGCATCACGCGGTCCGAGCGGAGCCGCCCCAGGACCTCCACGGGCAGATCGGCCAGGAGGTGGGCGATGCGGGGCGCGTCATAGCCCGCGTCCAGTACGACCAGGATGCTCGGGTCGCCCGCCCGCCACTGCCCGGCGTCCACCAGCGTCCGACGACGTCGCGGACCTGTCTGGCCGTGACCGCGGCGACATCGGCGCCAGGGTCCAACCGGATCGCGTCCAGTAGCGCGGTCCACGACGTCCGCCCGGTTTCCAGCGCGGCGACGATCGAGTAGGGCCAGCCGGGGACCATCTGGTGCTTGCCCAGGCCCCGGCCGAAGGTATGGCAGAAGGAGCGGTCCGAGGAGGCGTCGACATCGGCCCGCAGCCACGGGGAGACGTCCACCGCCAACACCAGCCGGCCATCGCCGGCCCGGGGCAGCGGCACGCCAGCCAACGCCCGCCGCAGCCGGGCGACGCCGATCCGGCCCCGGTTGATCCCGGCGTACGGGGCCCCGTGGCCGCGCCGGTGTTCCGGGGCGAGCGCCAGGTCCACGAGGGTGCGAACTGGACCCTCGGTACACAACAGCGCGTCGCACAGCTCGAACAAGGCGTCGCTACGGGAAACCAGGCACGCGTACAGCTCCGACCGGAACTCCGCCACCACCGTCAGAGCGTCTCGTTGAGCACCCTGCTCGACCAGTCCCACGATTCCGGCCTCCGTGCTGCGTTGTCGCTGAGCACAGGATCGGGCCACATCCCCTCACGCGTCCGATGAACTGGGAAAACGCCGACCAAGTGCGAGTCTCGTTCGACGCCCGGTGTTAAACGTCAAGCTCAGAGGGCGTTTGATCTAGGCGGATTGCCGCTTATGCCCTAGTAGGTTCCTCGCCAGGTTGGTGTGATCTCGTCCGTTATGCGCTTGGCGAGGTTGTCGATGGAGGCGATGTGGATCATGGCTTCGGAGCTGGTAGTGAGGGTCTCGTAGTCGCGGGCCAGACGGCGGTGCATCATGATCCAGCCGATGCTCCGCTCTACCACCCAGCGTCTTTTCACGACGTGGAAGCCGCGCTTTTCCGGGTTGCGGTTGACGACTTCGACGTCGATTCCGAGGTGGGCGCCGTGTTCGATGACGGCGTTCTTGAAGCTGGTGTCGAATCCTCCGAACGACTCGGGAGGCGCAGGTGGGTAATCGAGCGGACCATGTCCTGGCTCACCGGCTACCGCCGACTCAACCACCGCTACGAGCGCCACCCCCGCAACTACCTGGCATTTCTCGGACTCGCCGCAGCCCTGTGCTGCTACAAGCGACTCGTCCGCCTCACCACATAGGACACGGTCTTAACTACCCGGCATTGGGTCAAGGCCCTACGCCCGACAGGGCTTGATGGGACACGGCCGCGCGGGCTGGTACGCCACGTCCAGGTGCTCCGCGCCTGCGCGCCGCCTATGCCTGCCGCAGCTGCCACTGCTCCTTCGTGATCTCGTACCGCACACCCCCGTGCTCGGAACCCTCGATCCCGCCATCATGTCGTCCGGCGTGGGGATGCTCTCCGCGAGCGTCATCCCCCAGCTTCTCCATGACGTTGCGCGAACGGCGGTTCACGGTCATCGTCTCCGCCCAGACCATACGAATGCCGAGCTCGGCGAACCCCTTCGCCAGCAGCTCCTTCGAGACCTCGGTGGCGTAGCCCCGGCCCCAGGCCGCCCGGCGCAGGCGGTAGCCGAGTTCGGCCTCCTCACGCGGGCCGCTGCGCAGCGGGCGCAGGCAGAACCAGCCGACGAACGCGCCGCCGTCCTTCTCGTGCGCGGCGAACTGGCCGAGGTCGTGATCCCAGCGTTCGTGGCCGGCGAGGATGCCGGGGATGGCGAGGTCGCGGATCTCCTCCGGCGGGGTCGGGGCACCGCCGGTCAGGTAGCGCATCACCGCCGGGTCGCTGTCCAGCTCGATCAGCAGGTCGGCGTCGGCAGCGGCCAGGTGGCGGAGGGTCAGGCGCTCGGACTCGAGGTAGGTGGTCACGTGAGGATCATGGCCGACACGGGTCGGACGGTCCACGGAGGTTTCGGGCCGCGGGCCGTGACCGGGTGGCGTGCTGGAGGAGGGCAGCAGCATGGCACGGCCGCCCGAACCCCCGCCTGGCAGGCGCCGGGCAGCTCCGCCGCTCGAAGTCCTGGCGAAACCCTCGGCAGCCGAGCTCGATCACCCCGAGATCACCGGCAGGGACACAGGTCAGCGCCCTTCGGGCGGGCAGATCCGGTCCGGCAGCCAGCCGGGGAAGCCTCGGCGTTCGTCCTGGGAGAGGTCACGGCCGAGGACGTCGCAGAGTTTCCTCTTCCAGAGCTCCGGGTCGAGGTGGAGGATGTTCACCACCTCCTTGTCGATACGTCGGAGCAGCGTCCTGCCGTCTTGGGACGCCGCCAGGAACTCCTGTTCCTCCGCGAACACATAGGAGTCGCCGCGGTCCTCGGGGTCCGCCAGGTTCTGGAACCGTACAGAGTTCCCGTTGGCCAGGAAGTACTCGGAGGTGTCCGCCCGGAAGCCGTGCTGGAACCCGCCGAACCGGTCCAGCGGTCCGACCGGGCCGAGCACCCTGCTCGGGGCCCGCCCCTCCCTGCCTGCCGACCACACCTCCACCATGGAGCCCTTGGTCTGCACGACGAAGAAATCTCCGCTCCGGTCGAGCACGGCGGTGCTGACATCGGGCCGCAGCGCGACCGCGAGCGCCTTGTTCTCTTTGCCCGTGCGCAGCGAAACGGCATGGACGACCGGGTCTCCGGCGACCAGGAGCTGTACGTGTCCGGGCTCGGGGTGGAAGGAGGCGGTGAACCGAGCCGGATCCTTGCCAGCGAACGCCGGACGGCGGACGTCGAACGGCTTCGAGAGACGACGGCCGTCCCGGGCGTTCCAGTGCTCGACGACGGGGCCGGAGACGGTCAGCAACTGGTCACCCGGGCCGAAGAAGACCCGCACCATCGTGTCCCGGGGTGGCGGCACGGTGACGATGTCGGTGGCCGTCCGCAGGGAGGGGAGTTCCCACACCCGGACCGTGTTCGCGCTGATGAGGTCGGCGGCCAGCGTCGCGGTCCGGTTGCTCGTGACCTGCGGCGGGTCCTGCGAGAACTCGGACCGCGCCTTCCGCGGCGGCCGTTTCACCTCCTTGACGAGGGTCGACCCTTGCGCGTCCATGCGTACGATGCCCAGACCGTCCCCGTCCTCTCCGAGCCGGACCACCGTCTCGCCTCCCTCGCCCCAGGCCGCACCGCTCAGCAGTACGGGAGGGCTGTCGGCTGTTATGGTGCTCCAGCCCAAGGGGCGACCGGTCACCGCGCTCTCGTCCCGGACGATCAGTACGGGCTCCTCCGGATCGCCCACGAGGGACAGGTCCACGTCCCGGAGTTTGAGGCTCGGGGGCCCCAGCGCGTCCCGTACCGTGCTTCCGGGCCGGGTCCCGACGACCTGCCAGGTGGCGCCCACAGTGGGGACGGCGAAATGGTCCCCCGTACCGTCGGCCGCGATGCCCTTGCACGAGCCGGAGAACTCTCCGGTCGCGTGACGGGTGAGCACCCGCCCGTCCGCCACACGGACGGCCTCGTACCTGGGGCCGGCCCCCAAGCGCCCTTCCCGGCAGACGGTCAGCACCGCGCCGTTGCCCGACAGGGCGAGAGCGGGGACCGACGACGCACGGACACCCGTCGCCAGCTTCCGCATGCTTCCCGTGCCGGTGTCGATCGCCACCAGAGAGCCGGTCCCGGACCTCTCCTGTTCGGCGTCGGGGCGCAGATGAGCCACGAGCGTGTCGCTGTCCGGCCCGAACCACACCCGATCGATCGCGGGCGGCCGCCCGGGCAGCTCCCGCATGCGCCTGCTCGCCAGTTCCCGGATCCGTACCGTTCCGTCGGTCGCGGTGACGACCTCGCTCGCGTCCGGGGAGAAGTCCGCGAGGCCGAGGCGTTGGTCGAATGACGTTCCCGGCTGTCCGAACTCCGCCCCGCGGATCTTGTTCTCCCGGCCCAGCACTGCCGTCCCGTCGGCCTTCGCGCGGTTCACGTCGTGCCAGACCAGAGTGCCGCCGTCTTTGGCCGACAGGTAGCCGATCCTGCGGCCGTCCCTGCTGACCATCGGGAAGAAGGCCTGTTCGGCGAGCGGGAGCCGGGCGCGTACGATCCGCTCGCCCGCGCCCCGGACGAAGAGCACGGCGCCGCCCTTCGAGCTCGTCGCCCCTCCGACCTTGGTCGTCACCAGGACCACCCGGCCGTCCGTGCTCGTCGCCATCTGGTCGATCAAGGCTTCGGTCCCCGACAGAGCCCACCTGTCCTGTACGAAGCGGTCGTAGCGCCGCAGCAGCGCGTTGCGGGCCTCCTGGGTGGGGGCGAGGTCGTGGGCCGCCATGGCGAGCAGGGCAGCCCCGCCCGGGTCCCGATGCGCCAGTTCGTCCGAGAGGACCGCCAGCGACCGGGACCGCCCCTCCGCCTCCCGAACGGCGCTGACGCGGGATTGCTGAACGAGAAAGGTGCCGAGCCCGACGACGAGCGCGAGGACGAGCGCGGCGGCGCCCCACGCGACCCGGACGCGGCCGCGCCGGAGCCGGTGACGCCGGTGTGCGAGGTGGAGGAACTCCCTTTCCTGATCTGCCAGTTCGTCCACTCCAACCGCAAGCCGGGCTTCCAGAGCACCCAGCTGAAGCGGTCCGGGCAGCAGGTCGGGGGAACGTCCGGCCGTCTCCCAGCGGTCGACGTCGTAACGCAGCTCCGCGCGGGCCGCCAGCAGCTCGCTGTCGGTCCTCACCTGCGCGGCCAGCGTCGGCCATGTGGTGATCAGGGTTTCGTGGGCGAGCTCGGCCGTCTGCGTTCCGTTCCGGTCGCCGTGCAGGACGAGCAGGCGGCGTCCGGCCAGCGCCTGGGCGATCCGCCACCGCGCCTCGCCCGCCTCCTCGCGGGTGATCATCCGGCGCAGCGGGGAGTCTCCCCCGGGCACCACCCGGACGAGCCCGGTCAGCAGCCGCAGCGCGTCGGCCTCGTCCGCCAGGTCCACGCACTCCCGCCAGGCCTGCTCGGCGTAGCGCGCCAGGGCGCCTGAGACCCCGCCGATCTCGTTGTACGTCTCCAGGCGCAGCCGCCCCCGGGCCCGCCGGTCCCACAGCTGGGACAGGACGAAGCCGAGCAGAGGCAGGATGCCGGGAGCGCCGCCGGCGTCGTCCAGTATGCGCTCCGCCAGCCCGGGGTCGTACGCCACGGCCGGCAGGTGCCTGACCGGCTCGCGGATGACCTCCTCCAACTGGTGCCGGGACATGGGGGTGAGAGGGATGGTGGCTCCGCTGTCCAGAGCCGGGCCCAGGACCGGGTGGCTGAGCGCCGCATCCACGAAGTCGGAGCGGAGGGTGAGCAGGACGCGGATGCCTTCCGGCTGCTGCTTCCGGAAGAGCAGGCCGGCGACCTCCGCCACCTCCGCATCGGAACGGTCCAGGAGGGCCTCGGCCTGGTCGACGACGACGAGGACCCGGGCGGCCCGGGGGCCGAGGGTGCGGTGGAGGGTGCCGGCCAGCCCCTGCTCGGTCAGCAAGGACGCCACGGACTCCGGGCTCCCGACCGGAGCGGGCGTGCCCCTGCCTACTGCCCGCTGTTCTACGTGCAGGTGGTACAGCTCGCCGGCGAGCGCGTGGCGCAGGGACGCGATGTGCCCGGCGTTGACGACCAGGACCGCGCACCCCTCCTCCCGCATCCTCGGCACCACTCCGGCGAGCACCAGCGAGGACTTCCCGCAGCCGGAGGGGCCGTACACGGTGACCGGGCTGTCGCGGCTCACGGCGGCGGCCACCCGGGTGATGTCGCCGCCCCGCCCGAAGAAGACCTCGGCGTCGGCTTCCCGGAAGGTACTGAGCCCGCGGAAAGGGGTGCGCGGGGCGGCCAGGGGAAGAAGCTCGGGAAGGGCTGCCAGGAGTGTGCCCGTCCGCAGGGCGAACGCCTGCTGGGCGCCGCGCCCGGGTTCGGCAGCCACCATCAGGCCGACGACCGCGCCGAGGTCGTCGTCCCAGACGGGACTGCCGCTGAAGCCCTGCTTGACGTACACGCCCTCGCCGTCGCCCCGTGACAGCTGAATCCATCCTTCGCGGGTCGGCCCCCGGAACGTACCGCTGTGCCAGATGCCGCCGGGGTGGTCGTCGGTGAAGCCGACGCTCCGGGCGGGGTGGTGCCAGACGCCCTGCGGGGGGTCGACCAGGGGAAGGGGCCGGGCGCCGGGTATCGGCTCCGGCAGTCGCAGGAGGGCCATGTCGCCGGTCCGGTCGGGCTGAACGGGAATCCAGCGCTGAACCTCGACGGTGTGGTCACCGCCGTCGTACGCGGCCAGCGGCAGATCGACGGCGACCTCGGCCCCGGGCTCCACGGCATCCTCCCGGGGCCGGCCCAGGGCGTCGGAGACCACATGGGCGCAGGTGAGGACGAGATCGTCGGCCACCAGGAAGCCGGCGCCTGCGACGACGCCGTCCCGGCCCTTGACGCGGACGACGGCGGCGACGAGGGCGGCTTCGGCGGAGGCTTCGGGGCCGGGTCGCGCAGACGCGGGTTCCGGAGCCGTCTCACGACTGTCCCGGCCGATCCCATTCCCGGCGTACGCGTGCCCGTCCCCGCTCCGTGCCCCGTCTGCCACTGGTCCCCCGCCCGTGTCAACTTCCCTGCGCCTGACCAGTATCAGCACGGGAGCCCGTCACGTCGCTCCTGTTCCAGGTCAGGCTCACCGAGAAATTGGCCGCCGACGCGGTGCTGGCAATGACGACGTCCGCCCCGGCCGACAGGGACACCCCGAACTGCAGGGTGATCTCGTCCGGCGGGTCGGCCATGCCGGAGAACCGCCCGACGAAGGTCTCCGCCACCGGACGTACGGTGTCCAGCATCTGACCGAGCGTCCGCTCGGCCCGCGCCACCGTACGGCCGCCCCGCCCGACCCGGACGAGGGCCTCGTCCACCTCACGGATCTGGACCCGAACGGTCTCATTGCTGCCGTCACCCAAGGGCACTTCCACCGTGTGGACAGGACGTTCAGTCATGGCGCCACTCCAATGCTCGGGGCTGAAGATCGTAGCGACATTCGCCGGGCGGGGTGGGGGCGTCCGGCGAAGGGGACTGCCGTGTGCCTGTGATGCCGGACACCCGATGCTTGCGCTGCGCCGGCGTGGCGCCGTCGCGGCTCGACGGGCGGCCCACCGCTGCAGCGGGCGCAGCGCGTCGGCGGACCAGCCCGCTGCACGCTTCTCCCCGCCGTCGGCGGGTACGGGCACGCGAAGTACGCCGCAAGGCGGTCTCGGCGGTGAGCACGCACCCGCTGCACGCGACGAGCGCTGCGATGAGACCGTCTCCCCCTGGCACTGTGGACGCTCGGACATCTTTCCAAGACCGAAGGATATTCAGCGGCTCGTTCGATCTTCCCAACGTGGAGGCAGACGAGGGGCGACCGCCCCGATCCCACCACCCCAACAGGGAGTTCACCATGCGTGCTGTCATCCAGACGTCCTTCGGCGGCCCCGAAGTCCTGGAGCTCGTCGAGACCGACAAGCCCGCCCCGCTGGGCGGCGAGGGCTCGTCCGCGTACACGCGAGCGGCGTCAACCCGGTCGACGTGGCGGTGCGCTCCGGTGCCTACCTGCTGCTCGGCGAGCCGCCGTTCGGCGTGGGCTGGGACATCTCCGGTGTCGTCGAGGAAGCCGGACCGGGTGCTCGCTTCAAGGTCGGCGACGAGGTCCTCGGCATGCCGTTCTTTCCGCGAGCAGCCACCGGCTACGCCGACTATGTGGCCGTGCCCTCGCGCCAGGTGGCCCGGAAGCCCGCGACGCTGGACCACGTACAGGCCGCCTCCGTACCGCTCGCCGCCCTCACCGCCTGGCAGGGCCTGGTCGACGCGGCCCGGCTCACCGCAGGGCAGCGGGTGTTCATCCACCGGGCGGCCGGTGGCGTCGGCCACTTCGCGGTGCAGATCGCCAAGGCGCGCGGCGCCACGTCACAGCCCTGGCGAGCGCCGCCCATCACGGTTTCGTACGCGAACTCGGGGCGGACGAGGTCATCGATCACCGCACCACCGACTACACCGCGGCGGTCAAGGACGTCGACGTCGTCTTCGACTCGAGCTCCGAGGGCGAGCGTGCGCTGAGCGTCCTGAAGCCCGGCGGCACCTTGGTCAGCATCATGCAGCGCTGGAACACCGAGCTCGCCGCCCGCGTCGAGGACGAGGGCCGCCGTTTCGCCAGGGTCTCGGTCGAACCGGACTACGCCTACCTGGAGGCGATCGCAGCCCTGATCGACGCCGGCCGCATCCGCCCGCACTTCTCCGCGTCGCTCCTGCTCGAACAAGCGGCGAAGGCCCACGAACTGGTCGGTTCGAGCCGCACCCGCGGCAAGGTCGTCCTGACGGTGGCCTGAGCAAGGCGGGTTAGAGTGCGAGAGAAGGACCGGAAACCTGCGGAGAGAGGCGGGAGTTGGACATCCTCACCGAGGTGCTGGCCTCGATGCGTACCGGCCGGCCGGTCTCCGTCCGGACCACCGGACGTGTGCCCTTCGGACTGAGGCTGCCCCCCGTGGCCGGGGCAGTGGCTTTGTACGTCAGTAGCGGCTCTGGTCCACCTTCTGTGGAAGCTCACGGATAGTGATGTCAGTGGTGTGTGGTGGGATGGCCGGACTCTGCCGTTGATCCGCTGGGAGGCCCTCGTGACGTCCTCGTACCCGTCCCTGAGTCGTGCCTTGGCCGAGGCTTTGGTCGATGTCCTGTGGTTCATCAACGGCAGCGAAGACGAGCAGATGGACCAGGACGATGCGGTCAAGGTGATGGAGGGCGTCGCCCACGTGATCAGCGCGCTGCCAAATGATCAGCAGCAGGAGCTGATCGCCCTGCTCGGGGAGATGGCAGCTGCCGAGACCAACCCCGTTCGCCGTGAGTTCCTGGAGGAGTTCCCGGAGGGCTTCGGGCTCATCGACGATCTGTCCTGAAAGATTTCAGCTTGGATAGGGGCATGGTGAGACGCAAGAAGGAGAAGAAGAAGCGGCCCGCCTGGGGCGTTCCGAAGGGGATCGTTCTGTTGGCGACGCCGGAGGGCTGGCGCACCAGCGTCGTCACCGAGAGAGGAAATCTCTGTGGGCGGCTGGACGTGCCGGTCAACACCGACCCTCAAGACGCGCGGGCGGCGGCGGCGGTGATGGTGACGGAACTCGCGCGCGACTTCCACGACACCGACGTAGAGGTGAGCTGGGATCCGCCCCAGGAGCCCTGGTCATGGACCGCCCAGATCACCCTCGCCGCCGAAAACGAAGCACTTTCGCCGGATGCTGAAGGCTGAACGGCAAGCTCAGGAGTAGAGCAGGACGCGCTTACGGAGGAGTTCGAAGCCGGCGCGGCCGAACATCTGGCGCTTGAGCATCTTGATCCGGTTGACATGGCCTTCGACGACTCCGGAGTTCCACGGCTGCGATAGTCCGGCAGTGACGGCGTCGAGGTCGCGTTCCAGGTGCCGAGCGAATCGCTGGAGGCTGGGCAGGTCGGCGTTTGTTGCCGCTTCGATCCTTGTCGGCAGTTGGTGGCCTTGCAGCTGGGTCAGCATGTGTGCGAAGGAGCGCACATGCTCGGAGAGTGCCTCCAGTTCCGGGCAGTTGGCCAGCACGGCACCCGCCCACGGCCACCACGTCCGCCGGGACCGAGAACACCGGACAGGCCCGTGCCGGGTCGCTTCCCCCGGCCGCAGCCTTCGGTGATGATGTCCGGGTGTCGAACCACTGACCCGAGCCGTGCCCGAAACGTCGCCCTGACGGGCAGGCCAGTAGCCGAAGCCTCCAGAGAGGTCTCAGCGGAGCGTGCGGCGGTGGCGGCCGGAGCGCCGCAGGTGCACAACCAGGTAGATGAGGGCGGCGGCGAAGACCGCGATACCGATGATGAGCAGGTAGAACAGTCCTTCGGCGGCGACGCCGATGATGCCCAGCACGATCGCCAGGATGACGAGGATCAGGAAGAGCGTCATGACGTAGAGCACCTTCTTGACGGGTGGGTCAGCGGCGGGCGAGCTGCCGCTCGCCGTTCGCGCCGGGCTGGTAGGGCAGGCCGTAGTGGGCGAAGACTGCGGCTTCGTCCTCAGCAGGCAGGACGTCGTCGGTGCCGATCGCCGGGGACTTCTTCACGAGCGACTTGTCGTAGTCGACCTTGACGTAGCCAGGCCCCACGACCGCGCCGGCCAACGGTACGAAGACCAGGTGGCGGCGGGTGGGCAGCCCGACCTGGACGGTGATCATGGCCGGCTCGTCGGTGCTGGTGTCCACATAGACGGCCTCCAGCGTGCCGATCTTGTGACCACCCTGGTCGACGACGTCGTGGGTGCGCCACTCCCGGATATCCGCGATCTGGATCATTCCCCGCTCCTTTCGCGTGGCGGGTGCCCGCAGCCGGTACACGTCTCAGCCTGCCCCCAGCAACCCGGCCGCACCAGCCCGCCCCCCTGGCGAAGCCACGAGGCCGGTCTGGCCGGGCTCGCGCGAGCCCAGCAGGTCACCGGCTCACGTGCAGGGAACGCTGATGTCGTCTGCGCCACCGGCGGAAGCGGGCTACGAGCGGCGCCGTCATCAGGCTGTGGGGTCGGGTCCCGGCTACGCTCGGATCATGGGCGGCAGTGCCGAACTATCCCCGAAGCTCCCCGAGGACGACGCGGTTCACGCGCAGCTCACCGCAGTCGTTAAGGACTGGGCGGCTGCGATCGTCTCCAATGACGCCGCGCGGATCGCTGGCTTCATGGCAGACGACTGGGCGATCGTCTCCGAGTCGGGCATCTCCACCAAGGAGCAGTTCCTTGCGTTCGTCGAGTCCGGCGAGTTGACCCACTCGGCGATGGATCTCATCAGCCCGCCCAGGATCCGGGTGCACGGTGATACCGCCGTGTTCACGGCGCGGGCGACGAACACGGCCCACTACGCAGGCCGGCGGTTCGACGCCGACGAGTGGACGACCGATGTCTTCGTGAGGCGGGATGGCCGCTGGCTGTGCGTGCTGAGCCACATCACGGCAGCGGCTCCGTCGCCTTCGCCGACGTGAGCTGACAGCATCCCCCGCGCCCCGCCGGAGCCGCGTGCAGCCTCAGCCTGGCCCGCGAACCGCTCGAGGTGATTCGAACTCGGTGATCTGCCCGGCCTCCGGTGTGGCCCGGGCAATGAGCAGGGCTACGTCGTCGTGGTCTCCCGGGTGGCGCAGCTTGTCCAGAAGCAGGTCGCAGGTGACATCCAGCGATCTGTGGGGGTCGTCGAGGACCTCAAGCAGAGCTTCTAGGCGTTCATCGATCGCCTGGTCGCGGGTCTCGACCAGGCCGTCGGTGTACAGGATGAACTGGTCGCCTGGCTCGATGTCGAGGCAGGTCGTACTGAAGGCGACGCCGCAGCCGCCCAGGGGCGCGCCGGAGGGCAGGTCGAGAAGCTCTCGCCTCCCGTCCGGGTGGAGGAGGACGGGCGGCAGGTGCCCGGCAAGGGAGAGGTGGCACTGCGCCATCTGGGGGTCGTAGACGGCATAGACACAGGTCGCGATGGTCTCGAGACCATCGGTGACGTGGTCGAGGTGGTGCAGGACCTGGCCGGGGTCGAGATCAAGGTCGGCCAGCGTACGGGTGGCGGTGCGCAGCTGGCCCATGGTGGCCGCGGCGGCGACCCCGCTGCCCATGACGTCACCGACGACCAGGGCGGTCTTGTCGCCGCTCAGGGGGATGACGTCGAACCAGTCGCCGCCGATCTCCATGGCGGCCTGCGCAGGACGGTAGCGGGTTGCGATCTCCAGGCCCGGCCGCCGCGGTGGCAGGTGCGGCAGCAGGCTGCGCTGGAGAGTCAGGGCGGTGTGGCGCTGTTCCTCGACGGCACGGTGGCGCTCGGTGACATCCACGCTGGAAGTGGCAACCCCCAGCACTCTCCCGTTGGGGGCCTCGAGCCGATAGAACGAGATCGACCAGGCGTGATCATGGTCCGGGTCCGCCGGCGTCCGGCCGACGGTGTACTGGTCCACGATGGGAATGCCGGTGGCCAGGACCTCCCGCATCGCCGCCTCGAAGGACTCGTCCAGGAACGGCAGCACCTCATGAACGTGCCGGCCAATGTGCTCGGCGGCCGGCACGCCGTTCATCCGCTCCTCCGCCGGGTTGACCGACACGTACCGAAGATCGGTGTCCAGCACACCCAGTCCAGTCGGCGACTGCGCCACCAACCGGGCGGACAGTGCCAGCTCGCGCTCAACCCGCCGTACGGTCGACTGGTCGGTGGCCAGGCCCAGGGCCCAGTAGTCCCGCGCGCCGTCCTGCAACCGCATGTTGCGGAACTCCACCATCCGTGTGCTGCCGTCTTTGTGCCGGACGGGGAAGACGCCCGCCCAGCTGCCGCCGCCCCCCATGACCTCGGCGAACATGTCCAGCACGAGGTCCCGGTAGTCCTCGTGGACCAGCAGATGGCCGGCGAACGCGCCGAGGGCCTCCTGGGCGCTGTAGCCGAACAGGTCCTCGGCCTGCGGGCTCCACAGATCGATCCTGCCCTCGGCATCGAGGAGAACAGCGGCCACGTTCAGCACATCGAGCAGGCCGCCCGGCTCGGACGGAACGGCCCGCGCCGCGCCGGGACCGCTCCGCAGAGGCTCGGTTGCGTTCATCGTCCGGGCTCTCCTTCCGGCCGGCTCAGGCTCCTGCCGCATTGCCGCGCCGAGGCCATGTACCGGCGCCGGTGGTCTCGCCCGACTCCATCGTCTCCCTCGGCTGGCCACTCGCGCACGCCATGCTGTCCCGTGGACGTGCGCGTGCAAGGACCTCGCCACACGGCCGTACCAGAACCCGCACGGCGGGAGCCAATGCCCGACGGTCCAGCTGAGGTCCGGCAGGACCGAATGACCGCCCCACAGGGGCTGGGGCACATGCGGGCAAGGACCTGGCACGGCTAGTACTCCAGCAGTGCCTTGCGGCTTGACCTGGGGAAAACGTCGAGCGGCGGGAATGTAGCTGGCAGGCTGCCGTCACGGACGGCTTCTGCCCGCCTTCCCCTCGAAGGAGTGCCCCCGACGGCAAGATCGTCATGGACCGGGGAAGCCTCGGCCATGACCACCGAGCAGACAGGCGAGACCCGGGACCTCGACCTGGACCGCCCCTTCACCACCTTCGGGCACCACATCGCCCGCGTCGAACCACGCCGCCGCATGCGGGACTACGTGCGCGCACTGCTCGGCCCGGTGTCCCGCAAGAACAGCTGGCAACTTGCCGAACACGCCGGCCACTCCACCCCCGACGCACTACAGAGGCGCTCGAGATCAGGCCGTTGCCCTCCACCGTCCGGGACCGGTACGCCCGGGACTGGGCCAGTGTGCAGGAACAGTTCGTCGACAGCCCCGACCAGGCCGTGGGTGAGGCGGACCGGCAAGAGCACGGTGATGCTAGGCAGGCAGGTGGTTGGCGGGTCAGCGGGCCGGGCGACGGCGCCGTAGTACCGACCTCACGGCGAGGTAGAGGACGTCGGCGATGAGGAGGAGTACGCCGGCGGAGACCAGGTACAGCATGCCTTCGACGGTCGCGCCGACGATGATCAGAGCGATCGTGGCGATCAGCAGGAGGTAGAAGAGGGCCATGGTGTGATGCCTCGGTTCGCGGGTGCGCGTGTCAAAGGCGCGGCAGACGGAGGTGTCCTCGGCGTCGGTGGTCGTGCGCGAACAGGGTGTTCCCGCACGGATCAGGGGCGGCTACCAGTAGTGCCGTCGTCCGCCGACCTTGTGTCCGACGGATCCCAGGATCCACAGGACGATTCCGAGGACGATCATGATGTCCGCCGATCTCACGGAGTGATGCAAAGCCCCTGCTCCCAGGGTAGATCTGCCCCCTGATGGTGGCTTCCCGGGCAGGACAGTCCTACCGTGGAAAGACACCTCTGGAGCGCGCCATGCTCGTCATCCTCGGACTCGTCCTCCTGGTCGCCGCTCTGGTCGTCGGTGTGGCCGGCGTCGTGACCAACGACGGCAGCGTCCACGAGCTGACCGGCGGATTCTCCGTATTCGACTACGAGGTCACCGGCTCCACCGGCACCCTCTTCCTCTACGGCATCATCGTGGGAGCCGTGGCCCTGCTCGGGCTGAGCCTTGTTGTGGCCGGTGCCCGCCGCCGTACCTCTCGCCGCGGCCATGACGCACGCCCCGGACGCACGACGGGAGGCGGCCGCCGCCGGCAACGACCGCGCCGACGTCGTAGACCAGCGCGGCATCGCCCGCCCGCAGGCGACGGGTGCGCGAGAGCCCAACCCGGGCGGCGGGCACCGCAGGGGGCTCAAACCGTTCAGGCACCGATCGGAACCCCGGTAGCCCGCCATGTACCGGCACACGACTTACGAAGGGTGGCGACCGATGAGCATCGGCAAGAAGATTGCGCACAAGGCCGAAGCGGTCAAGGGCGGCGCCAAAAAGACCGTCGGCCGTGTCACCGGCAGCTGGCACCTACGGGCCGAGGGCCGCAGTGACCAGATCAAGGGCAACACCAAGCAGGCCGCGGCGAAGATCAAGGACGCCTTCAAGCACTGACCACCGCGCCCGCCCTGCCGCTTCACGGCAGGGCCCCGGAGGTGCCACGTATGGCCATCAGGAAGGGCAATGTCTCCCATGCCAGGTCCCAGGGGCGGCGTATGTCCAACAGTCGCGCCATGGAGGTCCTGTCCAGGGTCGGACTCTGCGCCCGGGGAGTGATCTACGTGCTGGTCGGGCTGCTGGCCGTGCAGATGGGTTTCGGCGGTGACAGTGGCAAGGAGGCCGACCGGTCCGGTGCGGTGCGGACCATCGGGGAGCAGCCGTTCGGCCGGGTGCTGCTGTGGGCGCTGGTGGTGGGGCTGGCGGCGATGGCGCTGTGGCGGCTGTCCGAGGCCGCGTTCGGGCAGGCGGTGTCGGGCGGCGACAAGTGGACCCGGCGCGTGGGCTCTTTGGGGTTGGCGGTCTTCTATACCGTGATCTGTATCGGGGTGGTGCAGACCGCGCTGGTCGGCGGGTCCGCCGGGGGCCGGCCCGGCGACGAGACGTCGAAGGATTACACCGCGAGGGTGCTGGCCTGGCCCTTCGGGCGGGTGCTCGTCGGCGTGGTCGGGGCCGTCCTGGTCATCGTCGGCGTGGTGATCGTGGTCCGGAGCCTGATGCGGAAGTTCGAGGAGAATCTCCGGACGGGCGAGATGAGCCCGACGACGCGGCGCATCGTCGCGGGGCTGGGCATCGTCGGCGGCGTGGCGACCGGCGTGGTCGCTGCGGTGGCCGGGCTGTTCGTCCTCCTGGCCGCGGTGCAGTTCGATCCCAGCCGAGCCAAGGGCATGGACGAGACATTGCGTTCGTTCGCCACCACACCCGCCGGGCCCGTGCTGTTGATCGCCGCGGCGGTGGGCCTCCTGCTGTTCGGCCTCTATTCGTTCTGCGAAGCCCGCTGGCGCAAGGCTCCTGAGCACGGCGCCTCGGCAGAGCGGCCGACCGAAGCCCCGGGCCCGGAGACGCGCCCAAGTGCGCCCTAGCGGGGGCATCTGGTCCGATGCCGTGGGCCGCTTGGCTGCGTTCGGGCGCTTGCGCAGCGCGATCCGCCGCTCGCGGGCCGGACGCCGGTGGGGGCGGGGCAGCGACATCGACCTGTGGCAGCGGTCGCTGGGTTTCGCGGCGCTCGGGTTCCTGACGCTGGTGCCGCTGCTGATCGTCGTGTCCGCGGCCGATCCGGCGAGCGGGCGGGGGTTCGCGCAGTGGCTGGGACGGGCTCGGCGTCTCGCCGGCCGCCAGAGTGGAGATCGAGCGGTTGTTCGCCCTGCCGGGCCAGGCGTGGCGGACCACGACGGCGTTCGGCCTCGCCGTCCTCGGCGTATTCGGTCTGTCCTTCGGGGCGGCGGTCCAGAGCGGCTACGAGAGGATCTGGGATCTGCCCCCGGCCCGCTGGTGGGCCAGGTGGCGGCACGTGCTGTGGCTCGCCGCCCTCATCGGGATCCTCTTCCTGTCCGCGATCACACCCCTGCGGCGGGATTCCTCGGCCCCGCGGGGTGGTCACGGTGCTGAGCGGCACCCTGTTCTTCTGGTGGTCCCAGCGGCTCCTGCTCGGCGGCCGCGTCGCCTGGGCGACCCTGCTGCCCGGGGCGGTTGCCACCATGCTCGGGCTGCTCGGCCTCAGACTCTTCTCCCGGCTCGTGTTCTCACCGCTGATCGCATCCAGCGCCGTCACCTACGGCCCGTTCGGAACCGTCCTGGTCATCCAGTCCTGGCTGGTCGGCGTGGGCGTCGTCGTCTTCGGCGGGGTGCTGGCCGGCCGATTGCTCCACGACGAGCTCCCCCGCCTGGCAAGGGCGCTGAAACGCCGGGGGTGAGGCTCGGATCTACCGCGTTCTTCGTCCACCTCACCGGGCCGGGCAGCGGCGCGTGTCGCCACTCTCAATGCATCCGGCCGCCCGCGTTCACACCGGTTGGTCCGATTCTGTAAGCGGGCTTTTCGGGCAGATAGGTGGAAGGGCGTGGCGTCTGGGTGAACCCTGCTCGGGTTGTGCACGCAGGCCCATTCGTGCAACGTGACACTCGCCCGCAGGGCTCGTGGATCATTACGGCGAATGCGTTCGCCCGGGCCCGGCCGTGGCATTCCCGCGGCTGGTAGACAGGCCCGAGCCGGAGGTAGACCGCCCGTGGCGGCGAACGGAAACCCCACCGTCAGAAGGCGTCGGCTGGGCGCGGAACTGCGCCGGCTCCGCCTGGCCTGTGGCCTGACGATACGCAGGTGGCCGAGCATCTGTTGATCTCCCAGCCCAAGATCAGTCACTTGGAGAACGGCCGCCGCGCCATCAAGCCCCGTGATGTGAGGGACCTGTGCGGCCTCTACGGCGTCACAGACCCTCAGGTCATCGACGCGTTGATGCGGATGGCCACGGAATCTAACCGACAGGGCTGGTGGGTCGCCTGCGGCGAGGTCCCCTACGCCGTCTACATCGGCCTGGAGACGGCAGCGGCCTCCATCCGCTCCTACGAGCTCCTGCTGATCCCCGATCTGTTGCAAACCGCCGCCTACGCACGCGCCGTCATCGAGGAAACGATCCCTCAGGCCACCCCTGAACAGATCGCCACGCGCCTTGAGGTCCGGCTGCGCCGTCAGCACCGGGCCCGCCACCCGGCCCGGGCTTTCCGCTTATGGGTCGTGCTGGACGAATCGGTCTTGCGCCGCGTTGTCGGCGGCCCGGAGATCATGCGTGAACAGCTCGAGTACCTGAACCACCCCAGCGCGCAGCCGCACGTCACCGTGCAGGTCCTCCCGCACGACGCGGGAGCCCACCCAGGCATCTCGGGACAGTTCTCCATCCTCCAATTCCCGGACGCCCCCCTGGCAGGGACGGTGCATCTGGAGCGGTTCACCAGCGACCTCTATCTGGAAAAGCGATCCGACGTGCAGCCCTACAGCGCCATGCTCGACCGCCTTCAGGCGCAGGCCCTGAACCCAGAGCGAACCCGCCACTTCATCGCCCGCGCCGCCGAGGAGCTCCGGCAGTCGCATCGCCGCCCGGCCGGCCCTGAGTACCGGCGCTAGTCGCGGGTCACCGCGTCGCGTACAGCCGCTCACGCAAGTACAGCAGGGCGGCGATGTCCGCGACGGCGGCCAGATCGGTCGGCAGGGTGCGGATCGCCGCGTCGTTGCCGTCGCGGAGCGCGCCCACGATCTGCTCGACCGTCTCGCGTACGGACGGGTCGATACCTGCCGGACCGGCCGTGGCCCAACCCTGACCAGCCGGTCCGGCGGCCTCGCCCGGCCCGGCACCCGCCCGGGCGCCTGGCACTGCCGACATGTCATCCCCACGGATCGCACTGCTCACAGGTCACGGCCCCGGCGAGGGCCGGCCGCCTTTGTCCTGTTCACCTCACCCGTGGTGCGGCACCGACGGGGCCCATCCCGGCGCGTGGAGCCGACCACCGCCTCCCAACGAGTCAGCGTGGTGGCCGCCGTGGTGTAGCGAGAGCCGACCCCAAGGCCGGGGAGCTCGACTTCCGCCCCCAGGCCCCCCGGACTTGCCCAGTCG
Organism: Streptomyces sp. NPDC037401; assembly: GCF_055602345.1. Classification (NCBI taxonomy): domain Bacteria; kingdom Bacillati; phylum Actinomycetota; class Actinomycetes; order Kitasatosporales; family Streptomycetaceae; genus Streptomyces; species Streptomyces sp. NPDC037401. The sequence goes on from NZ_JBVJWO010000016.1 coordinate 37,756, forward strand.
ATCACACGCCATTCGTGATCCACACAGGCTCCCTGCCACTCCTGCCTCTACGGCATTGCAGATTTCCGCCTCTCGTCGGCGGAGGCGGCTGCTCATTGCTGGGCAGCCCTGAAGGCACTGGATGGTGGCGAGATACCTGTTGGGTCCGGGAGGCTCGGACGTCGGGTACCGTCGCCGATGCCCTCGATCTCGCGGCCGCCTGACCGGCGCCCCGCTGCCGCGACGCAGGGGGCTACATGCATCACACTCGCATATAAGGGTCGGTGCGCCCCGGCACTGGCCTGGATGTCGCAAAGCCATTCATGCCGTGACGGCGCTGGTGATCCTGGACGAACTGGCCGCGGCTCACCAGCGCGTCTCCCCGGCGAAATGACGAGCCGCCTTGCGGAGAACGTCGCGCTTCTTCCTCCAGCTCACGGATCCTCTTCCGGGCCGCGGCCAGCTCTGCCTGAACGGTGTCACCGCCATCCCGGGCAGCAGCCGGCGGTGAGGAGTGAACGCCTGGGCGGCCGTCGGCGGCCCGGATCCAGTTCCGGCAGCGTCTCGGTGTTCACCCCCAGATCGCAGGCGACCGACTTGACCGTCGCTCCCGGCCTCGACCGGTACAACGCGACCGCGTCCGCCTTGAACTCGGCGGGGTAGTGCTCCATCCCCCCAGGGACTCCGTTCTCCTGGCCCATCAAGATCCAAGTCTCTCCGGTGTCCAAAACCCGGGGTCAAGGCCCCACTATGGGACGATCAGCCAGGCCGCGCCTTGTCAACAGTGCCGCCACCCGTTTGACTTTGCTCAGGCACCAGCCTGTCGAGCGGACCCAGGGGGAGGCGACCAGCAGATGTGGATCGACACCACGGCCATGGCGCCTGGCGAGCGGGCGGAGGCGATTCGCGAGGTGATCTGGAGCAGCGTGGTGCGGGTGGAGATCACCCATCAACCCGACCCGCGGCTTATCCGCACTGCAGGGGTGATCAGCCGTGTCGGGCCGTTGACCGTCTGCTCGGTGCGCGCCAACGCCACCGTCGTTCGGCGTACTCCCGCACTTGCCCGGGACGACATGGAGCCGAGCGTGTTCGTCGGGCTGCAGGTCACCGGCAGCAGCGTGGTCGTGCAGGATGGCAGGGAAGCTGTGCTGCGACCCGGCGACCTGGCGCTTTACGAGACCACGCGCCCCTACACGCTCCTGAACAGGGACGGGATCCATCAGCACTACTTCCGCATCCCGCGCACCGAACTCGCTCTACCTGACCGGTTGTTGAATTTGGCCACCGCAGTGCCGTTCAGCCGCCGGGACCCGCTGGCCGACCTTACCGCCACTTACCTGCGGCGGATCGCGCGCCAGCAGGTCCGACCCGCGGCGTCTCCCGCGCACGACCTGCAGGCAGCGGGCAGGCCGGGCATCGAATTGCTGCGCGCTCTCATCACGGCCCGGCTCGGCGACCACCGCACGACTTGTCAGACTGCGGACGAGACCCTGTGCCTGCGAGTCATGGACTACGTCCGGGCTCACCTGGGTGATCACGACCTGACACCGGCGCGTGTCGCTGCCTACCACCACGTCTCACTCCGGCAGCTGTACAAGGTCCTGTCCCGAAACGGTGTGCACCTGGGCGAGTGGGTTCGGTCGCAGCGCCTCGAACGCTGCCGTGCGGAACTTGCGGCCCCCTGGGCACGGCATCGCTCGATCGCGGCGGTGGCGTACCGGTGGGGCTTCCCGAACGCCGCTTATTTCAGCCGCGCCTTCAAAGGCGCTTTCGGAATCACCCCCAGGGACTGGCGGGCGCTACACGCGGGCAGCGGTGGAAGCCCGCTCGCCCTCCACCCGTGACCCGGGGTGGCAGGGGGCCGCATAGATCTCCGGTTGCGGCCCGCTTCGATGGCAGGCTAGTGGACGGCCGGGATCACGTGGCCGTCCAGCGGACCCACCAGGTCGATTGCCAAGACCGAAGCGGAATCCGGCCCGCCAACGGGCACTATCGCGGAGCGGAGGATGGTCACAGGACGCGCTTGTTGACGACCACGTGCCGCGAGAAGGGAGCGGTGTCGTTCCCCCACGAGATGCTGGCGAAGACCTCTCCCCCGGGTGCGCCTTCGATCGACCGGGCGGCGTCGGAGGGCGAGGGGCCGCCGGTGCTGTGGTTCCAGCCCTGCCAGGTGTAGCCGCCGTCGGTGGAGCGGTTGAGCCACAGTTGGTGGTCGTTGGGGCTGATACAGCCGAGTACCACGTTCCGCTGCGCCCGCCAGGCCGGGTTGTTGCGGTCGGTGACCAGTTGCTCCGGGCCGCCACGGCCCAGGCTCACGGACTCGCACCGGGCGTTGCCGGGTACGGCGGCGTAGGTGGCATTGGTGAAATTTTCCAGACTCGTGTGGGAGATCCAGACGTTGCGGTCCCACCCGATGATGGCATCCATGAGTTCGACCTCGCGTGCGATCGACACGCCGTCGTTGGTGATCACGGGGGCATGGATGTAGCGGGAGGCGGTGAAGACCCGGGGATGTGTCTGCGGGCGCCAGTACGGGCCGGTGGTGATCCGGCCGTTGGACATCGTCATCTCCGCGACCCATACCCGGTCGCCGACGACGGTGGTCAGCCGGGCGCTGTTGCGGAATCCGGCGGCGGAGATGCCGTTGCTCGTGCCGACGTGGCCCAGCTGTGTCCAGGGCGACCAGATGTTTCCGGCGGCGCCTCCCAGGAGGCTGTAGTAGACCTCCCCGTTGTCGCCGGTGTGGAAGACGACCAGGTGGGGGCCGGCTTCGTCCTCGATCACCGTGACCTCGGGGCGGTGGTGGGTGCGGCCGTTGCCCGGCATGACGCGCCAGCTGCCGTTGGCGTAGCGCCACCAGATCTGGTTGTCCTTGCCGCGGACGAACTGGTAGTTGTCGCCGCGGAACCAGTCGGAGGCCATGGCTTCGGGAGAGCGGGCCGGGCCTCCCTCGTTGAGCCGCTGTCCTTTCGGTCGCCGTCGCGGGCGAGAGCCCTGCGGTGAGTAGCAGGGTGAGGGTGGTGAGCGCCATGATCGGCAGGCGCGCCGCCCGGCGCGCTCCCGGTCGCCTGGCTGCCGGCGGCTGACTGGGCAGGTCCATCGGTTCTCCTTGTCATGGTTGTTCGGCCACCGGTGCGCCTTGTGGAAGGTCCGGTGGGCGGGGGCCGGCACCGTGTGGGTCCGGCTTGGTCGGTTGTGGTCGGGGGTGTCTCAGGTGGTCGGGTCGACGAAGCGGCGGACGAAGGTGAGCGCGGTGTCGGCGACCTCGCGCCAGCCGCTGTCGATGGTCAGGGAGTGGCCTCGGCCGGGGATTTCGGTGATCTCGGTGACGGCGTGCTCGTTCTGCGCCTGCTTCTTGTAGGCGGCGTTCGCAATCGCCCAGGGCACGGTGTTGTCCTTCTGGCCCGAGATGATCAGCAGCGGTCCGCGGCTGGCCGCGTGGGTGTCGACCTTCGCCTCGGTCCGGGGGTTGAGGTTGGCGGCTGCGGCTTGGAAGAGCGGCTCGCCGGGGGCGGCCACCGCGAAGGTGCCGTACAGCCGCAGGGCCTCTTCTTCGCTGACGGCGTTGGCGAAGGCGTAGCGGAACTGGTCGAAGGTCAGCGGCACCGCGCGATGGTAGTTGGCCGGGTTTCCGAGCACGGCGCTCGCGGCGCGCAGGGAGGACAGCGGCAGAGGGAGCACGCCCCGGAAGGGCGCCGGGTCGATCGCCACCGATGCCTGGGACAGGCCGCGTCCGGCGGTGATCTGGGTGATCAGCCCGCCGAAGGAGTGGCCGATCACCACCGGCTTGCGCTTCAGACGGCCGATCAGGTCGCAGAAGTGGTCGGCGACCTGTCCGACGCTCTTGCCCGCGAAGACCTCGGGGTGCTCGTGCGCCTCCTCGACGGTGGCCGGGTCATCGGGCCAGCCCGGCAGGACCGGGGCGAAGCCGGCCTGCTCGAAGACGGTGGCCCACCGGTCCCAGCTGGTGGGCAGCAGCCACAGACCGTGGATGAAGACGACGGGGATGCGGCCGGTGGCGTTGGCGGCCTCGACCTGGGCGAGGTCACGCGCGTGAGGCGCGGTGGATTCGGGGGACGGCACGGGGAAGCTCCTCGGAACTGCGGGGGTCAGGGGCGGACGGTGCGGGCGGCGGCGCGGATCAGGGCGGTGACGGCGTCGGGCCTGCTGTGCATCGGCAGGTGGGAGGTGGGCACCTCGGTGGTCCAGGACCGGGCTCGGGCGGCCTGGAACCGCTGGAGGGCGGGGACGATGCCCCGGTCCTGGGTGGAGATCAGGTTCCACGACGGCAGGGCGCGCCATGCGGCGGCGCTGACCCGGTCGGTGAACGCGGAGGCGCTGAGCGGGCGCTGCCCGGCGGCGAGCACCCGGGTGGTGGAGCGCGCCACGTCCTGGGCGAAGACGTCGTGGTAGCGGTCGGGGCGGATGTAGAGGTCGGTGGCGGCGGTGCCGTCGGCCCCGGGGACGGGGACGGGGGTGAGCGCGGCGTCGAGCTGTGAGCCGGGGAACCGGACGGCGAGTTCGCCGAGGAGCTCTCCGGCGTCGGGGACGAACGCGGAGACGTAGACGAGGGCCTTGACGTTGGGCGTGTCGGCCGCGGCCTGGGTGATGACGGCGCCGCCGTAGGAGTGGCCGACCAGGACGACGGGGCCCGGAATCGCGGCGAGCCGGGCCGCCACGTGGGTGGCGTCGTGGGCGAGGCCGCGCAGCGGGTTGGCCGCGGCGGTCACCGTGTAGCCCTGGTGCTGGAGCCGTTCGGTGACGGGATTCCAGCTGGCGGCGTCGGCGAACGCGCCGTGGACGAGGACCACGGTCGCCTTTCCGGCCCCGTTGGCCTCGGTTCCGGCCCCGTCGGCAGCCGAAGCCGACGGGGCCCCGGTGGCCGAGGCGAGGGTGAGGGCGGCGGCGGCACCGACGGCGCCCTTGAGGGTGTGGCGTCGGCTCGGCGGACGGCCGGTCATCATCGGAATCCTTCCGGGTACGGGGCGGGCACCAACGCGTGGTGCGTGGGTGGGGTCACGGGGACCTCGGCGGAGTCTGGGGTGAGGGCGGGTGGTGGAGCAGGGCGCGCACGGCCAGGCCGCCGGCCACGCCGAGGGCCAGTGCGGCCGGGGCGGACCAGGCGGGCCAGTGGGGAAGGTTCAGGGCGTGGTCGGTGGAGAGGCGGCCGGGTCCGGTGAGGGCGAGCGTGGTGGCGGTGCCGATGAGGACGAGGGGGTACTCGTAGCCGTCGTGTTGCACCCACAGGCCGTTGGGCCATTTGACGGTGAGCGCGACGGTCATCACGCCGATGGCTCCGGCGGCGGCGAGCGGGGTGAGGGCTCCGGCGGCCAGCAGCAGGCCGGAGCCGATCTGGCTGGCTCCCGCAGTGAGGGCGGTGAGGGTCCCGCCGCGGAAGCCGTCGTGCCGGAACTCCTCGGTGCCGCCCGCCAGTCCGCTGCCGCCCAGCAGGAAGCTGACCTTCTGTACTCCGTGGGCGGCGATCAGGAGACCCACGAGGAGGCGCAGCAGGAGCAGTCCGGTGTCGGTGTCCATGGTCGGATGGCTCCGGTCAGCCGGCGGCGTGCGGATCGACCATGGTGTGGGCGTAGACGATGCCCAGGCCGTAGGCGCCGCCGTGCTCCTTGACCACGTCAGTGGTGGCGGCGTAGGTCTCGGTGCGGGCCCAGTCGCGCTGGAGCTCCAGGAGCACCTGCAGCCAGGTGACGGGGACGGCGCCGGTGGCGGTCATCCGCTGGATGGCGTGTTCGTGGGCGGCCGGGGTGACGCCGGCGGAGGCGTCGGCGACGACGTACACCTCGTAGCCCTGGCTGAGCGCGGACAGGGCGGGCAGGACCAGGCAGACCTCGGTCCACAGGCCGCTGAGCACGATCTTGTGGCGGCCGGTCGCCTTGACGGCTTCCACCAGGGCCTCGTCCTCCCAGGCGTTCATGGAGGTCCGGTCGACTATGTCGTGCTTGGGGAAGACCTCGCGCAGCTGCGGCAGGATGGGGCCGGAGAAGGAGGCAGCGGCCACGGTGGACAGGACGACGGGGACGTCGAAGACCTTGGCGGCCTTGGCCAGGCCCACGGTGGCGTTGATGACGGCGACGCGGTCGGCGCTGGCGGCGCCGAAGAACATCTGCGGCTGGTGGTCGACGAACAGCATCATCGCGTTGTCGGGGGTGAGCAGGTCACGGCTGGGCGCGGCAGTGACGGCGTCGAGATCGAAGTTGAAGTCCGACATGGTGGGTTCCTTCCCTGGGTGAACGGTGGGTGAGGTGGTGCGAGAGGCGGGCGGGTAGCAGCCGCGGTCGGGTCAGGGGCCGAAACAGGGGTCGAGGGCGGCGGGGGGCTCTTGTGGTGCGGCGAACCCGCGGGCGGCCCTCCACTGCCGGTGCTGCTCGCCTTCCGCGACGGCTTGTGCCAGCAGGCCGGCCTGACGGGCGCCGGCCGATGGCGGCAAGGTGGCCTGGTAGCCACCGAAGCGGGCGACCGGACTCCAGGCAGGGCTGAGCGGCGGGAGCGCTTCGTCGAGGCCTTTGTACTCGCCGCATGCGTAGACGATCCGGCCGCCGACGACGGTCAGGACGGCCTCGATGTGCGCGATGTCGTCCGGGTGCACGGCGAAGAAGTCGTGGCTGAGGACGGCGAAGTCGGCGTACCAGCCCTCCTTGAGGACGCCCTTGACGTCGTCCTCGCCGGTGATCCGGGCGCCGCCGCGCGTGTACAGCTCAAGGGCGAGCTCGCGGGAGACCAGCCGGTCCGGCGGGTAGAGCGCCAGGTCGCCGACGGTGCGGCCGGTGACCAGCCAGTGGAGGGCGACCCAGGGGTTGTAGGAGGAGACCCGGGTGGCGTCGGTGCCGGCCGCCAGTGGGATGCCGCAGGCGAGCATCTCCTTGAGCGGCGGGGTGTGCGCGGCGACCTGCGGGCCGTAGCGGTCGGTGAAGGCTTGGCCCTGGAAGGACATCCGGTTCTGGACGCTGATCGCGCCGCCGAGCGCGGCGATCCGCTCCAGGCTGTCGGGGGTGACCGTTTCGGCATGGTCGAAGAGCCAGCGGTTGCCGCCGGGGAACAGGCCCTCGGCGGCGAGCTTGTCGAAGACGGCGAGGTCCCGGCGGATGGTCTGGTCGTAGGTGGCGTGCAGCCGAAATCCCCAGCCGTGCTCCAGCAGCAGCCTCACGGCCCGCTCGAACTCGCCTTCGTAGCCGGCGGACAGCTGGGGGCGGGGCTCGGAGAAGTTCTCGAAGTCGGCCGCAGCCCAGGTCAGGTTCTCCCCGGCGCCGTTGAGCCGCAGCCACTCGTCGCCGTCGCCGGGCCGCACGCTCTCCACCCAGCGGGTGAGGTCGGCGATCTCCTGCCCGGCGGTCTGCGGGAAGAGGTGGTAGCCGATCCGCACGCTCAGCTCGCCCTCGCGGGCCAGGTCGATGACGGTGGCGTAGTTGTCGGGGAAGCTCTGGAAGCCGCCGGCGGCGTCCACGGCGGAGGTGAGGCCGAAGCGGTTGAGCTCGCGCAGGAAGTGCCGGGTGGAGACCTTGCGGTCCGCCGCGTCCAGGGTCGGCGCGGCGGCGAGGGTGGAGTAGAGGATCAGCGCGCTCGGCGCTGCCAGCAGCACCCCGTTGGGCCGGCCGTGACGGTCGCGGACGATCTGCCCGCCGCGCGGGTCGGGGGTGTCCCGGGTGAAGCCGGCGGCTTGGACGGCGGCCCCGTTGAGGATCGCGGACTGGTAGAGGTGCAGGACGAACACCGGGGTGTCGGGGGCGGCCTGGTTCAGCTCGGCGGGCGTGGGCATCCGCCGCTCGGCGAACTGCTCGGCCGACCAGCCGCCGACCACCCGGATCCACTGCCCTTTCGGGGTGCGTCCGGCCTGCTCACGCAGCATCGCCAACGCCTGGCGCAGCGAGGCGACGCCGTCCCAGCGCAGCTCCAGCACGTAGTTGAGGCCGCCGCGGATGACGTGCAGGTGCGAGTCGTTCAGGCCGGGGACGACGCGTCGGCCCAGCGCGTCGACGACTCTGGTTCGGGGCCCGACGTGGGCGGCGACCGCGGCGTCGTCGCCAATGGCGGTGATCTTGCCGGCGCGGACGGCGAGCGCGGTGGCGGCCGGGGACAGTGGGTCGCCGGTGTGGATCCGTGCGTTGCGCAGGACGAGGTCGGCGCGCTCGCCGGTCCCGGGTGCGGGGGTGACGCCGCTGACCGGCATCGTGGACATGGGGCTCTCACTCTCGGTGGGGTCACGTCATAGGGGCGCGGGCACAGACACGGCCGCGCGCTGCTCGGCCGGCCCGGTGGCGGGCTCAGAGGGTGCGGCGGACGCCGGCGTGGCGTTCGAGGTTGCGCAGCTGGACCGTCAGGTCGCCGTCGACGGCTTGGCGGGCGGGGCCGGTGCGGCCGAGCGGCAGCACTTCCTGGCCGCGCATGTCCTCCAGCATCAGGGCGAAGGCGGCGTACATCGAGACCGCGGCCAGGAGAAGCCCGAGCGTGCCGGAAAGGTTGAGGAGCCAGTGCACGCCGGTCAGGTTGGCGGCCGCGGCCACCGAGAAGCGCGGCACGGCGGTGCACAGCACCAGCCACAGCGCACGCTTGGGCTTGGCGACACCGGCCATCAGCAGGGCGAACAGGGCGAAGCAGAGGTTCAGCACGCCCAGCACCCGGGAGCCGCCCGTCGGCGCGGTGGCCAGGACCAGCGAACTGGCCAGCCACATCCCGGAGAAGCAGGCCATCAGGGTCGCCGCCAGGACATCCCGGGCACCGAACGCCAGCCATCCGACAAGGAGTTGCAGGACAAACGCGGGGAGGATGGTCAGTGCGACGGCGCGCTCGGCACCGTCCTCGAACAGGCCGAGCTGGAGGCAGCCGACGATGGTCGAGGCGATGGCCACGGTATAGAAGCCGAGCGGCATCGGCGAGGCGATGGGCCGCAGGGTGATGCGGGTCATGCCGCGCAGATCAGGCTCGTGGTGGCGGCCTCCGGCGGGCCGGATTGGAGCCGCGGGTTCCTCGGGGCTGTTGTCGCTGGTGACCATGGGGTCTCCTCGGGCTTGGCACGGGCGCGGTCGGCGGCCGGGGCCCGGGCCGTGGCGGCGCTCCGGTCCCCTGCCCGCCGTCCGCCCGGGGGGTGTCAGTGGGCGGCGAGGGCCTTGCGCAGCGTGGCGATGGCCAGCGCGATGGCCACCTCGGCGCCCTGGGTGCCGCGCAGGGCGTTGAGCAGGACGAAGTCGTGGATGACCCCCTGGACGCGGACGGCGGTCACGGCCACGCCGGCCTGCCGCAGCTTGGCGGCGTACGCTTCGCCCTCGTCGCGCAGGACGTCCGCCTCCGCGGTGATCACCAGCGCCGGGGGCAGGCCGGTGAGCTGCTCGACGGTGGCTCGCAGCGGGGAGGCGGTCATCTCGGCGCGCTGGCTGTCGTCGGTGGTGTACTGGTCCCAGAACCACCGCATACCGTCGCGCCGCAGGAAGTAGCCCTCGGCGAACTGGCGGTAGGAGCCGGTGTCGAAGTTGGCGTCGGTCACCGGATAGAACAGCACCTGGTGGGCGAGCGCCAGGCCGCCGCGCTCCTTGGCGAGCAGGGTCAGCACCGCGCTCATGTTGCCACCGACCGAGTCGCCGGCCACCGCGATCCTGCCGGCGTCCAGCCCGTGCGCGCCACCGTGGGTGACAACCCAGCGGGCAACGGTCCAGACCTGCTCGACGGCGACCGGGTAGCGGTGCTCGGGGGAAAGGTCGTACTCGGGAAAGACCACCGCGGCACCGGTTCCGACGACCAGTTCACGCACCAGCCGGTCGTGGGTGTGGGCGCTGCCGAAGACCCAGCCGGCGCCGTGCACGAAGACGATCACAGGCAGCTCACCCTGTGTGCCGGCGGGCCGCACGATCCTGGCCCGCACCTCGCCGGTCGGTCCGCCCTCGACGGTCACCCACTCCTCGTCGACCGCGGGCAGCTCGACATCGCCGGACTGCACCTCCTCGACGGCCTTACGGCCCTCCACCGGAGCCAGCTCGAACAGGAACGGCGGCGTTCCGGTCGCCTCGGCGAAGGCTGCGGCCAGCGGCTCCAGAACCGGCGCGACAAATGCGTGGTCAGTCACGGATCGGACCTCTCTGCGGATCGAGGGTGCACGCCGCGCGGATCAGGCGGCGCACATCCGAAGCTAGAGGCCAGGCGAGAGGACCGGTTGCCTGTACGTGCCGGCCTGCTGCCCCTCGACGCAGGCCTTCACAGCCGTGCGGGCACGAAAGGAACAGACCCGTGCACGGGAAGGCAACCGGGTGCCCGGTGTCACCGGGAGGATGGGCGCCGCCGCACCCGAACACCGCGCTGGAGGGCTGGTTTGTGCTGCTGCTGGACCTGGAGGACCTCGCGCCACGCGACAGGGTGGACGCGTTCCACCACGCGATGACGGACAACTCCGTGCCGAACGAGATCGTCCACGAGGAATGCGAGACGGGCATCAGCGCCCGCATCGAAGGCTGGCGAATGGGCGGCCTGGACCTCTTCGACATGCGGAGCTCCGGGCTCGAGGTCCGCCGCACGGCCAAGCACGTGCGCCAGCACCGAGACCGCCCCGTGGTGTCGGTCTCGCTCCAGACCCAAGGCATCCACCGAGCCGAACAGGCGGGCACCCGGTTCACCCTCGGGCCGCAGGACATCTGCGTCTTCCACGAACTCGCACCCCGCACCTACGGCTGGTCCGGGCACGGCGCCTCGCAGGCCCTCACCGTCGACATGGAACATCTCGGCCTACCGGTCGACACCGTGATCCGGGCCTCCGTACGGCTTCGTTCCAGCCCCGTGCACGACCTGCTGCTGGGGCACTTGCGGTCGCTGTTCCGGGATCCGGGCCGTCTCGGAGCGGACCCCGGAGCCGGCGCCCTCGCCAACGCCACCACCGACCTCGTACGCGCCCTGCTGACCTCGGCTGCACACGACGAACGGGACCAACGGGTCAGGGAGGCCATGGACAACTCCCTGGCTACCCGGATCATGGCGTACGCACGCCGCCACCTCACAGATCCCGATCTCGGGCCGGAACGCATCGCTGCCGAACACGCCATCTCCAAACGGCAGCTCTACGTTGTGCTGGCACGGGCGGGCCTCCGGCTCGAGCAGTGGCTCATCGCCGAGCGGCTGGAAGCGGCGTGCCAGCTCCTGGCCTCACCCCGTCACGCGACACTGCCCGTCTCCGCCCTGGCGGCCCGGTGCGGCTTCACCAGCCCCAGCCACTTCACCCGGCGCTTCCGCGCCGCTTACGGGACCACGCCGAGTGAGTGGCGTCGCCACCGAGCCCGTCCCACCGAATACTGATCGTTTCAGAGCAAGTTCGGCTGCGGGCCCGTGCGCTTGTCGATCTTGGGCGGTAGGGGTTCCAAGTGCGTGCTGATCTTGTTCCTGAGGGCCTGCGGCAGTGGGTGCCCCACTGCTGCCATGTCCGGCAGCGGCCCGTACGCGGCCTCGTAGGCGGTGACCCGGGCGATCGGGCCGTGGCCGTTGTTCGCGACGTGGCGAATCGGCCGGCCGGCGGCCTCCTGGCACAGGGCCGCGTAGGCGGGGGTGTCGAGCATGTCGTGCCAGGCGGCGTCCACGGCCGGGGAGAACATCTCGGGCGCGGACTGGCCGTTCTTGAAGCGCTGGCCGGTGATGGTCAGGAGAAGCGGCGCAGCTCGATGGTTGCGGTGGTCACGATGGTGCCCCTCTCGGTGTCGAGTGGTGCTCGCCCGGCCCGGTCGGGTCGGCCGTCGTGCCGTTCGACGCCGCGCACCCGAGGATCCCCAGGTCTCGTCCGGGTGCGCGGCGGGTTCAGAGGGCACTGGCGGGCCGGGATGCGGCGGCTTCGGTGAGGCGGTCGAGGCGCTCGTAGAGGGCGCGGATGAGGCGGGCGCGGCCCTGCGCGCACCGCACCGTGCCGTCCGGGGCAGCGGACAGGCGCCGGTCGGCTTCGTCCAGGACGACGTCGGCGAGGGCGCGGGCGGCGTGGTCGGCGAGCAGTTGGTCAGCGGCGCGGCGTACGTCGGCGGCGACTGCGCGGGCGGCGCCGGTCAGCTGCAGTGCGATCTGGTGGTGGTCCGCCGGCTGTAGCCCTGTCTCGCCGGTCCGGCCAAGCGCGGCCTTGGCCAGGCGCTCGTGGGTGCCTCGGTCGAGGGGGAGTTCACCTTCGAGGAGCCCTTCGGGGTCGCGCAGGGCCAGGTGTCTGCTGCTCATCAAAGCCTCGTTGGGGCGGTCTCGCGGGAGGGCAGGGGCGGGCAGAGCCTGGCCGCCGTCGTGCTCATGGTTCTCGGGCTGCCGGGCGAGGAAGCGGGACAGGCGCGCGCCGGTGATCTCGTGAAGCGGCCTCAGCGCCAGAGGCTCACTCGAAGATCAGCGGCTGCCGGGTGGCATCGAAGTCGGGGCCGGCTGTCAGCAGGAAACGCCGAGCTCGGTACACCGTCAGGCCCCCGGCATCGTCGTCCCCGGCCGCCGGCTCGCGACCAAGGCGTCGACGTCGTCTTCGGTGAACCAGCCAGGCAGCCGGCGGTGATCACGGCCGTGTAGGACGGTGCCTCCCGGCGTGCACATCCGCAACGTGCAGACCCAGTCGCATGGCAGCAGGGCGCATCCACGGGCCTGGCCGGGCGCTAGCTAGGGCGTTTCCTGGTGGGAGGCGTAGCGGACCCAGGCGTCGGTGAGGTTCTGCAACGTCGCGCGGGTGGAGCCGAGGTCCTCCAGGTAACCGGTGAAGGTCTCCAGCCGGTCGGGACCCTGAGGCCACTGCGGATCGGCCGCGGCCGACCTGGCCAGCTCGCCGAGTACGCCGCTTGCTGCCACGTGCCCCAGGAGCCACGTCGTGAAGCCACCCATCGGGCCATCCCCATATCGCCACAACACCCTCAACGGGCCCACGGTGCGAGCCCCGGGCGCAACCGGTGGCCGTCCCGCGCTGGAGCCGGATGCCGATGCCCGGGCGCACGATACGCGAACACCACCGGCCCCCGGAACGGGCGCGGCAGGTTTCGGCCGACCAAGGCCCGCAGCCAGCGGCCGACATCGGCGGAAGATCGACTTCCGGGCATGGGCGGAGTCAGCGAGACTGGAAGGAATGCAGCCCGGAACGCGACCGAACCGAGGTGCCTGATGGCGGAAGCGGAAGAGGATGCCCCCACCCTCCGCCTGGTGGCCGAACGCCTGATGAAGGCGCACCCCCATCTCGATGTCGACCTGGTGCGCGGCTCGGTGCAGACGGCGTACGAAGAACTCCGGTACGCACGCGTGCGGACCTACCTTCCCGTCCTCATGGAGCGCCGGGCCCGGGACCTGCTGCCCGACGGCCAAGGCGAGATCGACACCTGACCCCCGCCGCACCCTGAGGTGGTGACTGTTTCCCGGTGAGGCTGGTGTGGGGCTGCTGGTCGCGGCGCTTGACGGCTACTGCTTCCTGGTAAGGCTGCCGGTGTTGGGCTCGGTGACGATGTCGAGCGTGACCAGGCGTTTCAGTTTGGCGCGGGTGCCTTCAATGTTCTTCGGCAGCAGTTCATGGTCGAGGGCTTCGCAGACCTCCCGGGCCGGGTCTGTCAATCGAACGGTGTAACGAGGGTAGTTGGGGCTATTGGCTGGCTGAGGAGAGTCGGCCCTATTGGCGGGCTGAGGAGAGTCGGCCGTCGAAGGTGATGTCGAAGGCGTTCAGGGCGGTCTTCCAGCGCATGGTCCAGCGGGCCTGGCCCTTGCCCGTGGGGTCCAGGGACATGATCGCCATGTAGACGCACTTCAGAGCGGCGGTCTCGTTCGGGAAGTGCCCGCGGGCCTTGACCGCCCGCCGGATCCTCGCGTTCACGGACTCGATCCGGTACACCGTGGGGCGGGTCGCTTACGCGCTCGGTGGTGTCGTGCGCAAGCCTTCGAGGAGGGCTGCGAGGTAGCGGTGTGCGGTGTCGGCCCGGTTGGCGGGGGTGCCGCCGTGGACGCTCACGGCGTGGGCGATGCCGCACATGAGCGGGACGAGGTCGGCGGCGGCGAGGTCGGGGCGGACCACTTCGGCATCGCGGGCCCGGGCGAGGAGGGTGGCGCCGGCCGATGCCAGTGACTTCTTGAGTTCCGTGGTGCGCGGCAGGGCGTCCGTGGCCGCGGCGGCGACGGGGGGCAGGGCGGCGTCGGTGACCTGCGCCTCGACGGTGTGGAAGAGGAAGCCCGTCAGGCTGCGCCAGGGGTCGGCATCGGTCAGCGCCTGCTGGCCGTGGGCGGCCAGGGCTTCCAGGCATGGCGCGGCGACGGTCTCCAGCAGCGCTTCGGGGGTGGCGAAGTGACGGTAGACGGTGCCGACGCCGAGCCCGGCCCGGCGTGCGACGTCGTTGAGCTGCAACGGTGTGCCCTCGTCGACGAGGTCGCGGGCGACGGAGACGATCCGCTGCCAGTTGCGGGCCGCGTCCTTGCGTAGAGGCGTCGTCATGAGGCCATGTTAATCGGATGGTTCATCCGGATGCTTCCGCCGCCCGCCGGGTGCCCGCAGCGCCGCGCCGCCCGTACGACGCTCAGGCGGGGGCGAGCGGTGCGTGCCGTTCGCTGAGTCGGCGTACGGCCTCGGCGACGCGGGGGTCGGCCGCCGCCCGGTGTGGGGCGACCGGGTGCGCCTGGGCGCCGATGACGATGCCGGTTCGGCCCGTCAGCGTCTCGTCGGTGGCGGCCGCGATGGAGGGCCTGGCTGCCGCGGACGCCGGACCCGAGGTCGAGCGTTCGAATGTGCGGCGCACCAGGGGCCACAGCAGCCGCAGGGCGGGCGAGACGATCTTCGGGTCGGTCATGGTGCCGTTGGTCATGTCGGTCGCGGCCCCTCCGGGATCGGCGGCGAAGACCGAGACGCCGGTGCCGTCCAGCCGGTCTGCCAGGTCCAAGGTGTAGGCCAGGTTGGCGAGCTTGGCGCGACCGTACCAGTGGAAGCCGTAGTAGCCGCCCGGCGGCTCGACGGCGTCGAACACGCGCTTGGCCACGGCGACCGCGCCCGACGTCACGTTCACGATCCTGCTCGGCGCACCGGCCGTGAGCGTGGGCAACAGCAGTTCGGTCAGCAGGTAGGGCGAGAGGTGGTTGACGACGAACGACGCCTCGACACCGCCCCGGGTCTGGCGCTCGGCGAACATCGCCCCGACGTTGTTGACCAGCACCGTCAGCGGTTCCCCCGAGGCGGCGTGGTCGACCGCGATCGTCCGGGCGAGCGCACGCACCTGGTCGAGCGAGGCGAGGTCCGCGGACAGGAACCGGGCCGGGTGCACCGAGCCCGCCGCGTTGATCCGCGCGACGGCCATGGCTCCCCGTTCGGCGTCGCGCCCGATCACCGTGACCGCGAACCCTGCGACGGCCAGCCCCAGCGCCACCTCCAGGCCGATGCCCCCTGTTCCGGCCGTGACCACTGCTGTCTTCTTCATGCGCTCCTCCACTCCGGCAGCCAATCGGATAGATCATCCGCTTAACCCCGGACGGTAGCACGCATTCGGATGAACTATCCGCTTGGGGCTTCGGCCGCAGCGGCGGTCCGCCCGCCGACAGGGGGCAGGCGGATGGCTGGGGAATTGCGTGACCGTCGACACCACGGTCACAGAACTGCTGGAGGAGCTGGCGGCCGGCCAGCTGACGGTCGCCGAGCAGGAGCAGCGCGCCCGGGCCGCGGCCGCCGAGCTGGGGCTGACCTACAGCGAGCAGGTCCAACAGACCGGCCAGTCCGCCTGGGATCGGATCCGAGCCCACCAGGACGGCGCGGCCGCGTGACCTTGACCGCGGTCTTCGGCCACACCGCGCTGATCGACTTCTACCAGGCCGACCCCTTCTTCACCGGCCCCGACATCGAGTCCTCCCGAGGCACCGGCCAAGTCCTCGTCCCCGCCCTGTCGCTCCTGGCCGCCGAGCGCGCCCTCCCCGGCGCCGGCGCGCACGCCGGCAGGCTGCGGTTCACCACCACCGTGCCGTTCACCGCGGACCACGCCGCGGAGGCAGCCTCCTGGCCGCAGGCCCCTGGGCCGTCACCCGCCCCGCCGCCCTCGCCTGGGCCGCCGCCAAGACGGGGCAACCCGTCACGGTGCAGTCGCTGGAGCCGGAGTTGTACGACGGCACGGGGATCCAGCCGCTCAGCCCGCTGCAGTAGGACTGCAGCGGTCCACGATGGGGGCGGCTTCGCCTTGCCCGTGGCCCGGCAGGCCGCGCGTGCGGGGGACGACCTGCCACGGAGCTCCGGGCAGGACGAGGGCGCTGGCGCTCGGCGTTGCCGTGGAGATCAGGGGAGCGGCGCGCCCGCCTCGCACACAGTGGCGGCCGTCGCTGGTCGCCTTGGCAGGCTTCAGTCGGCGCAGGGGGGCAGCCCGGCCGGTGGTCCGGCCGGGCTGCCTGGTCGTCGGGCGGGCGGGGTCAGGCGGTGGGGCCGCCGATGCGGGTCCAGTTGGCGCCTTGGCCGGTCCAGCGGTAGACCGCGTCATGGCGGGGCGAGATGCCATAGGCGGTGCTGCCGCTCACGACGAAGGTCGCGCCGGGACCTCCTACGCGGGTCCAGGAGTCGGCCCGACCGGTGTAGCGGTACAGGTCGCCGTTGCGGGGGCTGGTGGCGAAGAGGCCGGCGCCCCCGGCGTACAGGTCGGTGGCCGGACCGCCGATGCGCTTCCACGTGGTGCCGCGGCCCGTCCACTGGTAGACGGCGTCGCCGCGCGGGGAGATCCCGTACACGCCGTTGCCGCTGACGGCGAAGGCCTTGCCGGGGCCGCCGACCCGCGTCCACGAGCCGGGACGGCCGTTGTAACGGTACAGGGCTCCGGTCTGCGGGTTCGTGGCGAACACCCCGGCCGCGCCGGCCTGGATCGTGGCGGCCGGACCGCCGATGCGGGTCCACGTGCTGCCGCGGCCCGTCCACTCGTACACAGCGGCGCGCTGGGGGGAAATGGCGTACAGCTTGTTCGCGTGGGTGACGGAGATGAGGCCGCGGGCGGTGTCACCCGCGGGCACGCCGGGCGCGGGTGTAGTGGGGCCGTCGGTGATGGCTCGGTAGCGCAGCGCCTTGTAGGTGCTGGTGGGGTGGTTGGCGAGGGTGCTGGCGTTGAGGTTTCCGTCGGTGTAGCGGCCGGTCGGCACCCGGCGGCTGCTCTCCTGGTAGTAGACGAAGGTTCCCTGGCGCTTGTCGATCCAGCCGCCGAAGAGGACCACGTGGTTGGTCGAGTTCAGGATGTCGCCGGGCTTGAGGTCCTGGGAGCTGATGGGGGTGGAGACGTTCGGCAGGCTGAGGGTGGTGAGGCTGTTGCGGAGCTGCCAGGCCATGGACACGTATCCGGAGCAGTCCTGGCGGTACGGTCCGCCGGTCGCCGGGTCGGTCCACCAGCTGTACGGGTACGCCAGCCCGTTGGTGCTGTACGGCACCTTGAGGTCGACCCAGACCTGGGCGCGGCGCATGACCTGGTCGCGGGTGACGGTGCCGCCGGGGGCCGCGCCGGCCCCGATGCTTCCGGTGGACGTGGCGGGCCGGTCGCCGCCCTGGACGCTGTCGGCCCGGGCGATGCCGGTGGCGAGGGAGCCAATGAGCGCGGCTCCCGCCAGGGCGGCTCCGCCGCGTATCAGGCGGGCACGGGTCAGGGACATGACAGTTCTCCTTCGGTGGTGGCTGGAGGCTTGCGATGTGGTGAGGCGGTGTGAGGTGCCGGCGGGTCAGCGGCCGGACGCGCCGTCGGCCTGGTGCAGCCGCTGCTCCAGGGCGGCCAGGACGGCACGGTCCTCGGTGTCCGTCGTCGCCTGATTCCGGGCCGCCGCCGGTTCGGTGGTCTGCAGGACGGAGACTCGGACGCCGGAGCGCACCGTGTAGATGCGGTGGGTCGCGCGGCCTGTCGGCAGGCCGGTCACCGGGGTCCAGGCGCGCGTCCACAGCGCACCCGCCGCCGTCGCCGCGCCGCGGGTGACTCGGGCGTCGACGGCACCGCCCTGGGACTTCTGGTACTGCTGCGACCGCTGCTCGCAGGAGGCCAGTGCCTTCGCCAGGGCGGCGTGGGCACGGGCCGCGCGCTCGGCCGAGGCGAAGCGGAAGGTGTCCTGGATCGCGACCGCGTCGCCTTTGCCGGTGTGGGCCTGCTGGCGCCACTCGCCGAATCCGCCGATGCCGGCGCATTCGTTGAGCGTGACCGCGGGCCCCGCAGCGCGGGTCTGGGGTGCTGCGGCGGGTTTCCAGGCGTGGGTACCGCGGCCCGGCAGCGCGTCGGACGCGAGGTCCGGTGCGGCGGCGGCCGCCGGGGTGCCGGACGCGCCGCCGCCGCGGTCCGCCGGGGCACCGGCGGCGCCGGCACTGACGGCCTGCCGGTCGGCCGCGACCTGAGCAGCCCTGCCCGGACTGCCGGAGTCCGCTGCGCAGGCCGACAGCAGTCCTGCCGCGAGGGCGACGGCGGCGACCTGCCGGACGAATGAACTCGCATACTGTGTACGGGAGTTCACATGCATCGACATCAGTACCTCCTGCGGCTCGGCCGGTTCGTCGGCGAGGTTCCGTCTTTCGTGGACAGCTCCACCGTCGGGCCCGTAGGAGTTCGTCACGGCCGACGGTGTGCAGAACCGCAGGTCAGTGAGTCCGTCATGGACGAACAACGAATGTTCACGAACAATGGGGGGCGGTTGTGAGAGGGAGAGCCGGGCGTCCGCTGGGCGAGCTCAAGGGGCGGACCGAGGAGGCAAACGCGCTCGCGCAGTTCCTGCGCGAGCTGACCCGGGGCACCACCGTGCAGGAGCTGGCGAAGCGGTCCGGGGGCAGCAAGGGGCAGTGGAGCGAGTACCGGTCGGGCGTGAAGCTCGTACCGCCGGACCGCCTCCTGCCGCTGATCGACCTGCTCTACGGACACGACCCGGGCCGCCGGGACGCACTGCGGCGCAAGGCGGTCCAGCTGTGCCGGGCAGCGTTCGAAGCGGACCGGGAATCGCGCCCGGCACCGCGGCCCGCGGAATCCGAGGCCCGCAAGCAGATCCAAGAGGACCTCGCACGCGCCGACGAGCACGTCGAGGCCCTCGCCGGCATCATCCCCTCACTGCGGCGCCTGATGCCGTGGCTGGCGGAAGCCGGTCCCGGGACGACCGCCTCGGCCGTGGCCGAGGTGCCGCCAGGCGCCCGCCGCCGACGCGCGGTCCAGCCCGGCAGGGTCGCGGCGCTGTCGGTGTGCGGGGCGGTACTCGTGACCGGCGGCCTGGTGGGCTCGGCGTACCTCGACGACCGGAACCTGGACCAGCAGGCCAACGCAGCGGCCGCCCATCCGCAGCCCGGCCCCACCACCACCGGGAACCCCGCAGGCGCCGGTGCCGGCACGGGCCTGGGCACGGCACCCGCACCGCCGACTACCGCCCTGCCGCCCCTGGGCGGGACCGCATCCGGCCCCGCGGCCGCCCTGCCGGAAGCCGGCTCCGCGCCTCCCCCGGATGGGCGCGGGCGCGAAGCGGCCGCCCCGGCGACAGGCCCCGCATACATGATTTCCGCCGACGGTCAGGCCGTGCTCCGCTGGAACGGCTCGGGCACGGGCTGGCAGCCGATCGGCGGCCCCGCCGGCAGCATCCATGCAGGCAAAGCCGGCCTGTTCGCCACCGACCCCGACAGCGGCTGGATTTTCCGGTACGGCGGAGCGCCAGGACGCTGGAGCCGGGTCGGCTCGCCCGGCGCCCAGTTCGCCGTCGCAGGCAACGGCCTGTACGCGCTCAAGCCCGAGCAGGACGCCGTCATGCGGTGGACCGGCCGGGCCGAAGAGTGGGAGCGGGTCGGCACGGCCGCCTCGAAGCTCTACGCCGGCGGCGCGGGCCTCTTCGCCACGAACCCCGACACCGGCCGCCTGTGGCGGTACGGGGGCAGCCCTGGGGTCTGGCAGGACGTCAGCGAGCCCGCCGCCGACTTCGCCGTCGGCCCCGGGCACCTGTACCGCCTCGCCACCGGACGGGACGGAGTGTGGGAGTGGAAGGGGAACGGTGACTCCTGGACCAGGATCGGCGGACCCGCCCACTCCATCCACGCCGGCGGCCCCGGTCTCTTCCTCGTCGAACGGCCCTCCGGGCGCATCCTCAAGTACGACGGCCGCCCCGGATCCTGGTCGCCCATCGGACGGGCCGGCGCCCAGCTCGCCATGGACGGCCAGTACCTCTACCGCCTCTCGGCCGACCGGAAGACCGTCTCCCGCTGGAACGGGTCCGGTGACCGATGGACGGTGATCGCAGGCCCCGCCCGCGCCATCGCCGCGATGGAGCCGTGATCAGCTCACCGAGACAGGCCAGACCGCATCCCCGCCGGGAGGCCGCACCCCTGCCAGGCTGAATCGAGCAGCTGTCCGCGTTCGGGATGAGATGGGCGTGATGAGCGTCGTCGCGATCGCGGCGGCTACTTGCTTGCCGGCTCCCTGATACCGGCCGGGGCGGTGTCAGTAACGAGGAGAGCCCGCCGACCTGATCGGTCGTGCGGGCCCTTGTGCTGCGCGGACGGAAGGCGGACAAGCTCACGTAATGACGCGGCCTGCCGCTCGCCGTGGGCTCCCCGGGAGGGATGTGCTAATAGCCGAGGTCCTTCTGCTCGGTTATCAGGCGTCCGGCGATGTGCAGGTTCCCGTCGGAGTCGAGCACCGCGATGATCTTCTTCGTCGAGCCGTGGTGGGTCGTGAAGTAGATCTTGTCCGCCTCCTGCGAGGTCGAGTGGTTCGTGTTCACCGACAGCTCGATGCTCACCGGGGAGCT
The DNA here is from genome assembly GCF_055602345.1 of Streptomyces sp. NPDC037401. NCBI lineage: Bacteria > Bacillati > Actinomycetota > Actinomycetes > Kitasatosporales > Streptomycetaceae > Streptomyces > Streptomyces sp. NPDC037401. Next base: position 58,396 of record NZ_JBVJWO010000016.1, read on the forward strand.
GATGAGCACATCCTTCTTCGGCGAGCCCGGGTAGACCTGGTTCTCCCGCAGCTTGATACGGGCGTGGGTGTCTCCCTCGTCCCAGTCCGACGCCACTCCGAGATCGATGTCAGCCATGCGACTTCCCCCTTCAGATCCGGTGGATGGGCCTCCGGCCCGGGCCGTTACGGCCGCCCGAACCACGACAAAACCTATACGGACAGTCCATCAGGGGTAACGGAGAGTTCTTCACGTGACCGGATTTCTGTCCAAACAGTCCGGAATCGAAGTTCAAGCCACCAGAGAGTTGAAATGCCCTGAAATCGCCGTGACATCAACGACCCAACCGGCCTGCTGGGCAGACGCTTCGCCGCATCGAAAGGCGGTATGGCTGTTCCTCCTGGATTCACCAGCTACCTGACAAGGACGTCCTGGCGGCGGCGAATGGGTTCCCGTGGACCGTTGCTGCGCGAGGACGTCGCGGTCGATGTACGGGTCGACGGCGGCGCGGACCAGGTGTTCGCGCGCGGCCAGGTGCCGGTGGGGACGGCGGGGAAGAGGCTGGGCGCATGGCTGCCAAGCTGATCGTCTACCCGCCCGACGAGCAGGGCCGGCGCCGGGTGCGCTACGACGGCGTCGCCATCGGCGTCGCGCACCGGCCAGCCGACAGCAGGGTCGTCGTCTTCCGGGAGCGGCGGCAGGGCGGCTTGTAGGCGGGCGGGCACACGGGGCGCTGCGCCTCCAGTTCGGCGGCACGGCAATGTTTCTCGTGCGCGTCGACGCGGGCGGCCTGGTCGAGGACTCCGCCGTCGGGGGTTGTCGAGGGCGGCCGTCAGTGTCTGCTCGCCAGTCCGTCCCAGCCGCCACCACACCGCCGTGCTCCTGGAGCTGATCCAGGGTGGTACTGACTTCAGCTCGTTGGGGTGAATCGTCGTGAAGTCCCTGATGGGTGTGGGTGGGTGTCTGTTGCGTGGTGTGTGAGGTATGCGGATGGGGGTGGGCTGTCTCCTGCAAGGCGTCGGCGTCGCGAAACGTACGGATGCAGGCGGCCGAGCTGTTCGAGCAGCGGATCGCGGTGTCGGAAGTCGCACGCAGGCTGCGGGTGAGCGTGAAGTCGGCTTACCTGTGGCGCCAGTTGTGGCGGGACGGTGGTGTGGGGGCTCTGGGCTCCCTCGGTCCGAGCGGGTCACGGTGTCGTCTGTCCCCGCGGTGCCTGGACAAGCGGGCGGGGTTCCTGGAGGAGGGGCCGGCCGCGCATGGCTGGGTGGAGGATCAGGTGTGGACCGCGTCGAGGGTGGCCACGCTGACCGGCCGGAAGTTCCACATCGCCTACAGCGTCTCGGGTGCCACCCGGTTGATGCACCGGCTCGGCTTCTCCCCGCAGGTGCCCGCGCGGCGGGTCGCCGAACGCGACGAGCAGGCCGTCACCGTGTGGCGGGGGCGACCTGGGCGGAGTTTCCCCGAGCGTGGTGGTGGCACCGACGAGAGGGATTTCGCCTACGTGGCGGGGAAGGTGGAAATCGGGGTCGGGCTCCCAGACCGTACGCCGGTTCTGTCTGGTGACCGTGTACGTCAAGGTGGGCATCCGGCCGAGTCGTTCGGCGATCTGTTCACGTAGCCGACTCAGGCTCGGTGCCGTGCCCGTCGCGTGGAGGACCATGCCGATATAGGGCCGGATCTTCTCGTTCCGCCGTTCGTAGGTGAGGAAGCATCCGTCGATCGCGTTCGGGCGATGGGTCATGATCGTGATCACCAGGCGGGGTGAGGGTGTACCGCGGAACCCTACGCGTGCACCCATGGACAGTGATGAGCTAACCGACGGGGGTGCCGCCACGTTACGAGCCGTGCCGTGTGGTCGGGCGATGTTCGGCAGGACGGGCTGAGTCCCGCCTCCGCCATCGGGGTGGGGCTGGGGGGCGATCGCGTACTCCTGGCGGCCGGGCTCGTTGCTCCATGGGAAGGCGTACGCCCCCCACCTCGTGAGCAGGGAGCGTGCGGCGGTCCGTCGTTGACCCGCGCCCGGGGCGTGGCGGTGCCCGAGCTGGCGAACTCCGCCCTCCCGTGGCCGGCCGGATCAGAGAGGCAGCTGACATGCTCACCCGCCCCAGCGGATCTCGGGCCACACCGGACCAGGTGGACCGGCTGCTCGCTGCCGCGATCACCGCGGAAGACCCCTACCCCGTCTATCGGGAGCTGCGGGAGATGGGACCCGTACACACCACCGGCGAGGGCGAGCTCCTGGCAGTCAGCCACGCGGCGTGTGCTGAGGCGCTGCGGGACGACGCGCAGTGGAAGGCGGTGGGCTCCACTCGATTCGAGCACCGTGAGGTCAGCGACGGCATGGTCTACGGGTACCAGCAGCTGTACCGAACGTTCATCGCCCTGGACCCGCCCCATCACACCGCTCAACGCCGGGGGCTCACCCGGGCCCTGGCCGCCCGTGCCGTCGCGGCCGCCGAGCCGGGCATCCGCAGTCTGGCGGTCGCACGGGTCTCCGACCTGGCCCGGGCGATCCGCCGGCATGAACGGGCCGACTTCGTCGCCCTGCTCGCCGACCCCTACCCCTCGCAGGTTTTGTGCCACGTTCTGGGGCTTCCCGTCGAAGACGCCGCCGTACTGCTGCCACCCGCCACGGCGGCCTTCTGGATCCTGGAACCCGCGGCCACCCGTACACAGATGGTGGCCACCGGGTCGGCTTGCGCCGCCCTGATGCGTCATATGGAACGACGACTGGCCGAAAACAGTTTTGATCCCCATGGGCTACTCGCCGAACTCCAGCGGGCGGAGGCCTCATCGGATGGGCTGCTGCCCGCCGGGTACGCGGCGCGTACCGCCGGAATGCTCCTCATCGCGGGCAGCCAGTCCGTCTCGACCCACCTGGCGTCTGCCGTGCACACACTGCTGCGTCACCCCGAGCAGGCACAGCGGCTGCGGGACGACCCGGACGCATTGCCCGGCGCCATCGAGGAACTGCTGCGCTTCGACCCTCCGGTCCACTACGCCAAGCGCCGGGCGGCGTGCGACGGTGTCTTCCACGGCCACCCGGTCCGCGCCGGCCAGCTGCTCAACATCGCCATCGGCGCCGCCAGCCACGACCCCGCGCTCCTGGCGGATCCCGACCGTCTCAACCTGGACAACCCCCGTACTCCCGCGCTGACCTTCGGCGGTGGCATCCACTACTGCCTCGGTGCGGCACTCGCCCGTCTCGAGATCGGCGCCGTCCTCCCTGCCCTGGCCCGGGAGCTCCCCCGCCTGAGGGCTGCGGGTCCACCCCTGCGCCGGCCGGGCAGCATGCACCGCCAGATCAAGGAGTTTCCCGTCACCGCTTCGCACACTTCGCCGTCATTGCCGACATCGCCCTCACGGCTGCCCGCGGCTCGCTCCGGAATTCCTGGTGCGACGACGTCGGTCCAGGGGTCGCTCCCCTCCGTCGTCCGTCGCCGGTTCGCCACCGAGGCGGGGCCTTTGGCCGCCCTGTACAGCCCACCCGCCCCCGGTGTTCCCGAACGCGGAGCGGTGGTGCTGGTGAGCGGGTATCTGGGGTGGAAGGAGGACTTCCTGCCCGTGCTTCCGTTACTGTCGGAGGGCGGCTATCACGTGTACGCGTACGACCATCGGGGCCAGCACGAGTCCCCGGGCCCGGCCGGGCCCGGGGAGTACACCCTGGAGACGTTGGCAGCAGACCTGGTGCGGATCGTGCAGGAGGTCTCCTGCCAGGGGGTCCATCTGGTCGGTCTGTGCATGGGCGCCAGCGTGGCCCGTCTCGCCGCCGCCCGCTCCGCCGGGAAGGTCCGCACGGTGACGCTTGTCGGGGCCACGCTGGGCACGAGTCTCACGCAGCGCCTCCAGTTGCGAGCCGCCGCGCTCGCCGGGCGGTTCGTCGAGCCCAAGTCCGTGGCACGGGCCGTCCTGGCGGGCTGGGACCGTCCCGGCCCGCGGCAGGGCGCGGCCGCAGGTGCGGGTCAGTCCACCCTGACACGCCTGTCGGGGACGAGCTCCGACCACCTGCTGGGTCTGGCCCGGTCCTGGGCCGACGTGCAGCATGCCCAGCACCGGCGGCCCAAGCGGACCGACGGGCATCTCGAGCCGCGCGGGGCCGTGCTCCCCGGCGTCCCCGCCCTGCTCGTCCACGGGGCCAAAGACTCCCTCTACACCCGCGATCAGTACGCGCGTGCCGCCCTGGCCCTGGACGCGCCGGTCGTCGCGATCCCCCATGCCGGCCACTGTGTCCATCTGCACCAACCGCACGCCTTCACCCAGGCGCTGCTGGACTTCTGGACGGACCTGGAAGGGAGCGGCGGGCGGGCGCCCGTGAGTCGGCGTGTGCCGAACGGTCCGTCGACAGGTCCGGGCGTCGGCGAAGGAACGGGGAAAGGATGGAACCGCTGATGTCTCGAGCATCCAGGTGGCGCGATGCGCGGCGGCGGTCGGGTCGGCTGGCGATGAACGCCTTCGGCCGACTCGTGACCCGCAACCCGGTCTGGGACGGGCGGCAGGCGCCGCCTTGCCCCGCCCGCCGGCGCGGACTGCCCGCGGCGGACGCCGTGCCTTTCGTACTGCTGGGAGACTCGTGCGCCCTGTCCGTGGGCCTGCCGGCCGAGGGGGTATCCGTCGCCTCGGTCCTCGGCGAGGCCTTCGCCCGGGAGTACGCCGGGCCGGTGCAGGTGAAGGTGCTGGCACGGGCGGGTGCCACCACGGGTTCCATGGCGGCGCAGGTCCATGCCGCGGTCGGCTTCGGCCGTCCGGGCGTGGCCGTGGTCCTCGTCGGCGCGAACGACGTTCTCGCTCCGGGTTCGCTGAAGCGGCGGGCCGAGGTTCTGGGGACGTACGTCCAACAGCTGAAGGGGTGCGGCTGGCAGACGGTGGTGGCCACGTGCCCTGATGTCGGCGCCCCACCGGCTCTGCGCGCCTGGGTCCGGCCGATCGCCTCCCTGCGCTCCCGGCGCCTTGCCCGCGAGCAGGCCGCCGCGGCGCTGGGGGCCGGGGCCGTGGTGGTGTCGCTGGCCGTTCCCGAGTTCCGGGATCGCTCCGCGCCGCTGTACTGCCCCGATGGTTTCCACCCCTCCGCCGAGGGCTACGCCCTGTATGTGGCCCGGGTCGCGGTGGCGGTGCGGGCGCTGGGGCGCGCGGCCCGGTCGGCGGGACGTATCGCGGTGCGCGCCCCGGTGTTCCTGCCGCTCGAACAGGCGGCCGGGCACGTGCTGACGGAGCCCGGTGCCAGCCTGTTCCCCGTCCGCGAGCCGGCGGGCAGCGTGTTGTTGTGCCGGTTCGCGGGGGTGGACGGTGCCGGCCCGTTGGGAGCGGGCGACGGGGTGTGCGCGCGGGGGCCGGAGGGAGCGGGCGGCGCGCGGGAGGGTGTGGTGTCCGTCGCCCTCACCGGGTGAACGCCTGCGCGCGCCCGGCCTGCGCCTATCGGCCGTGGCCTTGCAGTCTCGGCTGAGCGGGGGTGCTCACCGTACCGCGGGGCCGAGAGCACCGCTCGCCCCGCGCCGTCATCGGACGGCCGGAGCCCGGCTCACGAGGAGCCCCTCCACGGCATCGGCTGCCGCACGGGCACCACCGGATTCCGTGATCTCGCGGCGCATCGCCGCGACCGCGGCGGCGATGTCCCGGTCGGCGGAGACGTGCCGTACGGCCTCCCGGAGGCTGGGGCCCGTTGCCTTTTCGCGTGGCAAGTGGACTCCCACTCCGAGGTGCTCGATCTGGGCCGCGTTGACCCGCTGCTCGGCCATCTGAGGGACGGCGACCAGCGGGACCCCATGGGCCAGCGCCTCCATGGCGCTGCCCATCCCCCCGTGCGTGACGAAGGCCGAGGCCTCGGCAAGCACCTCCAGCTGCGGGACGCTGGCGTGCACCTCGAAGTTGTCAGGCAGTTCGCCGAGTTCGGCCATCGGCACGTACGGACCGAGGGACATGACCACGTGCCAGTCGCTTTCCCCGAAGGCCTCAAGACACGCGCGGTAGAACGCGGGGCGGCGGGTGAACTGGGACCCGAGGGAAACGTAAAGCACGCGCCGGTCGGACGCGGGCCGGCGCCAGCGGCCCTGGAAAGCTCGGGGTGACAGGGCGGGGCCGACGTAGTGGCAGGCTCCGGCCACGACGGTCTGCGGCCTGCGCTGGAAGGAGCGGGGGAAGAAGGCCACCACGTGCCGGGGGGCCAGGGTCAGTTCGTGGACGCCGCAGGAGAATCCGTGGGATGCCAGCGCCGCCGCCAGCCGTGCGAATCCGGGGATCTGCGAGATGTCCTCCAGGCCGTACATCTCCTGTACGACCCCCTCGTAGGCAACGTGGGAGGGAGCCAGGTGCACCATCGGCACCCCCCAGCTGTTGGCCAGCAGGGCACCAGCCCACGCGTACACGTCGTACAGGACGATGTCCGGGCGGTCCCCTTCGAAGGCCGTGGCCAGTTCGCCGACGGCATCCAGGCTCAGCTGGACGGCCTGGGCGGCGCCGAGCACCATGTCCTCCGGCGCTTCCCCCTGGTGCGGGGCCCGGTGCACGACGGGCGTAGCGCCCGCGGCACGCACCTGCGGCTCGAATTCCTGCGTGACGGCGTAACTGACGCGGTATCCACGGTGTACCAGTTCCTCGACCAGCGCCAGGGTGGGCAGTACATGGCCGGGTTGCGGGACGTTGAAGACCGCCACATGGGGGACGGATCCGGTGCCGGGGCCGGACTGCTCCGGGATCGGGGTGTGTGAGGACATGGTCACTCTCCTGGCGGTCGGACGTCCGGGGTGCGCGGATGCGGGGGCGGGGCAGGTGGAGGCTGGCTCGCAGTGGGCAACGAGGCGCAGGGGCAGTGGGGTTGCCGTGGCGGGGAGGATCACCTGATCGGTGCAGCGAGCGCCGGACTACCAGGGCGGAGGTCCCTCGGCTGCGGTGCCGAGTCTCCGCCTATCGAACCCACCAGGTCGCGTCCGGGTGCCGTGCTGCTGTTACCGTGTCACCCGTGATCACGTTTGGTAGTCATGGAGAAGCTTTGCGTGATGCAGCGGGCGGGGCGGGGAGGGCCCGTGTCGGTGACACCGTCGCGGGCACGGTCGACGCCCTGTTGGCACAGGCATCCTCCGGCGAAGACCCCTACCCCGCCTACCGGGCCCTTCGGGAGATGGGCCCCGTGCTCCTCACCGGCCGCGGCGACCTGCTCGTCGTCGCCCACCAGGCCTGCGCGCAGGTGCTGCGCGACGGAGCACGGTGGCGGGCCCCGGGATCCGTGCACTACGAGAGCCGACGTCCGACGAACAGCGTGGCGTACGGGCTGCAGCAGCTCTACCGTACGTTTCTCACGCTGGACCCGCCCGCGCACACCGCCCAACGCGCACCTCTTGGAGGGCATCTGAACGCGAGGGCGGTGGCCGAGGCCGGACCGGTCATCGACCAGCTCGCCTCCCGGCACGTCGACGCGCTGTTCTCCTCGGCGTCCCGTCCCGGCGGGGGCGACTTCATGTCTGCGCTCGCCGGCCCCTACTCCATGCAGGTCCTCTGCCACACCCTCGGGCTGCCCCCCGAAGACGGGGACCTCCTGCGCGCCCCGGCCGCCACTGCCGCCCATCTGCAGGAGCCCACTCCCACACGGCACCAGCTGGCCGACGCCGGGCGGGCCATGGCCGTGCTGGTCAACCACATGGGAGACAGACTGGCCCAGGGCCGTGTCGGCCGGTCCGGGATGCTCTCCGCCCTGGCGCAGGCCGAGCAGCGGCCCAGCACCGGCACACCGCTGCCGGAGGGCTACGCGGCGCGCACGGCCTCGCTGCTCCTCATCGCCGGCAGCCCGATCGTCTCCACGTTCCTCACGTCGGCCGCCCATACCCTGCTCGGCCGTCCCGAGCAGGTCCGTCGGCTACTCGCCCGCCCCGACCGGATCGCCGACGCCGTGGAGGAACTCCTCCGCTTCGACCCGCCCATCCAGTTCCTCCAGCGCATCGCCGCCCATGACGGCATCTTCCACGGACGTACCGTTCACCGGGGACAGCGCGTACACGTGGCCATCGGGGCCGCCGCCCACGACCGGGCCGTGGTGCCAGACCCCGATCAACTACACCTGGACGGCCCGCGGCCGCGGCACCTCTCCTTCGGCTCCGGCATCCACTACTGCGCCGGGGCCGGCCTGGCACGCCGCGAGATCGCCGCGGTGCTGCGCGCCCTGCTACCGCGGATCGGCGAACTCTCGGCGGCCGGTCCGCCTGCCCGACGCAAGGGGAGCACGCAGCGGCACGTGGAGAAGTACTCCGTCACCGTCGCCCAAGCGTGCCCGGCGCACCGGCCCTTCCCGGTCCCCCGCCCGCCCCTGCCCGAGAGCGGCTCGTGGCAATCGAGCTGGAGGACCTCGAACGCCACGCAGTAGGCCGGCCGGCGCCGGGCCGCGGTCCACCCCGACGCCCCAGCCGGCGCGGAGCGCCATTCGAAGGTGCCGTAGACCACGCCGATCCGCGTGTCCGGATCCGCCCACGGCAAAGAGTCCACCGCAGTGAAACCGTCCGGAAGATGACCGAGGTCAGCTCCCGGTACGCCACGCCGGACGAGCTCGCGTGGGCCATTGTCTGGAGGCCGCCGTCGACATGAACGCCTACCGCTCGCTCCTGCGCGAGGCCGCCGCCACCGATCTCGCCCCGCACCACGTGCTGCGGCAGCTGGCCGCGGCGGACGAGAACCGGCGTCCGGCGACCTGCCTCATCGTCCGTAGGCGTCCGTGAGGTCCTGCAAAGTCGCCGCCGTGGTACCGCGGACCTCCAGGTGGCCGGTGAAGGTCTGCCTTGTGGCCGCGCGACTGGTGAAGGCTCACCCCCACCTGGACGCTGACGTGGGCACGGGGCGGTGCTGACGGCGTACGACGAGCTCAGGTACGCACGAGTGCGTACCTACCTGCCCGTCCTGATGGAGCGCCGGGCCCAGGACCTCCTGCCCTCCGATACACACGGCGAACGCACTGCCAGACCCGGCACGGATGCGGACACGCCTCGCCGGCCGAGAACCAGCCCGCCTCCAGACGGTGCCAGGAGGCAGTGAGCAGTGAGCAGGCAGGCAGGCAGGCAGGCAACAAGGCCTGCCTCGGCCGTACGCCCCCACCGCTGAATCTCGGGCGCTCGGCGGTCACGGTGCGGGCTCGATGTACCACAGGTGCGGGCGACGGAGGGGTGATGCCCAAGCGGCGCGTGCAGACCACCATGGCGTCCTGGCCGGCGCCGAGGCCAACGCCATGGCGGCAAGAACTCGGCTTGTCCCGGCCATCGCACGGGTTGGTACCGCAGAACATCGACAGCCCCATGAAACGCCGACGACGACGCAGCGCCCGCAGCAACCGTGCACGGCAGGCGAACGGCGGACTACCGCTCCCCGTGCGCCGGGCGAAGGACTCCCGCGCGGCCTGCCTCGTGCCGCGAGGCACCGCTAGCGTCAGCCGTGCAAGGCGACGGCGGGCACGTACTCCAGGGGGCACGATGCAACGACGTACACGAACCGGATGCCGGACTCTGGTCGTTGGCACTGCCGCGGCCGCGGTGCTGACCGCATGCTCCGCCACAGACGGTGCGCAGCAGGCCGACAGATCCAGGAAGCCGTCGGCCTCGGCGGGCGGAGGGCCGGGGCAGCGGAGCTCGGTGGCTCCGTCCGTTCTGCAGCAGCTTCGGCAGATGCTTCCTGCGGAAGGAGAGTTACCGGCAGGCTGGCACTCCGGACGCGGAAGGGCAGCAGGCTGGCGGGACACCGCGGACGCCATCGCGGAAGCAGGCCCGCGGCAGTGCCGAGTCCCGCCCCAGGACGTCGGCACACGCGCCCGCAGCACGGACGTGGTGACCTTGAGCGTGGGCAACGGCGGTGCCGGCGACGGCGCCCACATTCAGCTCACCGCACTGAACAAGCGGAGCGCCTCACGGAACCAGGCCGCGGGCCGGACCATGTGGAAGTGCTTTCGCCCGACGGATCCCGGCCCGGGAGACGAGAGCATCAGCTTCACCACCGGACGGTTCCGCCACGTTCTGATGCGCGTAGGCGGCACCGAAGCACTCGTCCACACACCGAAGGAAGGCAACAACCCCACAGCCGAGCAATGGGCCACCGTCCTGGAACAGCGCATCCGCTCAGTCCTCGCACGGCAACACCCCTCCGCCCGGATCATCCTCCCCTAGGCACTGTCTGATGGCCCTTTGATGAGGTCGCGGAGCCAGATGACGATGGCTGCTGTGGTCAGGGTGCTGTGGAAGATGTAGTCGCGTGTGTCGTAGGGGGTCGCGATTGCCCTGTGCTGTTTCAGCTTGCCGATGGTGCGTTCGACGGTGTTGCGCTGGCGGTACTGCTCGCGGTCGAAGGCGGGTGGGCGGCCGCCGGCCCGGCTGCAGTCGGCGGCGGTTGGCCGTTGGTCGTCCGGCTGTGCGATCGTGGCTTTGATCCCGCGTTTGCGCAGGTAGGCGCGGTTGGCTCGGCTGGAGTACGCCTTGTCGCCGCGGGCCCTGTTCGGTCGGGTGCGGGGCGCCCGGGCCCGGGCCGGGACACCTTGAGCACCTGCATGAGCGGGATGAACATCGGGCCGTCCCCGCGCTGGCCGGGCCAGGTGAGCCAGACCAGGGGCCGGCAGCGGTCGTCGGCCAGCAGGTGGACCTGCTGGTCAGCCCGCCCCGGGAGCGTCCCAGGGCCTCACGGCCCTCTTCGTGCACCTCGCTGGTCGGGAAGCCCTGACTGTCGGGCCGACCGCACCGCAGCCCGGTGGGTCCCGCTGAGGCGCACCGGTTCGCCTCAGCGGGATGTTCAGTGGTTCAGGTTCAGCGGGTGCAGCTGATCGCGGCGTTGGCCGAGTAGTAGCCGGGCGCGAGCCTGTAGGAGTTGGCGTAGAGGAGCACGCACTGCTCATTGGTGAATCCGCTGATCAGCGCGCGCTGACGGGCCATCTTCTCGGCTTCCTGCTTCGCTTCGTTGGGGCTGTTCTCGTACGCCCAGCCCGTGAACGGCTGTGTTTCCTGCGCGCCGGCAACTGCTGCGTGTGCGACGGTCGGCGTGAACGCCGCAAGGCCCGCGATAACGATGGCAGCGGCACCCCGGATGAGTATCTTGGTCATGCTGGAATCCCCTCTTGATGGAAATCGGTCTGATTCAGCGCTGGCAGAACAGGCTGGCGACCGCGGCATACACGCCACCGCCGACCGACTTGACGTCGGTGGCACGGACATGGCACTGGCTCGCCTGCCAGCCGGCCGACTGGGCGTTCGTGTAGGCCATTCGGACCGCGCCGTCCACCGCCTGGGACGGCGAGGTGCCGATCCCGTTGCCGGTGAACGTCCTCACCTCGGGCAGGACGGCGCTGCTGTACGTGTGCTCGGCTCCCTCGACGGCTCCGGCCGGAGCCGCCTGGGCGGACGTGACACCTCCAACGAGGCACGCCGCCGCGGCAAGGACTACGGCGATGGAACGCAGACGTAACGCGGACGAACGGCTCACTGGATCTCCTGGATGGTCGCTTCGATGGACACCGGAACGGTCAGCACACACGACAGGGGCCCATGTCATACGCCGTCCCATGGCACATGGCATCTGAGTCCGAACCGTTCCACTACGAAAAAGCCGGCTTACTCTCGATGTCGGACACGCCGTCACCGCGAGATGCTTTGCCTCACGGCCCGCGAGCGCGTTGGGTCGGTCGGCGGAAATGCCGAGCCCCGGACCGGCCGTGACCCGGCGTCCGACCGTTCACTGCGCGACGGCGAGGACGAGAGCCGCGCCGGCCAGTCCCAGGAAGGCACCGGGGAATGCGATGTTTCGGAGGACGCGGGCCCGGACGTGGAGGGCGACGGCACAGATCATGAAGAGCACGAGCCCGGTAGCAGCGGCGATCCCGATGGACCGGAAGCCCAGGAGCCCGAGCACGAGCCCCACGGCTCCGGCCCCTTTCAGCAAGCCGAGCACCGGGAGCCAGGAGTGCGGGACGCCCACTTCGGCCGCGTTGGCGAGGACGAACCGGGCTCTCGCGAAGTTGGCGACGGCCTCCCAGGCGTTGACCAGGACCGTGACGGCGGTGACGCACAGGTAAGCGATGAGCATGCCCGAGCTCCGTTCAGCACACCGGGGGTGGGCCGACGGTCGGCCTCCCCTGCGAAAACCCTCGCTCCGCTACCCTCTTGGCGTCCAATACCTGCATCGATAACCTGGCGGCATGGACGTCCACACCCGATTGCTGCGTTACTTCCTCGCAGTGGCCGAGGAGGGGAACCTCACCCGCGCGGCTGAACGGCTGTTCGTGTCCCAGCCGGCGTTGACCAAACAGATCAAGCAACTGGAAACCCTGCTCGGGCTGACGCTGTTCACCCGGTCCCGCGCCGGCATGGCACTCACCGGCCCGGGCCGCGCCCTGGCGGAGCGGATCCCCGTGCTCCTGTCCGACTGGGATCAGGTCCTGTGCGATACGAGGACCGCGGCCGGCCGGGCGGCCCGCGTCCTGCGGATCGGCTACCTCGCCAGCGCAGCCAACGAAACCACCCCGGGCATCATCGCGGCGTTCGCCCGCCGTCGGCCGGGGTGGCGGGCCGAGATGCGGCAGGCGTCGTGGTCGGACCCGACCGCCGGACTCGCCGACGGGGACGTCGACGTCGCCCTCCTGCGGCTGCCCTTCCCCGGCCAGGACGCCCTGCGCGTGGAGGTGCTGTTCACCGAGCCCCGCTGGGTCGCCCTGCCCGCCTCCCACCCGCTCGCCGCGTGCGAGCGGATCCCCTTCCGGGACCTGTGGGACGAGCCGTTCGTGGCAGCCCCGCCCGAAACCGGCGCGTGGCGGGAGTACTGGCTGGCCACCGACGAACGCGAAGGCCACCCGGTCCGGGTTGGGGCCGTCACCGACCAACCCGACGACTGGCTCAGCGCGATCGCCAACGGCTACGGCATCGCCCTCGCCCCCGAGTCCTCCGCCCGCTTCTACGCCCGCCCCGGTATCACCTACCGGCCCGTCAGCGGCCTCAGCCCCAGCCGGGTCGGCGTCGCTTGGGTTCCCTCGAACGACACCGCCCCCGAGGTCCAGGACTTCGTACGCTGCTGCCTCGATACCCGACCCGACCAGGGGTGACATGCTGATGGCTCGCAACCCGAGGAAGGCCCGGCGTCTCGTTGCCGACGATGACGCCTACAGGTCGTCGGCGCGTCACGCCCACCGTGCGGGGCGCCGACTGCCACCGGCTCGCCGTCGAGTCGGCACCATAACCCAGGACCTCAACCTGGCGCTCGACGATGACGCACTGGCCACGACGGGGTGCCGGTCGGCATCCTGACTCGTTCCACACGCAGTTCGGGTCCGAAGCAGCGGCCCGCGGTCTGACACCTCGCGGCGTGGACCAATGCCGCCAGATCCACGGCGAACCTGGGACGCCTCGGGCCATGTCGCCGACGATCCCGTTGGCATCACCGCCTGCACCGGCGCGACCGGGATCGGCCATGGCGTGGCGGGTACCGTCGAACTCCTGCGGCGCAGTCTCGTTCCCGGCGGCATGATGCTGATCGGCGAACCGTACCGGCGCCGCAAGGCCGAGGACCAAGCCACCGTCGAGGGCTGTCACATGGCCCGCAAGGACGATCTGAGAGCACATCAAGAAGGCATTCACAAAGTCGGCGGTGATCCTCCGAGGGCCGTACCGGCAGCCCCGCTGGGACCGCTCCGCCACGGGCCCGTAGCCGACGCGTCCCCGGCTCCGCGCCGGCCCGCGAATGGGGGATGCCCACCCATCGTGTCCGGTGTCCTGCCGTCGCGGGCCGGTACGGCCCAGCAGGCGGTGCTCCTGGCCGCGGACGGCGGTGCGCTCCCGGCTTGCTCCGAGTGGAGCCCACGAGTGGTGGGCGTCTCCCCTCGCCCGCAGGCTGACCTACGCAGTGCCCGCGCCGGCCACGCGGCAGCGGGCCGAGCCACGCGGTGTGCGCCCCCGCCGGGGTGGCCGCGGACGTGAGGAGAAGCGAGATCACATGACGGAAGAGGACATCAGCGCGGGCTGTCTGCCGCCCGTCCGAAGGAGCGGCAGGTCCGTACGGAGGAGGGAGCAGCCTCCGTACACACGGCGACGCTTCCGGGGCGCGCGCGAAGTGCGCACCGGGGCGGCGTTCGTCGCGGCAGGCCTGGCCTTCCTCGGTGCTGTCGCCCCGACAGCCAGCAGCGCCGTGCCGTCGGCCCTCCGCGAACCACCGCGGGAAACCGTGGCCCGGTTCGTGCCCGGTCCCTGCCCGGACACGCCCGACCCCATCCCCGGTCGGTGCGGGTTCCTGGAAGTGCCGGAGAACCGCGCCCGCCGCACCGGACGGACCATCCGGCTGACCGTCGCGATCATCCCCGCCACATCGTCCACGCCCGCCGCGGACCCGGTGGTGTTCATGGAAGGGGGACCCGGCGGTGACGCGATCGGGGCCATCCCCTTCCTGATCTCCTCCGGTGTGAACCGGGACCGCGATCTGATCGTCATGACCCAGCGCGGCGCCCTCTACTCGCAGCCGAACCTCGCCTGCCCGGAGATGGACCGGTTCAACGCGACCGCCGTTGGCCTGCCCTACGACGCGCCGTCCACCGGGCGAGGGCTGGTACGCGCGGCAAAGGAGTGCCGGGACCGCCTGACGGCCGAGGGAAACGACCTCACGGCCTACAACACCACTGAGAACGCCGCGGACTTCGCGGGCCTGCGCACGGCCCTGGGCATCAAGAAGTGGAACGTCTACGGCTACTCCTACGGTACCGACCTGGGTCTCACCTACCTGCGTCGGCACCCCCAGGGCATCCGCTCGCTGGCGATCGACTCGGTCGTTCCGCCGCAGATCGTGAGCCTGCCTTGGGCCTGGGACAGCGCCCAGGAGGGGATCAACGCGATCTTCTCGGCATGTGAGGCCCAGCCCGCCTGCAACGCACGCTACCCCGAACTCTCCCGCACGCTCACGGAGCAGGTCCGGCGACTGGAGGCGAACCCCCTGACGCTGACCGTGCCGCCGCCCGGTGGCGGAACCCCGGTGAGGGTCGTCCTCGACGGGGGCACGCTGGTGAACCTGCTGGTCACCAACGGCCGACTGGTCCCGGCCGCCGACGTCCCCGCCGCGCTCTACGAGCTCGCCAACGGCAATCCGGAACGTCTCGCGCGGGCCCAGGCCGCCGGCGCGACACCCGCCATCGGCGAGTTCGCCCACGGGCTGACGCACTCGGTGGCCTGCGCCGAGTGGGTCCCGGGCTTCTCGAAGCGCGACGTGCTGAAGGCGGGGCGCCGGGCCTTCCCCGGATGGCCGGACTCGGTGCTGGCCCACGCACCGCAGCTGCCCTTCGAGCACGACCTGTGCCGCGTATGGAACGTCCCGGACCGCACCGCGGTCCAGCGGGTGGCCACCCACAGCAAGGTGCCCGCGCTCATCATCACCGGGACCTTCGACGCGAAGACCGGGGCGAGCTGGGGGCCGTTCACCGGCCGTACGCTGCCCCGCTCGACCGCCGTGGTGGTTCCCGGAATCACCCACTGGGTGGTGCCGCAGGAGCCCTGCGCCGCGTCGGTACTGCTCTCCTTCCTGGCGCGGCCGACCGCGCCCGACACGCGCTGCGTGGCGGGGGTTCAGCCCAAGCCGTTCACCATCATCCCCTGACCCGGAGGACGCACGATGTCCCCTCGCACGACCCGTAGGCGCCCGGCGCGACGGCTCCCGGCAACGCTGGCCGGGGCCACGGCCGGTGCCCTCGTCGTCGGCCTCGCCGCGTTGCCCGCGCACGCCGATCCCGGCAAAGACGGCCCGATCGGCACGGTCGCCCGTACGGTGGGCGACGCCCACTTCGAACCGGGACCCTGCCCCAGGACGGCGGATCCGATCCCCGATCTCGCCCGCGCCCGCTGCGGCACCCTCACCGTGCCCGAGAAGCGCTTCTCTCCCAAGGGCCCCAGGGAGCCCCAGGGGCCCAGGGGCCACGAGGGACGCAAGATCACCCTCGCTGTTGCGATCATGCCCGCGGAGAGCAGCAGCCCGGCTCCCGACCCGATCGTGTGGCTCGCCGGCGGACCCGGCGACGACGCGGTGTCCGAGATCCCCATGGCGCTCGCCGGCAACCTGAACCGCGACCGCGACGTGGTCTTCATGTCGCAGCGCGGCACCTACTCGGCCGACCCTGAGCTCACCTGCCCGGACATCGACGAGTTCAACGCCCGCGCCCTCGGCCTCGTCTCCAACGCGCCGTCCACCGGACGCCTGCACGTCGAGGCGACCCGGGCCTGCCGCGACCGGGTGGATGCCAAGGGCGCCGACCGCAGCACCTACAACGACATCGAGAGCTCGGCCGACTACGACGCCCTGCGCAAGACGCTGGGCGTCAGGCACTGGAACGTCTTCGGCATCTCCTACGGCACCCACCTGGCGCTCAACTACATGCGCCTGCACCCCAAGGGCATCCGCTCGGTCGGCATCGACGGCGTCCTGCCGCCGTCCATCGCCGGCGGGGCCGTGACCTGGAAGGCCGCTCGCGAGGGCTTCGACGGTCTGTTCAAGGCCTGCGCGGAGCAGCCCGCCTGCAACACCCGGTACCCGAACCTGAAGGCCGCCTTCCTCCGGCTCGTCAGTGAGCTCGAGGCCCGACCGATCACCACCACCGTCACCGTCCCGGTGCACCCGGAGCCGGTCAAGGTAGTGCTGGACGGAGCCAACCTGGTCACCTGGCTGACCTCCGCCACTCACGTGCCGGCCGGGGTTCCCCGCTCCATCGACGAACTGGCCCACGGCAACCCGCAGCGGATCGCCGAGCAGCTCGCGGGCGGCAGGTACAGCCCGCAGGCCATCGGAAGGGTCGCCCACGGGCTGGTCTACGGCATCTTCTGCAGCCAGTGGACCCCGTACGAGAGCAGGGACGACGTGATCCGGGGCGGGCGCCGCGCGTTCCCCTCGTTCCCCCGTTCGATGCTGGCCAACGCCCCCCAGCTCGCCTGGCTCCACGACGACTGCCGCGCCTGGGACGTTCCCGCGGCACCGCCCTCCGTCCGGGACGTGACCCGCAGCGACATCCCGACCCTCCTGTTGTCCGGCGGGTTCGACGCCCAGACCGCGCCGAGCAACGGAGCGTACGCCGCCCGCACGCTGAGCCGGTCGACCGCCGTCACCGTCCCCTACGTCGCCCACGTGGTCTTCGCCGACTCGCGGTGTGCACAGACGATCACCACGTCGTTCTTCGAAACCCCGGCCAGGCCGGACACGGGATGCCTGGCGGGCCTCCAGCCACCGCAGTTCGAGATCGCGCCGTAGGCACGCTCGCGATCGTCCCCAGGCCCCCCCACGCGGCCCCGCCCTCCCAGGAGCGCGGGGCCGCCTCATAGCCCTCGCCTTTCCCCGCGGTCCTGCACCCGGCCGGCACCGGAGGCCCCTGTCAGGGCCCGCCGCTCTACGAGGCCCAGACCTTCCCTCCCCCACCTCGTCACCACTTGGCCCGGCGCCTCCCCCACCTGCCGCCGGCCCGCTGCGCCCTGCGAAACCAGCTGCCGTGCACTACCGGGCTGCGTCCTCCGAGTGCAGTGCCGTGCGAACCCCGTTGATGACCACCACGATCAGGCAGAGGGCGATGATCGTCTCGGCCCACAGGAAGGCGAACCAGTCCAGCACGCAGCCGATCGGGGGTGTGCCGGGCGCGATGTTGCGGAACGCCGCGAGAGCGATGGTGGCCCCGGAGGTCTGGAGGCGGAGATCGGCCACCCGGGCGCCCCCGTCCGCCTCGCCGACGGACCCGCGCGGCGTGACCCAGACCCGTAGTGTCAGCTCTCTGGCCGTAGCGTCGACGCGTTGCACGTTGGTCTCCACGTCCACCCGGTCGGCGGCTGCGGGGCCGACGGTGTGGACCGTGTCGACCGACTCCCGCTCGGTGAACTGCAGCCACGAGCCCACGGAAACCGCCACCACGATCAGGGCCAGGATGGGCAGCAGGACCGGCAGGATCGACGCCCCGGGGCGGCGTGGACGAGGTGGGTCCGGCAAGGGGTCCATGGTGACTCCGACAAGGCGGGGAAGGAAGCAGACTCGTCCGGCCCGACATGGGGAGCGGACCTCGCGCCGACGCGGTGCGGCCTCGGAGATCTCATGCGGGGCGGGCCGTATGACGCGGCCCGCCTCCCATGGTGTCTGACGGACAACAGGGTTACGGGTTGTCACCACGCCACGTGCACCCGAACGCACCACCCCGTGGCGTTGCAGCTACGCGCACCGCCCGAACCGTTGAGACCCGGCCTGTCAGGACCCACCGCCGATGTGGGCAGAGGAGCGAGCCTCGCACGCGCAGGCACAGCATCCACGCGGTGATCGCCGTGGCCGCGGCTACGAGATCGACCAGAGCGTTTCGCGTCGGCCAGAGCTGCCAGGCGCGGGTCCTGTGTTCTGGGGCTATGCGAGGGTTGCTGCGAGCGGGGATCGGGGTTCGCGGCCCAGGAGCTGACGAAGGTCACCACCGGTTCGGGACATGAATCCGGCAGCGATGGCGGAGTAGGTACCCACCAGCATCGGCACCTGGAACAGTTCGGCGCCGGAGGCGGCGATGCGCGCGCGGCCTGGCCGAGTGTCTCCGGGTCATGGGAGACGTGCGGTCCGTGTGCGCGGGCCAGGTCGGCGCCGCCGATCGCCTGCTCGCCGACGAGTTCATAGACGCGTCCTTCGTGAGCGGATGCCTCCACCGTCACCCGCACCGCAGCGTCGGCCAGATCCGCCCGCGCAACGGCTGCCAGACGGCCCTCACCGAGCGGGGCAGTGATCCGGCCGCCCTCCAACGGCGCGAGCCCGGCCAGCAACTCCGCGTAGGGGCCGTTGCGCAGGATCGTCCAGCCCATGGTGCTCTCCCGGAGCCGCCTCTCAGTCCAGCGGTGCGGCAGCGCGTAAGGGAGGTGATCGCCGTCGGCGGTCAGACTCGTATAGACGACTTACCCCACACCTGCCTTCTCGGCGGCCTCGATGGCAGCGCCGTGCCGGGCTGTGGCGGTGTCGTCCTCGCCCTGGCCCGCGGAGATCAGGACCAGCACATCCACACCGTCGAAGCCCCTGATGAGGGTGCTGCGATCGTCGAAGTCGATGCGGCGGACAGGCAGCACAGCCGGGCACTGCCGAGGATCGCGCGTTCCGAGGACCGTGTCGTCACGGTCGGCCAGCCGCTCGGCAATCAGCGCGCCCAAGGCACCGGCAGCTCCGGTAACCGGGATCATCGGGGTCTTCCCGTTCCGGTAGGTTCTCTTCAGTAACCGGGATCATCCTGCGGGTTTGCGTCACGAGGCGTAAGGAGGCACTTCCATGTCAGTAGGGCACACAGGGGTAACCACCGAACCCGTGGTCACTTGCGGCGACGAGCACGAGGATTGCGGGATCCGTGAGGTGCTCGACCGGATCGGGGACAAATGGTCGGTCCTGGTCGTGGTCGAACTGGCCCAGGGCGTACGTCGTTTCCGACAGCTGCAACGCGCCGTCCCCGGTATCTCGCAGCGGATGCTGACGCTCACTGTGCGTCGGCTGGAACGCGACGGGCTGATCACCCGGACCGTGCACCCGGCAGTGCCTCCGCAGGTCGAGTACGAGCTCACGACGATGGGCCACAGCCTCACACATCTGGTGCGAGCCCTTGCGGATTGGTCGGCCGACCACCGCGATGCCATCGCGCGAGCACGCCGAGAATGGGATGCCGTGCATCCCGACTCCGGTATCCGCTGACCGAATGGGCTCCAGCAGCCAGCCGACACCCTGCCGACTGCGACGCGGACGGCCTGATCAACCCCCTCCACGGACTTCTGCCTCCGCATGTGGATGATCCGGGGCAACGGACTCCGGCAGTTCGCTCCGCTGCGGCCGGACGAGGAGGACCAGGGATTCCACCCGGAGCGGTGAGCCGGGCCAGTGGCGTCACGCCGGCACCGCTGGCCGCAGGACACTCATGCGAATCGGGAGAGTGCCAGAAGCGGCCGGAGGGCAGCCTTTCGGGCTACGAGAGTCCGCTGCTCTCGAACCCGGCGAACGGCGACGGCGAGCCTGGTCACCCTGCGTGGCGAACTGCACTTTCTGGTTGTGGGAGCCGAGGGAGGACAAGGCCCGGCATGTTCCCGCGCTGTAGATTGATCTTGAACGCGGACGATGTGACCGCAACGGGAGGGAACACCGTGATCCAGCTTTCTGCTGCGCCCATGACATGGGTGGCGACTGGGGACAGCATCACCCAGGCCGTGCTGCACACCCATGGCGCACGGGGGTGGGTGGAACATCTGCAGGAACGAGTCCGGTGGCAGATGGACAGACTCACCGACGTCGTCATCAACACCGGCGTGTCCGGCTGGCGTGCTGTCGATGTGCTCGACGCCTACGACCATCTCGTCGGACGCTTCGATCCGGATGTCCTGTCGATATCACTCGGCACCAATGACGCCCGCGCCGGCCACGCCGGGCTGCCCGAGTTCCGTGACGCCATGCACCAGCTAGTCGGCCGGGCAGCCGGGCAGACCCAGATCGTGCTGCACACCCCGGTACTGGTCAGCATCGCCGGCCGCGAAGCCCGCGGCGCACTCCCCGCCTACGCCCAGGCCGTACGGGAGCTCGCCAAAGAGGCCGGCATTGCGCTGGTGGACCACGAGGCGCACTGGCTAGAGCACTTCGGCACTGCCGATCCGATCGCCTGGCTCGACGACCCCGCGCACCCCAACGCTGTCGGCCACCTCCGCATGGCCGAGCACACCCTGCGGACCCTGGGCCTCGGACCGATGGAGGACAGAACCTGATCGCCCGGGATCTCAAGCCGGTTTACACAGCCGTCGACGAAGCGCAGGCCTGGTGCCCGCTGACGAGTTCAAGGAGAAGTGGGGCAGCAGGTTTCCATCGATCAGTGGGATCTGGGAACGGTCCTGGAACGAGTTCGTCCGTTCCTTTCCCTGCCGCCGGCGATCCGCCAGGTCATCTGCACGACAAACGCGATCGAGAATCTGAACGCGCGCTACCGGAGGGCGGCACAGGCCTGCGGGCACTTCCCGAACGAGAGGCCCTCAAGCGGCTCTACCTGGCCACCCTCGCTCTCGATCCCACCGGCCGGGGCCGTTAGCTCTGGAGCAACCGCTTGAAAGCCGCTCTCGACGAATTCGACATCCTCTTCGACGGCCGCCTCACCTCCAGCGCAACCTGGTCGGCGGCATCCGGGGCCGTGCCCGCCGGAGAGGCCATGCGCACGGCGTGGCGAGGTCGGGGTGCTTGGGGGCTGGGTCATGATCGGCTGCGTGAAGACTTCCGGACGTCTGGCCGCCTTCGCGGTCGCGGCCCTGCTCGCCGCACTCCCCGCGTGCTCGGGGTCCGACGGCCGTGGCGGCGGTGGGACGGGTGCCCGTACGGGCGCGGACACCGCTCGGACGGGGGCTGCGGGCACGGTGTTCCGGGGCGGGCACCCCGCTGCCGCAGGTGCCGGTGACCCGTACTTCCCGGAGCTCGGCAACGATGGCTACGACGTCACCCACTACGCCCTGACCCTGGCCTACGACCCCGGCAGCGGCCGCCTCGAGGGCACTGCGGAGATCACCGCGAAGGCCACCGAGGACCTCAGCGCCTTCAATCTCGACCTCCTCGGCATGGAGGTGCTGAGCGCCACCGTCGACGGCCGCAGCTCACGGGTCCGGCGGGACGGGCAGGAGCTGACCCTGCAGCCGCGCGATCACCTCAGGAAGGGCGCCGCCTTCCGCAGCGTCGTGCACTACGCCGGCACGCCGGAGTCGATCACCCATGACCACGGGTGGCGCGAAGGCTGGTTGAGGACGGAAAACGGAGCGGTCGCGTTCGGTGAGCCGACGGGCTCGATGTCCTGGTTCCCGGGCAACCATCACCCCTCGGACAAGGCCTCGTACGACATCACCGTCACGGTCCCCAAGGGGGTGCAGGCGATCTCCAACGGGCGGCTGCGCGCCCGGCGCACCAGCGGCGACCGCGCCACCTTCCACTGGCACCAGGCCGAGCCCATGGCCAGCCATGTGGCGACCGTGGCCATCGGCAGCTACGACATCAGGACCTCCCGGACCCGATCGGGCGTCCCGGTCGTGTCGGCGATGGACACGACCGCGAGCGTGGACGAGGACGGAGCGGTCCTCGGCCGGTTCCCCGAGATCATGGATTGGGCCGAGGGGAGGTTCGGTCCCTACCCCTTCTCCGCCGCCGGGGTGATCGTCGATCAGGCGGCCGATGTGCCCTACGCCTTGGAGACCCAGACCAGGCCGACCATTCCGGCCGGCATCTTCCACACCATCAACGTGGTGCACGAACTGGCCCACCAGTGGTTCGGCAACTCCGTCACCCCGCGAACTTGGCGGGACATGTGGCTCAACGAGGGCTTCGCGACCTATGCGGAGTGGCTGTGGACCGAGGACCACGGTGGGGCCAGCGCCCAGGAGCACTTCAACCGCAACCACGCCAAGGCCGCGGACGACGACGAGTGGGACTTCCCGCCCGCCGAGCCGCCGAGCGCCTCCGACATCTCCGGCCAGCCTGTGTACGTGCGCGGCGCGATGGTGATCCACAGGATCCGCCAGACGGTAGGCGACGAGGGCTTCCGTGCCCTGGTGCGGGGCTGGACCCTGCGCCACCGCCACGGCCACGCCTCCACGGACGACTTCACCGCGTACGCGGAGGCCAAGGCCGGCCGGGACCTCGACTCGATCTGGGCCTCGTGGCTCTACGGCGACGGCAAGCCCGCGTGATGGGGTCGACGCGGTGTCAGGTCCTGATGCGCCGGTGGGCGGTCTCGACGAGCTTCATGTACTTGTTCCAGTTCCACGCCGTCCCGGGGTCCTCGTGAGTTGACAGCGGGACCTCGACGTGGCCCAGAATGTGGTCCCGGTCGACCGGCACGTCGTACTTCGCGCAGATCGTGGCCGTGAGGACGGCGGATGCCTCGTACATCTCGTCGGTGTAAACAGGCTGATCGATCCAGCCTTCGTGCTCGATACCGATGCTCCGGTGGTTGTACCAAACGCTCCCGGAGTGCCAGGCAACGTCGCGCTCGCGCACGCACTGGGCGATCCGCGTGCCGGTTGCGCTGATCACGTAGTGCGCGGACACCCTCTCGGCGGGGTCGTTGAACAGGGCGAGCATGGTCGGCAAGCGGTCCGTCGTCAGGTGAATGACGACGTATTCGATGGGATACGCCTCGGGGCGGTCGGAGGGCGTGTAGTTGGACTCGGAGGCGTCTACCCAGACGGCGGGGGCGTAGTCCACCGAGGTGTCCCGACGCAGGGTCGCAGGCGGCCCGGCGGCGACGGGGGCCTTGCGTACGGGGCTCGGCAGCGCAGCCTTCCCCTTCTCCTCGGGCCCCATCAGCTGGGGCAGCCCGACAGCGGCCAGAGCCGCACCCGCGGCGCCGGCAGCACCCCACAACAGCCGTCGACGGCTAAGCGGGCTGTCTTCCATGGCCACTCCTCATGAGGTCGAGCAGGCACGCAGAGGACGACACGCCATGAATCGCGGCATCACGACATATAGGCGGTACGTCACGTAATCTGATCCTTCACCAGTGCCCGCACCCCAGCAAGCCGATCCCCCACCAATCGGCGCACACCCTCACCCCTGACCGGGCCCGTCCCGCCGGCAGGCGCCACCCCGTTCCACTGCCATGCGGTCCACCATGCCACCGGTCCAGGTCCCCCTCGTTCGGGGCCCGTCGGCCGATTCCCGCGCGCGGCGACAACACGAGGGTCACCGCGCCCCGTGGCGGGGGCTTGTCGATGAGGTCGTCACGACTGGGGAAGTCGCCGTGTCGGCAGGACGCGGCGGGTGAGCGCGGAGAGTCCACACTTTCGCCGAGTTGCTCATCCCGACCCCTGGCAACGCCGCTGCACTGATCGACCGGATCACCCGGTCCCGCGCGGCCGGCCTGCCGTTTCTGCCTTCTTCACGACAGGGCTCGAACGCGACCGCTCCGCAGTCGACGCCGCAGTCACCCTGCCCCACCACAACGGCCGCGCCGAGGGGTGCGAACTGCAAGATCAAATTCTTGAAACGCCAGCTTTACGGCCGAGCCGGACACCGCCTCCTCCGCCGGCGAGCTGGGGCGGCCGCCCCAGCTCGCGTGGGAAGGTGCTCGCCGTCAGCGGAGTTCGTCGTTTAGAAACCCGGCAGCCTCCGCGTGGTCGGCGGCGACACCAACTGGGACCACCGGCCGTCGGAGTTCCGTTCAAGTAGCAATCGCGGGGCGTCGGGGGCCATACGAGCAGCGCGGGCGCCCGGGGCGAGGGGGACGGCGCGGCGGGTGCCGGTGAGCCAGTGATCCGTATGCCTGCGCCGCTCACGGCGGGCAGCCCATGCTTCCAGGCTGTTTCGGCGCGGAGCCTCGGGGGTTTCGCTGCTGTCCACTGCTTCTCCTTACCGCTGGCGCGCTGAGGGCACGCCGTTGTGCGGGTCGTCCACCCATGGTGTAGCACTGCCGGGGGTGATGGTGAGGCCGAACCGGGTAGGGCCCGGGCGGCCGGCTCACCCGTGATCGCCATGCGCATGAAAGCATTGCCGGCGTCGCACGAGGGCGTGCGGCGGCGTACGGAGATCAATGCCGGAGGTACTCATGGGGCCCAACATCGATGAACGCGGCCGACCCTGGACGGCTTCGGGTGGCGGACCGGTCATCGTGGTCCCGGCAGAGACGGCTGAGCACTGGCGGGGGACTCTGCCTCCCGTGGGCCTTGCGGTTCCTGAGGGCTGGGCCTGGGGTGATCCGGACGGCCCGGAGTGCGACTATGACCGGGCGTGCAATCCGCCGGTTTCCGAGGGGACGCCCTTCGGGGGCTTCGGGTGGGTCGATGTGCAGGGGCGGCCCGTCCTGATCCTTGACGGCGAGACCCTCACGTGGTTCGCAGCGGACCACGAGGGCGGGTTCATCGTGCGCTATCCGATCGACGAAGCCGACCACGATCCCGAGAAGATCCCCGCAAGTGCCTGGCACTCTGTCGGAGTGGACGTCATCTCGCTGGCCGATGGCCGCCTTTACATGTTCGATTCGGCCTACGACGGGGCCGCCCACCCGGGAGAGATCCAAGCGTATGACGGGGTAGGCGTCATCGAACTCGGTTCTGGGCACTGGCGAGTCGATTTCGCCACCAACGCCAGCGAGGTCGATTTCGTGCGCTTCCGCCGTGCCCGAGGTGAGTAGGACCGCGTCCTATGTGGTGAGACCTCGTCGGTGTCGGTATGGGGCGGGGTACATGGAGTTGGATTGTTCCGGACGGGCTGTGGGAGATCGCGGAGCCGTTGATCCGGCAGTCGAGGGTTCGGCCACAGGGCGGCGGGACGCAGGACACCCCTGATGAGACGCTGTTCGCCGCGATCGTCTATGTCCTGATGAGTGGCTGTGCCCGGCGGGCACTGCCACCCTGCTTCGGGACATCGAAGTCGACTGCCCACCGCCGGTTCCTGATCTGGTCGCGAGCAGGAGTCCGGGGCCGACTGCACGAGGAGATACTGCACCGGCTCGACGACGCCGGCCTCCTCGATCTCTCCCGCGCCGTCCTCGACCTGCGGAAATGGCTCCGCGGGAAACGGATCGGCGTCCGCATCGCCCGCAAAGGCATCGAGTCATCGGAACGACTCGGGCGCCGCAGGCGGGTGATCGAACGGACCATGTCCTGGCTGACCGGGTATCGCCGCCTCAACCACCGCTACAAACGCCATCCCCGCAACTACCTGGCCTTTCTCGGCCTCGCCGCAGCAATCTGCTGCTACAGACGCCTCATCCGCCTCACCACATAGGACACGGTCTTGGTGCTCCGCCGTCCGCGTCAGTGCACGCCGTTGTAGACCTGCCAGCCGGTGGCGATCTTCGTCTTGGCGGTGAAGGTGCCCTTGCGGGTGCCGCTCCAGCGCCAGAGGCTTCCGGCGGTGTCGCGGGCCAGCAGGTCGGGCCGGCCGTCGCCGGTGAGGTCCCCGGCGCCGACGACGGCGTTGTACGAGGCCCCCCAGTTCTCGGTGAGCAGGGTGCGGGCGCCGAAGGTGCTCTTGCCGGTTCCGTACATGCGCCAGAGCTTGTTGCCCTTGTCCTGGAGGAGGAGGTCGCCGAAGCCGTCGCCGTTGAGGTCCCCGGCGCCGACGATCTTCTTGTAGTCCTTGAAGCCCGTGCCGAGCAGGGTGCGCGGGGTCAGCCAGCCCGCGGGGGTGCCGTGGTAGAGGTACAGGCTGCCGGTCTTGGGGTCGCGGGCGAGCAGGTCCGGGCGCCAGTCGCCGTTGATGTCGCCGACCGGGGCGATGACGTCGTACGCGTTCCAGCCCTTGCCCAGGACCCGGTACGGGCTGGTGGGCTTGAGGGCGGCCCCGCAGGCGGGGGTGTACATGCGCATCTCGCCGGTGGCGAGGCGGACCAGGGTGTCGTTGCAGCGGTCGCGGTCCCCGTCGCCGAAGGGGATCGGCAGGAAGCCCTTGGGCCAGCCGGTGGAGGTGCTGCTGCCGCTGAAGTTGCCCGTGGCCGGGTTGCCGTACGCGATGCGCAGGGAGCCGGAGGCGGTGGTCTGGAAGAAGTCCGCGGTGCCGTCGGGGACGCCCGCCCGCGAGCCGAAGTCCCGGTGCACGGCGTTTCCGCCGGTGACGGTGAGCGTGCCGGTGGCCAGGACCGTGCCGGTGGGGGATTCCGGCGGCGTGGCCTTGAGCTCCCAGCGGACGGGCCCGTTCGGGGCGATGGTCTCGCCGGGCGCCCGGCCGTTCCACCGGAAGGCGAACGTCGGGTCCGCTACCTGCTCGTCGAAGACCGCGGACCACCGTCCTCCGGGGGACGACATGCTCAGGGTGATCCGGGCCGGCTGGTTGAGGGTCCACGTCGGGGCCCAGACCACGGCGTCGAACGGGACCCTGCCGTACAGCTTCGCCGTCGCGGGCACCCTCGAGGAGACCACGCCGACCGGGGGCAGGCTGCTGGTGCGCTGCGACATCATGTCGCCCTGCCAGCTCGAGTCCTGCAGCTCGAAGAGGGTCGTGGCGGAGCCGTCCGGGCCGGCCGCGATCTGGTCCGCTTCCTCTGCCGCCAGGAGTGTCTTGCGGTGCGTGGGCAGGGCTGCGGGCGCGTTCCAGGAGCCGTCCGCGGGGTTGCGCGCGGCCGTGGTCAGTCGGCCGTCCTGGACCCACAGGACGCGCAGGACGCCATCGGGGCCCATCGACACGTCGTGGTCCGAGTAGAGGGAGCGCTTGGCTGGTGTGCTGAGCCGGGTGGGTGCGGGCCAGTGCGCGTCGGTCTTGGCAAGGGTGCTGCTGAAGAAGCCCAGGCCCTCGTAGGTACCGGACGTCTTCGCCTCCCACCAGACCAGGGTCACGCCGCCGTCTGGGCCGACGAGCGGCCGCGGGCTGGGCAGGCCGTCGCGGTGCGCGTCGGGCCGCCATGGCAGTGGGGCTGCGGTCCAGTCCGGGCTGCCCGGCCGCCGGACCGCCGCGTGGTGGGACGTGTCGGCCCAACTGGCGTTCACCGCCCAGGCCACGGCCAGGGTGCCGTCGGGCCCGGAGCCCAGCTCGGGGCGGCCGGTGCCCCTGGCGGGTGCGGACAGGGCCCGGGCGGCGCCCCAGCGGGCGGCGCCGGCGGGGCGGGTCGCGGTCTCGATGCGGTACGTGTGCGCAGCCGTCCTGAGGCGCCAGGCGGCCACCGCTGCGCCGTCCGCGGTGACGGTCACGGCGGGGTCGCCCGCGTACCCGCCCTGCGGGGCGGTGGCCAGGGGCTCCGGTACGCCCCAGGTGCCGTCCGCCGCCTTGGTGGCCGCCATCACGGTCGTGATTCCCGGGTCGAACTCCGGGTCGGTGACGGGCTTGGTGTGCGTCTCCTTCGTCTGCTCCGACCAGACCGCGGTGTACGTGCCTCCCGGCCCGGCGGCCAGCCGTATGTCCGCGAACAGACGGCCGTCCGCGGTGTCCATCAGGATCTGCGGTTTCGTCCAGGTGTCAGCGCCGACGGGCAGGACGGCGGTCATGACCCGGGTGGCCAGCGCGGCCGGCTGGTCGGCGGTCCAGTCCCCCGGGCCCTCGCCCCACAGTGCGGTGACCGAGCCGTCCGTCCCGACCGCGAGCTGGAGGTTCCCGCGCGTGGCCGGATCCATGGACAGCACCCGGCGCGGCCCCCAGGTGCCGCTGTCGGCGGGGCGCACGGCGGTGTGGAGCCGCTTCGTCCAGCGGCTGTGGGAGTTCCACAGGGCCACCGCCCGGCCGTCCGGCGTGACGACCAGTTCCTTCTCCGCGATCTGGATCTTGTCTTTCGTCACCTCCTGCGGGAGGTTCCACGGCGGCAGCGGTGCCGATGCGGATCCGGCTGCGGGTGCCGGTGCGGCGGCGGCCGGGCTCGCGAGGAGCGGCGGGACGGTGCCCCCGGCTGCGGCCAGTGCTGCGGTGGCCACCGCGACGGCCAGTCGGCCGCGCGTGCAGATGTGTGGGCCCATGGAGCGGATTCCTCTTCTCCGTGCTGTGACGATCACCAGGTTTGACTGGCGACCCGCTCCGAAGGTTGTACGGCGTCCCTCTGAGAACTTGGCCAGGGCGGTCGGCTGAGAACTTGGCCAAGGTGGTAGGCGGGCCGGGTCCGTACCCTGCCGACCAGCCGATGCCTGCGGTGCGGCAGGCACCAAACTCGGTGGACGCGGTACGAACCGACCGGAAGGAACACCCGACGATGAGCGGCACGCGCGCCGGCAGCACCCGCGCCAAGCCGGGTGATTTCAGCCCGGCCGAACGCAAGGCCGCCCGCGTGCTGCCGGCCGGATACCCCAACAAGGCGGGCAGCTCGGCATCGGATGACGGCCGCGCAGCCTTGAGCGTGGCCGGTCGGCGGCTGCCCCGTGCTGCCGAGGCGGCTCTCGAAGAGGCCGGCCCTGACCGTCGGCGTCGGCGTCGGCGTCGGGCAGGATGGCAGGCTCTTCGCTACCCGCCTGGCGCGGCCGCCACGAGAGCGGTGCGGGCTCGCATACGTGTCGCGTCTGCGCGCGGCGGCGCGCCGAACTGCCTTTTGTACTCACGGCTGAACTGCGAGGGGCTGTCGTATCCCACGCTGGAGGCGACACCGGTCACGTCGTACGGGCGACGGGCCAACAGCAGCCGGGCCGCCTGCAGGCGGATCTGCTTCTGGAACTGGATCGGGCTCATCGCGGTGACCGACTGGAAGTTCCGGTGGAACGCGGAGACGCTCATCCCGGAGGACTGCGCCAGGTCCTCGACCCGGAAGCCCTCGGCGTAGTGCTCGCGGATCCAGCCCACAGCCCGGGTGATGTGAGTCAGGCCACTGTCCGCGAGGCCCAGCTGCCGGACCGTTTCTCCCTGCTCCCCTGTCATCAGCCGCCAGAGAATCTCGCGCTTGATCAGAGGGACCATTACCCGGCGGTCGCGCGGCCGGTCCAGCAGGCGCAACAGCCGCACGACGGCGTCGATCAGTTCGGCCGGTGCGTCGCTGACCATGATCCCGGGCCGGGCCGACCGGGACGACGGCGGCAGGTCGCCGGGCCCCGCCTGAAGCATCAGCTCCGCAATGACGGCGGGATCCAGCGTCATGCCGAATCCGAGTTCGGGCCCCTGTGCGATGCGTCCCACCACCGGCAGATCAGCCGAGGCGACCAGGTACTGGCCGACGCCGTACTCGTACACCCTGTCTCCGAGCGCGAGCCGCTTGGTCCCCTGGGCGATGACCGCCAGCACCACGCCGGACATCGCGTACTCCGGCTCGGCGCCCGGTTCGGCCCGGCAGATCCGGACGCCGTCGATGGCCGTGCCCAGATCGGGCCGCGCATGGCGGCCCAGCAGGTCGCGGAGCTCGTCGAGAGACATGCCCCCATCTCATCACGCGCCCCGCAGAATCCCCCTGCCAGGAAGAGGATCGTGCAAGAACGTGCGAGAACCGGGCGGGCCCCTGCGCGCCGGACCGGCCGGGGCGCTTACTCCCCCACGTCCTCGTAGTGCGCAATGATCCGGCCGCGGGCGCTGGCGTGAAAGCGCAGGTGGAAGCCGACCAGGGCCGGCGACGCGTCCGCGTCCGGGCCAAGCTTCTCCCGGTCGACGGCGTACACAGTGAACACGTACCGATGCGGGCCGTCCCCTGCCGGGGGCGCGGCTCCCCCGAAGTCCCTGCTGCCGTAGTCGTTCCGTACCTGGACGGCACCGGGCGGCAGCCCTGCGAAGTCCCCGGTTCCGGCCCCGGCCGGCAGCCCGGTGACGTCCGCCGGAATGTCGAAGACCGTCCAGTGCCAGAACCCGCTGCCGGTCGGCGCATCCGGGTCGTAGCACGTGACCGCGTAGCTGCCGGTGCCCTCAGGCCCGGCCGACCAGCCGATCTGCGGCGAGGAATTCCCCTTCGCGTACACGTGTGCGTCCGGGAGGGTCCCGCCGTCGGTCACATCCGTGCTGCTCACCGACAACTCGGGCACCGGCGGGTGGAAGTCGTGCGGCAGAGGAGGCCGTTGCACCTGATCACTCAACTTCTTGATCCTTCATCGTGTCTACGAGGGCCGCTGCCCTGGGCGTGTCCCCATCGGAGCACGAATCCGGCGGGAGAGGCTTATGCCCGGGAGGATCGTGCAAGAAGTTGCGATCTTTGCCCGGCCCGAGGCGCCGGTGTCGCGTCGGAGGTACCCGGCGCTGGAGCAAGGCATGGGAAGACCGTCCGGCCAGGGCACACGTCGAGGGCCACCCGGGACTTGCGGCCCAAGATCAGACCAGGTCAGCGCCACTGGGACCGGCGGACCCGCTGGACGGGCCGATCGTCCCGGAGCGGCGGTGGCGAGGGCGCCGTGGTCACCTCCTGCCCGCCCGCGAGCGGGCCGAGGACGGCTCCGCCCGCGCCTGGCCACGGAACGCGTCGTACCGGCCGGTGACAGACGTCTGTCAAGCGTCCGGCGCGCGGCCGGTCAGGCGCTCACGAGGTACCAGGCACCCTGGCCGTTGCAGAGGTTGCGGTTGTAGCTGGTGGTGCGGTAGCCGGGCGGGATGGGTGAGCCCGAGCAGGCCCATATGCCGTCGTGGGCAACTCGGTGGTACCACGCACCCTGGCCGTTACAGAAGTTGCGGTTGTAGTCGGTGATGACGTACCCGGGCGCGATGGGTGAGCCCGAGCAGGCCCATATGCCGTCATGGGCAACTCGGTGGTACCACGCACCCTGGCCGTTACAGAAGTTGCGGTTGTAGTCGGTGATGACGTACCCGGGCGCGATGGGCGAGCCCGAGCAGGCCCAAATGCCGTCATGAGCCAGTTGGTGGTACCACGCACCCTGGCCGTTACAGAAGTTGCGGTTGTAGTCGGTGATCACGTACCCGGGCTCGATGGGCGACCCGGAGCAAGCCCACCCGGCTGCCGCGACCTGCGCCCCCCGTTCCGCGGCGGCGGCCGTGCCCGCCGTACCGGCGAGCATCGCGGTGGCGATCAGCGCGATCGCTCCGATCACCGCCGCGATTCTGCCTCTGGCGACCGCCACCCCCGTACGTCTTCTCCCCACCCCGCGGAAGGGGCCGGCCGATTCACTGCTCTGCGCCAGCCCTGGCATACCGCGCCGCCTCGACTGCCGTTCCCGGATGCTCATGCATACCCTCCCTGCAAGGACGGCGGCTCATGCCGCTGTCACGACGGGCAGAACGTAGCAACGGAATTGCACGCATGACCGGCAGCGGCTGATTTGCCAGGAATAAAGGCTCAAGGCCACTTCTTGACAGTGTTCGCACGCATGAACCACTACCAAGCGTGCGCCTTGAGAGGGCCCCGGCCCCGGCCCCGCCGATGACGCACGGCGGGAGCGCGGTGCGCGCTACCGCAACTCACCGTCGCAGTCCGGCAACCTGAGGGTCCGCTCGGCGTGGCCGCCCACCAGTGATCGTCACCCCGGCGCCACCGCCCGGCTGACGATCGTCGACCGCTTAGAGCGCCCAACACAATGAGGTTGATGCCTACATGCAGGCGATGGAGCGGGTGAGATCCTCCGTGAGGAAGATGGTGAACCGCCCTGCGATCCGGTGATCGTCGCCAGGTAGATCCGTGCTGTTCCTGCGGCATGGAGTCGGTCGACGGCTTCGGCCAGCCCGGGTCGACGGGTGACGCCGGTGTCGAGCATGACCTGATGCCGGTGGGACCAGATGTCCCGGAGCTGGTGTGCAGAGGCGGTCTGGCTCTGGAAGAGCTCGAAGTCGGAACCTGCCTGGAGCTCGGCCAGGGCGGCACGTGCGGAGGTGCTGTCGTCCCGATCGAGCGCGGCTTGCAGGTCGTCGCGGTTCATGCGATCAGTCTGCCGGACCCGTCTTCCGGCAAGGGCGGTTGCCGGTCAGGTAAGCGACACGGCCTCCTGCACCTGCCGACACGTCTGCGATCCGGACAGCCTGGGGTGCAGCTGCCCGGGCAGGATGTGCGATCGGACGGCGGGCTTCAAGGTCGACCAGCGGTGTCGCGTCGTTGTGGTTCTTCTGCAGGGCGAACTCGTCCACCCGCAGCACCCGCACCGCACGGGGTTCCTCAAGGTCGGAGGCACGCAGAGGGCGCAACAGGGGTGTCCTTCGACCGGCCTTCCCGTCCCCGGGTGAGCCGGGCGGCGGCCAGGGCCTTGGCGACCCGCGCCGGCAACTTGCGCCGGACTGGGGCGTGTCGGGCGTGGGGGCTGGTGAGGCCCCGCCACCTGCTCCGCGGAAGTCACAGTTGGGCATCCGGGGCTGAGGCACTTGAACCGGCGGACCATCAGTCGGATGACGACCGGCGGCGTCCGCCAGACGGCGTTCGTATCGGCCGTGGACCCGCCGCGGCAGCCATCCGCACCGCGGGCATCGTAGTCTTCCGCCTCCTCCCGCCGTCCGCCGCCCAACCCCTGCCGTTGCGGATCCGCCCCGGCGCTGTTCTACGATCACGGTTCGACGATCATCCAGGACGCCCTACGAGGACTGGACGCCGTACGAGGACTGGACGGACTGGGAGACGGAATGGCGATCGACAGGCCCGGGCGGCCGGAGGATCTGCCGGCGGCCGAAGTGCTGTGGGCGCGCTGGGCCCTGGTCGCCGTACTGGAGACCACGGCTGCGGCGGAGGCCCTGGGCGGCCGCCGCGGCGGCACCTGGATCGACGCCCAGGGCCTTCACCTCGACGACCGCGGCTGCACCTGGTGGACGTTCCAGCAGGTGGGAGAGGGCCGCTTCCTGTTGTACGGCGAGGACGAGTCCAGTGCCGTGAAGTGGCACGAACCCGCGATCGACATGCTGGCGCAGGCGCCGGACTGGCTGCCGTTCGAGCGGCTGCGGGAGCTGCTGGAGGGCTGGGAGCTGGGCTGCGTGTACTGGTACGAGAACGGTGCCTGGGCACGCGCGCCCTACCCGGACGGGCTCGACGACGACGGCCTCGACTGCGGAATGAGCCGTTTCGCGGTGCGCGAGGAGGCGCTGCACGACCTGATCGCCTCGGAACGCGGCCTGCCCCGGGGGCGGGCGGACGGCCTGCTGGCCGCGGCCGAGGCGCGCAGCCTCACGGCCTCCGAGATCCGGGAGGTGCTGGACGCAGCCGCCGCCGCGGGCGAGTACGTGCCGGCGGACCGGGAGGCGATGCTGCGGTCCCTGGAGCTCGCGGCCCTGACGGCCCCCACTTCCGTCACTCCGGCCCCGTCCAACCAACCCGGCTGACGCCCCGGAGTCCGTCCTGCCGGCCCCCGTACCGCAAAGGCACCGGCGGGAGTACGGGAGGGGCGCAGGCGAGATGGCCGGGGACACCAGGCCGTTTCCAGCCTCGATCCATGATCACGATTCGTCGCCCCGTCGTGCTCCAACTCGTCCGCGAGGAGCGGCTGTCGCTCGACCAGACAGCGGAGTTCGGGCACTGTGTGGGCGCTCCTCCCGGACCTGTCACGGAACAAGGCGTGTACGCCTCGCCGTGGTCTGCGAGGCCGCAATCTCACCGGCCGCGCCGGTGCCGCTCTGCGCACTCCGAAAAATAGTCACCATGACAATAATTCATCGCTACGATCGCCCCTCATGAGCAACCGTCTGAGGAACCTAGCCACCGAGAACGAGCGCGTCGCGACCACCGGCATATACACGACCTCCACCGGCACCCGGGTCTCCATCGCCTCTGCTCTCGCCGCCGCCCGCTCCGGGACCGTCTCCTACTCCCCCGCCTTCGCCCCTGCGCCCACCGGCCCCTTCACCGGTGGGGCCGAGGTGACCGACGAGGACAGCCTGCGCGCCGCCCGCCGCCTCACCGACGAAGGCGTCGAGCACCTCGCCGTCCTCAACTTCGCTTCGGCCCGGAACCCGGGTGGCGGGTACCTGCGCGGGGCCAAGGCCCAGGAGGAGGACCTCTGCCGCACCGCCCTCCTCTACCAGTGCCTGCTCGAAGCCCCCGACTACTACGCAGCCCACCGGGCGTCCGCCGACCTCAACTACAGCCACCGCGTGATCTTCTCCCCGCACGTCCCGGTGATCCGCGACGGTTTCCGCGCTCTGCTCGACCAGCCGTACCAGGTCTCCTTCCTGACCTCCCCTGCTCCCAACGCCGGCCAGCTGGCGCTGCACTCGCCGGGTGAGAAGGTCGATGTCAAGGGCACCCTCACCGAACGCGCCCGCCGCGTCCTCGGGGTGGCCGCCCGCCACGGGGTGCGCGAGCTCGTCCTCGGCGCCTGGGGCTGCGGCGTGTTCGGCAACGACCCGGCCGAGGTGGCGGACGCGTTCGCCGAAGCCCTCGACACCCACGGCGCCCCGTTCGAACGCGTCACCTTCGCCGTCTGGGACCGCTCGGCCGACTCCCCCAACCGCGCCGCCTTCCGGGCCAGGTTCGCCCGTTGACGATGTTCCGCGGCACCGGGACCGGCGAGCACCCCAGCCGGCGCACCGACATCGCCCGTAGCTAAAGCCGGGGAGGCCGGGCAGGCGAGGGGACCGCCTCGGGACGGGCCGGAGCGGCGTAGGCCTGGATCACTCGGGCCTGCGTACGCGGAAGGTCTTCCGGACGTGCTGTTCGCGCGACGGATCGGAGCCCCGGACAACCCGGATGCCGTTCGGGACGTCTCACTCGCCGCAAGCAACGCATCCCCCGCGGACCGGCCGACCCGAGGCAGGTGCGGCGAACCGTCGTCAACCTGCTGCGGTCGGCCGCGGGCCCGGTGCCCGGACCGACGCGCAGTCCGAGAGGTACCGCATGCCCCTGCTCCCACCCGGTTTCGGCGTCCTGACCGACGGATTCGCCACCGACCCGTACCGCTGTTTCGCCGGGCTGCGGGAGGAGGCTCCGCTGCACTACGAGCCCTCGATCGACAGCTGGTCCCTCTCCCGCCACGAGGACGTGAAGCGGGTGCTGACCGATCACGAGGCCTTCACCACCGAGACGTTGCAGGTGCGCGCCGAACCGGTGATGCGCGGCGGCCGGGTCCTCGCCCGGATGACCGGCGCCCAGCACACCGCGAAGCGGAAGATAGTCGTCCGCAGAGCACCGACCACCGGCCACCGGCCACCGGCCACCGGCCACCGACCCCAGAATTTCGGGCCGCGCAGGTACATGAGACCGTCACTGTGCGCCCCGAACCGGGCCACTGAGTGGATGTCAGGAGCTGCGCGGCGTTACCAGGCCTGATTCGTAGGCGAGGACCACGAGCTGGGCGCGGTCGCGGGCGTGGAGCTTGGTCATGGCCCGGTTGACGTGGGTCTTCGCGGTCAGCGGGCTGATCACCATGCGTTCCGCGATCTCGTCGTTGGACAGGCCCTGCGCGACCAGTACGACGGCTTCACGTTCGCGGCTGGTCAGTTCTTGCAGCGTCGACCCCGTGGTGCTGGGGAGCGGCGCGCTGACGTACCGGTCGATGAGCTTGCGGGTGATCGAGGGCGCGAGCAGGGCGTCGCCGCGCGCGGCAACGCGTACGGCGTGCAGGAAGTCCTCCGGCACGATGTCCTTGACGAGGAATCCTGCGGCGCCTGCGCGCAGGGCGTTGAAGACGTATTCGTCCAGGCCGTAGTTGGTGAGGATGACGACGTGCACCCCGGCCAGGGCGGGGTCGGCTGCGATGCGCCGGGTCGCCTCGATGCCGTCCATGACCGGCATCTGGATGTCGATGAGCGCGATGTCGGGCACGTGCTCCCTGGCGAGTTCCAGCCCTTCGTTGCCGTTGGCGGCCTCGGCCACCACCTCGATGTCGTCCTCCAGGTCGAGGAGCGCACGGAATCCGCTGCGGATGAGCGGTTGATCGTCGACCAGCAGAACCCGGATCACGAGGCTCGCTCCACGGGGAGTTCGGCCTGGACGGTGAAGCCGCCCCCGCCGCGCGGTGCTGCCCGGAGGCGGCCTCCGAGGGCGGTGACGCGTTCACGCATCCCGAGGAGTCCCATGCCGGGGATCGGCGCGGCGTCCGGCGTGGCCTTGCCGTCGTCATCGACCTGGAGGGCGACGGCGTCCGGGCGGTAGTCGATGCGAACCGATGCCTTGGTCGCGTCCGCATGGCGGGCGATGTTGGTGAGCGACTCCTGGACGATCCGGTAGACGGTACGGCCCACCGCGGCCGGGACGTCGTGCCGCTGCCCCTCGATCGTCAGCGTGGCCTGAAGACCCGTCCCGCCGGCCCGCTCCACCAGTTCCGGCAGGTGGTCGAGACCGTGCGGCGGGGTCGTGTCGTCGTCGCGCAGGGCCTCCAGGGTTGCCCGGAGCTCCCGGGCCGCCTCACGGCCGGCCTCCCGGATCGCCAGCAGGGCCTCCGGTACGTGTTCGCCGCGCTTTCGGGCCACGTGGACGGCCACCTCGGACTGCACCTTGATGACCGAGATCTGGTGGGTGAGGGAATCGTGCAGCTCCCGCGCGATGTGCAGCCGCTCCTCGTCGGCGCGGCGCCGCGCGGTCTCCTCCCGGGTGCGCTCGGCCTCGTCCGCACGCCGCTCGGCCTGCCGCAGGGCTTCACCGGCCGCCGCGGCCGCGATCAGCCAGGCAATCTCAAGGGCGCCGCGGGCCTGCGCGAACGCCTCGCCCGTGTCGTGCAGACCCGAGACCAGGGCCGCGAGGGGAAGAACCGCCAGCACGGCCACGCTCGCCGCCACCGTGACGATGCGGTGTCCGGCCCGCACCGCCGCGTACACCGCGAAGAGGAACGCGACGGCAGCCACGTCGAACCCTGCCGCCTGGTACCCCACAGCGCACAGCCCGGTGACGGCCAGCACGGCAACCGGAGCCCGGCGGCCGGCCGCCAGCGCCAGGCCGCCGAACACCAGCAACGCGTAGCCGAGCAGGTCAAGGCCGGTGGCGGAATGCTGCCCGGACAGCCCGGTGGCCAGCAGCGCCCCCGCCACACCGATGGCGACCAGCCAGTCTCTGACACCGGCCCGAACGCGGAACCGTCGATTGCTCATGCACGCACCGTAGCCGGAGGCCGTCGCGGGCGAATCCCGCTCGCGGACGAGCGGCCGACTACCACGCACGCAGTAGCCGGCCGGCACCTGCCGCGTCCGTGGTAGCGCAAAGTGCCTGCGCCTGCCGGACGACCGGCCAGGGGCCCGGCCGACATGCTCGATCCACATCCAGCCGTGAGAAGAGAAGGAGCACCATGATGTCCGCTTGTCGCCTGATCGCCACCGCCCCGGCCGCCCTGCTCGCAAGCCTCGGGCTCGCCACACCAGCGGCAGCTCACGCCTCGGTCCAGCCCGTCGCCGCCAGTGTCACCGACTTCAGCCTCGGGCGGCTCGGCGCCACCACCGGTGGGCTGCTGGGACTGGCCGCCGTCATCATCGCCGTGCTCGCGCTGACCCGACCCGCCAGTCGCCTCGGCACCGCCAACGGGTCGCTCGGGGCCACAGCGGCCGTCGCTGCGGGGCTGATCGCCATGGCCCTCGGCGGGCTGGTCGCGGCCACCGCCGACGGTGGACTCGGCACCGGCAACGGGCTGGGCGGCGCATACGTGGCCCTGCTGCTCGGGCTGACCGGCACCGCACTGGGCGGGCGCGCTCTGAACCGCGCCCGCCGCACCTGTTGACCACAGCGGATCCGTGTTCTGCCACGGTGACGCCTGAGGGCGGTCACCACGGCAGGCCCCGCGTACGCAGCTGCTCCGGCGGCGCCGACCACGGCGGCCGGTGCATGCCGGAGGTGGTGGTCGCGGGCCATCGCCAGGGTCGTGCGCGCGACCCCGGCCATCAGGGCGAGGAACGAGCCGAGCACGGCCACCGCGGCGCCCACCCGTGCGACCGGCGCCGGCCAGTCCGCGCCCGCGGCCCGTGCGGCCTCCGACAGCGGTGCGGTGGCGTCCGCCGGCACGTCAGCTACGACGCCATGTTCCAGCTCGACGGCGGCCTGGGCGTTCGCACACGAGGACACCCCGGAACCTCTCAAGGACGCCTTCGCCGCGCTGCTGGAGAGCCTGAGCGAGGTCGCCGGGGACGGCATCGACCCGGGGCTGTTCACCGAGGTGTTCTGGGCGGCCCTGCACGGGCTGGCGACGCTGACCCGGGCGGGACGGCTGCCGCCGCAGGACACCGAGCCGAGGGTGGAGCTGCTGGTGGACCGGCTCGCCATGGTCTGACACACCATCCCGGCGGGCACGCAGCCGGGCCCCTCGGGCCCGCCGCTGCCTGCCTGCGGCATCGCTTTTGGTCACTGCCACTCAC
Organism: Streptomyces sp. NPDC037401; assembly: GCF_055602345.1. NCBI lineage: Bacteria > Bacillati > Actinomycetota > Actinomycetes > Kitasatosporales > Streptomycetaceae > Streptomyces > Streptomyces sp. NPDC037401. Next base: position 96,856 of record NZ_JBVJWO010000016.1, read on the forward strand.
CCGGGATCCGCCGGACAAGGCCGCGATGTCTCGTTCGAGGGCCTGGACGGAGCGGTGGACTGCGTTTGAGCTCCCGGTCAGGGCGGCGGTGTCCGGATCAGCGGAAGATGGCCATCGCCTGGACCTCCAGGACCCCCTGCTCCGCGTTCCATTCCTGGACCTTGCCCAGGCAGCGGGCCAGGAAGGTGCCCTGGGGGACCTGGGTGCGCAGCCCTTCCGTGGCGCACGTGACCCGGACCCGGGGGCCTCGGGACGGATCGGACGGATCTCCGTACGGTGCGAGGAACACGGTGGAGCCGGGTCGGTCCGGGCCCTCGCCGGTCGTACGGAACCGGCCCCGGATCAGCACGAAGCCCTCGATGTCGCGCAACCGGACGGCACCCCGCGCACCGGAGGCCGTGCGCAGCAGCGCCGGACTGCGGATGGCGGACTGGCTCGGGAGGTCGACGTGCACGATGACGCGCTTCTCCTCCAGCACCTTCATGATCAGGCCGATGACCGAGATCGGCTCCGCGACCTCCATGTAGCGGCTGACGATCTCGGTGTTCTCCTTGCGGCCGCCATCCGCGCCGACGCCGAAGACCTTCGCGCGGACGGTGCCGTCCTTGCTGTCGCTGGTGCGCTGTTCGACCTCCTTGCGCAGGGCGGCCGTATACCCCCGCATCTGGTAGTGGTCCATGACCGTCTTGTCGTGCAGATAGAAGCAGATGCCGTCCGTGAGGTCCTGGGCGGCGGCCCGCCGGGCGCGGACCAGCACCAGCACAGCCGCCGTCAGCAGGGACGCGAGTCCCGCCGCGGTGACCGCCCACAGCAGCATCCAGGGCCACCACGCGGCCCACCACGCTTCACTCGTGACACCCACGGATCTCCTTGAAGGCATTGAGAAGGGACTGCCCGGTGGCATCGGCCATGTGCCCGCCGGTGGCCCGGGCCGCCCGGTCGAGCTCGCGCGGATCGGCCTCGCCGTAGCGAACGGTGTACGTACGGACCGCGCGTACGGCCGACGGCAGGGCCTCGTACCGGGCGAGGAACTCGTCGAAGCCGATCCCCGCGTTGTTCTCCCCGTCCGTCATGAGCACGATGGAGACGCGCTGCGCGGGATCCTCGGCCACGGCGTCGGCTGCGGCCCGGTAGCCGTGGGCGAGGGCCGACCACACGGCGGTGCTCGCGTCGAAGGTGTCGTCCGCGACCATGCGGCGCAGCCGCTCCAGGTCGGGCGCACCCCTGTACGTCACGCTGCCCTCCTCCAGGACGCGGCCGCCGAAGCGCACCACCGTGAGGGTCTCGCCCCGGTGGAACCGGGCGAACTTGCCGGAACGCGAGCCGTCCGCGCCGCTGAGCCCGTCGAACGTGGCGCGGAGGTTTGCGATCCGCTCGCCGCGCATGGACGTGGAGAAGTCGAGCAGGAAGATCACCCTCGCCGGGGGGCCGTTCCGCGCAGCGGCGTAGTCGGCCAGCAGCCGGTCGACGACCGCCTGGCTGTCCGGGAAGTACAGGGCGTTGCCGAGCGGGGCTCGCAGGCCGGGCAGGCGGACGAGGCCGGGGTCGACCGGCCGCCGCAGGGTGCGTTCCATGATCTTCCGCTGTACCGGCTCGCTCCGGATCCACGCCGTCAGCCGGTCGTACGCGGCCCGCTTGGCCGGGTCGAGCAGCATCAGCGGATAGTCGGACAGCACGATGCCGTCCTTCGGGTAGACAATCTCGAGAGGAGTGCGCAGGGTGCCCGCGCGGTTGAGGGAGAGCAGCTCGGACTCGTACGTGATCAGCGCGTCGAGTCCGTCCTGGGTACGGCGGTACGCCTCGGTGAGACGGCCGGTGGAGTTCTCGGTCACCGCGTGCCCGGCGAAGAAGCCGCGCAGCCGGTCGCAGGAGACGTCCTCGGGGCGCAGGGCGCCGCCGGTACCCGCGGCGGCGGTCGCGACGCCCACCAGCGCGGCGAGCCCGCTGTTCGAGCTGCGGGGGTCGGCCATGGCGTACTTCAGCGTGCCGGCCGCCGCGGCGTCCGCCAGGTCCGCCCACGACAGCTGCCCGTCGGGGGCGGCGTTCCGCAGCCGCTGCGCCACCTCGGGTTTCAGGCCGACGACCACGGGCGAGCGCATGGTGCTCGTCAAGAGCGGGCCTTCCGCCTGGCGTCCGCGTTCCTTCAGCAGGAGCTGGAAGGGGCGGGACGAGGAGAGCCAGGCGAGGTCGTGGCGGTAGTGGCCGGCAGCAAGTGAGGAAGCGGCCTCGACGGTGCCCTGGTAGTCCATCGTCAGCGTGATGCCGGTCTCGTGGCGCAGGTCGTCGAGCAGGGGCTGCATGTCGGCGAGTTCGGAGCTGGCGAGCACCCGGAGGGTGACCGGATCCCCCCGGCCGCCGGAGCAGCCGGGGAGCGTGGCCAGCACGCACAGGCACGCCAGGGCGAGCGCGGCCAGCGTCCGGCGTCGGCCGGGGGTGCCGCGGGCCGTCACGGCGTCCCGTCCGGCAGCTGGGCGGGCGGGCAGTCCCCGATGATGGAGATCATCCGCTCCAGGTACCGGATCCTGGGCATGGGAGAGCGGGTGTTGTTGCTGCGCAGGACCGGCGCCGGGACGCTCCGTTCGGCCAGGAACTGCGCCAGCTGGTCGCCGGCGACCTCGCCGGCCGGGTCCAGGATCCGGAAGCCCAGCTCCGTCGCACGCCGACGCAGCTCCGGTTCGGTCGAGATCAGTTCGCCGAGGCGCTCGCCCCTGCCGTTGAGCGCGATGAACTGCGGCTGGGTGACGAACTGGCTGGACGGGTACAGCAGCACCCGCTCCGGGTCGAGCCGCCCGGTTTCGGTGCGGTGGCGGACCTGGTGGGTGAGGTACTGGTGCTCGTACGCCACGACCACCGGGGCGATCCCCTTGCCCTCCGGCGCGATGTACGTCTTGAACACGTCGGCTGCGGGCAGGCCTTGCTCCATGAGGTGCCTGACGGACTGCGCCCGGCTGCGCGCCTCCTGATCGGTGGAGGGCACATCCGGCCCGTTGCCCCGCCAGGTGAAGGAGACCAGTGCCAGGTAGGTGCCGGCCGAGTTGGAGCCGCACACGTCGGGGCTCTGGGCGACGATCCGGTTGGCGTTGGAGATTCCGTACCGCCGGATGCCGAGGTCGTTCCAGCGCCGTCCCCGGTCTATGGCCTGGAGGAACTTCCGCATGTCCAGCGAGTAGTAGAGCGGCCGGCCCGCCCCCTCGGCGGGCAGCGGGGCGGCGATGCCGGCGTCGTGCAGCGTCTCGGCGTACTCCCGGTAGGTTGCGAGCACGATGGGGCTCACGAACGGGCGGTGCACCTTGGCGTACTGCCCGGCCGCCGCGCGCACGCCGGTGATCAGGTCGCCGGCCGGCTGGCCCGAGGGGAAGACGAAGTCGAAGGAGGCGAGGTCCCGCAGGGCCACTTCGCGCGATCCCGAGCTGGTGATGTGGACCTTGACACGGTGCTTGAGCAGGATCCGCTGGACCTCTTCGTCCTCGAAGAAGTCGCGCTTGGAGGCCATCTTGCCCTCGAGGACGACGATGCTCTCGAAGGGAAGCAGCAGGTTGCCCGACACGGCCAGCGTGCCGAGCCCCGTCAGCACGGTGGCCAAAACGGGCAGGAAGAACTGCAGCAGGCCCCGCCGCGACCATGCGCCGGAGGACCTGCGCCGGACGTCCAGGCGAGGCTCCTCGACGACGGGTCTCTCCCCTGAAGCCCTCTCCCCGACCGCCACTCATGCCCCCCAGCACGTCCGTGTCACGCCCCGGCGGGCAGCATCCACCGCCCGGTGGACCGTTCGTTTGCGCTACGGCCAATTCCGTGTGAACAACTGCCTTGAATTCCAGGAGGGTTGACGTACGGGCCGTCGCTGCCGGAGATGCCGGGGACGCCGGAGGACAGCCACCGGGCGCCCGAACTGGCGGACGCCGTCCGGGCCGCTCTGGGCGGGTGAGCCGCGCATGCTCGGCCACGCCGACACCAGGACCGCGGGTACCCGAGCCCCATGCTGATCGGCGCGCGCACCACGACTCGCCCTGTTCGCGTGGGAGCCTGGTCCGGCGGGCGGGTGCACCGGTCGCCACCGGTGCACGGTTTCGTCGCCTGAGACCCGGCGCCCGGCGGGCCGGGCGGTCAGAGGACCGCGGGGCGTCCAGTCCCAGAGACCGGATGAGGTCGAGCATGTCGGCCTCGTACAACGGATCCTGCGTGCCGTCCAGGCCGCGCCGACCTCGCGGGCTGGATCGACTGGAGCAGGGTCGGCGTTGACTCGACGTCCTGCCGGGCCCATCAGCACGCGGCCGGGCCCGGAAGAGAAAGCCACGCGTCCCGAAAAATGGGACAACGCCCCGGCACCACCACCCCGACGAAGGACTCGGCCGGTCCCGGGGCCGGTTTGACCAGCAAGATCCATTTCGCAGGCGAAGGCGGATGCCGGCCGCTGGCCTTCCCGGTCACGGCCGGACAGTGGGGCGACGCACCGCAGATGATCGAGGTCTTGAAGCGCATTCGCGTTCCCCGCCCGCAGGGCGGTCACCCTCGCACCCGGCCGGACCACCTCGGCGGCGTCAAGGCGTACAGCGCACGGCGCAACCGCTGCTACCTGCGAAGACGCCCGATCAAGCACACCATCCCCGAACCGAAGGACCGGCGGGCCAACCGCAAACGGCGCGGCAGCAAGGGCGGCCGGCCCACCGGCTTCGACAGCGAGATCACAAACGCCGCAACGAGGTCGAGCGCACGATCAACCGGCTCAAGAACTCCCGGCCGTCGCCACCCGCTACGACAAGAGGGCTACGTCTTCCAGGGCACCGTCACGGTCGCGGCGATCCGCTCATGGCTCCGCCCATGACTCGCCGGACAGAATCTAGGCGGTCTTGGTGGCGTTGCCGAGGATCTTGGTCGGGGTGATGCGGACGACCACTCGAACCTCTTCCGGCGGGGCCTCCAGGTACTCCTTGCCGCCGCCCGGGCCGAGGTATTCCTCGGCGATGCGGACGGCCACCGCGCGGTCGGCGTCCTCGGTGACGGTGGCCGTGCCGCGGATCTCGACGTACAGGTAGGGGTTGGCGAGGTCGAAGACGGTCAGGCCGACGCGTGGGTCGCGGAGTATGTTCCGTTCCTTGCGCCGGCCCTGTTCGGTGGAGATCAGCAGGTCGCCGCCGTCACGGCTCACCCAGACCACCGAACTCTGCGGGCTGCCATCAGGGTTGAGGGTGGACAAGACGGCGGGGTGCGGTACGTCAAGCAAGCTGCGCACGGTGTCGTTCATCTCAATGGGCATGTCAGGGAGGCTAATCGGCTCTCTGGTGTGGCGCACCGGAATACATTCCCGCCGTGCCAGATCGCCCAGGTCGGGCCCTCAGGCCACCCTGCCCGCGCCCAGACCGGTGACCCGAGCGCGAGGCAGTCACGTGATCCGCCGGACTCCGCCTAACTGCCTGGCCGGCTGCTCTTCGAGTTCGTCCAGTTCCGCGCGCCGCGCAGTGATCCGTTCCAGCAGCTCGGGATCCAGCATGCACAGGATCGTAGAAGACCGCCCGGCCACAGCGGGCAGGAAACCGGCGTACCGACCGTCCCGTCAGAGCGTTGCCGCACGCTGCCCTGCAGCCTCCCACTCCTGGTGCGCGGTGTGGACGCGGTGCCACAGCGCTGCCCGCGCGGGGGCGGCGACGTCGGTCAGGTTCAGGTGGAACACGTCGGCCAGTACGTCGTACCAGTCGTCGGCCGAGTCGATGGTCCGCTCGTACGTGCCTTCGGCGTCGATCCGGCGCAGCACACAGCCGCGCAACATGTCCACGCCCTTGGCGTCGCGGAGCTGCGCTTGGAGGACCCGGACGAATCCGGACTCGGGGGAAGTGGACAGCCGCTCGTGCTCCGCGGCGAAGGAGGACAGCTCCACGGGCTCCGGCGCGAAGACCATCGCCGTGAACGCGCCGCGGGGGTCATGGGCGAACCGCCAGCCGCCGGGCACCACCACCGACGGCGCCATCGCGTAGCTGAACGGCCCCTGGGTATAGGTGCCCTCGCGCAGCGGCAGGGGCTCGTACATTCCGCCGGCGAGCCCGGTGTCGACCAGCCACCGCTCGCCGTCGAGCCCCACCGTGAGCGCGAGATGGTCGCCGCCCGGGCCCTCGGGGTCCTCGACCTCGTCCTGCACCCCGGCCCGGTGCAGGGTCACGTCGTAGCCGAGGGCCGTCAGCAGCGCTGCGAAGGCTCCGTTGAGGTGGAAGCAGTAGCCGCCGCGCCCGCGCAGGATCCGGGCCACGGATTCCGCGGCGCCGATGCCCGACGGCCGTCCCAGTTGGTTGTCGAGGGTCTCGTAGGCGACCCGCTCCACCTGCGCCCGGTGCAGCGCCCACAGCGCCTCGGCGGTCGGGCCCGCCGGCCGCTCCACCCCCAGCACGGCCAAATACCCGTCGACGTCGATCGTGCTCCCCCTCACCGTTCGAACGTGCGATCAGCCTAAGGGTACGTGATCTGGGATGGGTGACGGTGCGTAAGCGGTCAGGAGCGGTTCAGCTGGTGCGCAGCCGGTCGCCTGGCATCGGGAGGCGGGGAGGGGTGTAGCCGTCGTGGTCCTTGGGGTCATGTGCTCGCCCGTCGTCAAGTAGCTGGTCGGGGAGGAGAACGACGCGGGCGGTGTCGGAGAGGTTCAGATCGGAGCCGGGGCCAATCCAGGAGTCACGGTCTTCCACGGGTGTCCATGGGTATTGGTGCACGTAGAAGGTGTCGCACAGCAACACGACGTCCGCTGAGTCCACCGCGCACGCCGCGAGTTGCACCATGGTTTCCGGCAGCGTGTCGGTCATGGCCAACCGGTAGGTGTAGTGCACCGCACTTCCCCGCTCGGGCACCTGAGGGTGTGGCCCTACCTCCCAGTGTGTGATCTTGGCGGTCAGTGGGTACGTCCTGTCGCCGCGGACCACAGTGACGTCAACTCCCGCAGGGCCGGGTGCGCTTCGCCCCTGATCTCCTTCCCCTGAGATGCAGCCGGCGAGGGCGGTAGCCACACAGGCGACCATCGCCGCCCGCACTGCCGCATCGACACGCCTTCTAGTCAGCCGCTCCACTTCCCGCTCCGCCCCTCGTCCGAGCCCTCTCGGCCCGCTCTGAAGATCAGAGACGCGCCCCACCGTCACCTGGTTCCGGGCCAAGGGTTCCTGTAACTGCTGGTCACAGGCGAGATGATCATGTTCCCTTGCCCGCGCGACGGGTCCGCAGACGGTGACACAGCCGGGTCCTGGAACCCGGCCGCATCGCGATCAGCCCAGCCACCGACAGCCGGAACTTCTGGATGCCCTCGAAGAGGAAGACCGCGCCGACGTACAGGCGGATGAGAACCGTCGCGGCGGGCGCGTCGGTGAAGATCAGCTTCGCCTGCCAGGTGCTGAGGTGTGCCATGCGGGGATGCCCCTCTCCGACGGAGACGTACCAGGTGCCGAGATCGTCTTGCGAGACAGAGGGGCAGCCACGGCAATCCACGCCGGGGAGAGCGCGTCGTGGCGCGGTTACGCCTTGCGGGCGGTCACCGCGCGGCGTACCCCGTAGGCGGCGGCGCCGACGGCCAGAACTGCGGCGCCGGACATCACCGACGAGGCCGGCAGGGCGAACGCGAGGACGAGGCAGCCTGCCAGCCCGACGACCGGAATGATCCGCGCCGGTCGACCCTCGTCCGGGGCGAGCGTCCAGGCGGAGGCGTTGGCGATGGCGTAGTAGGCGAGCACCCCGAAGGAGGAGAAGCCGATCGCCCCGCGCAGGTCGGCGGTCGCGGCGAGTACGGCCACGACGGCGCCGACCACGAGTTCGGCGCGGTGCGGCACCTGGAACTTCGGGTGGACGGCGGCCAGGGCGTGCGGCAGGTGCCGGTCGCGGGCCATGGCCAGGGTCGTGCGCGAGACGCCGAGGATGAGGGCGAGCAGCGAGCCGAGTGCTGCCACCGCGGCGCCCACACGTACGACCGGTACCAGCCAGTCCGCGCCTGCGGCCCGTACGGCATCCGACAGCGGGGCCGTGGCGTCCGCCAGGCGCTGCGGGCCCAGCACGAGCAGGACGGCGACGGCGACAGCTGCGTAGACGACGAGCGCGATGCCGAGTGCGAGCGGGATGGCCCGCGGGATGGTGCGGGAGGGGTCGCGGACTTCCTCGCCGAGAGTGGCGATGCGGGCGTAGCCGGCGAAGGCGAAGAACAGCAGGCCCGCTGCTTGGAGCACCCCGCCGAAGGTGGCTTCGTCACCGATGTCCAGCCGGGCGGTGTCCGCATTACCGGCGGTCGAGGTCGCGACCACCACAGCGGCCAGCACGGCAAGGACCACGGCGACGATGACGCGGGTGAGCCAGGCGGACTTCTGCACTCCGGCGTAGTTGACGGCGGTCAGCGCCACCACGGCCGCGACGGCGACGGCGTGGGCCTGGTCCGGCCACACGTAGGAGCCGACGACCAGTGCCATGGCCGCGCAGGAGGCGGTCTTGCCGACCACGAATCCCCAGCCGGCCAGGTAGCCCCAGAACTCGCCCAGCCGCTCCCGCCCGTAGACGTAAGTACCGCCGGAGGCGGGGTACCGGGCTGCCAGGCGCGCCGAGGACATCGCGTTGCAGTACGCCACCACCGCCGCCAGCGCCAGGCCGAGCAGCAGACCCGACCCGGCCGCACCGGCCGCCGGAGCCAGGGCCGCGAAGATCCCCGCACCGATCATCGACCCCAGGCCGATCACCACGGCGTCGAACACACCCAGGTGCCGCTTCAACTCGTCCGTGCCCGCAGACCCCGGCGCTGCACCCATCACTCGCTCCCCCACCACACTCCGGCAGATGTACCGGCGCACCGTATAGGAACAAGGTGACGAGACGGGGGCAGCCACCGGATGGTCGAGGACGGCGCCGTACCGCCCTCCGGCGGCGATGGGCAGGGCGACGGCGTTCAAGCCGACGGCTCAGCCGAGGTTCCGGCAGATCTTGCGCAGGGTTCCCCGGCCGGTGCGCAGAGCGGTGGAGACGTCCAGGGGCGGAGCGCATCAGGACGAGGTCGGCGCTCTCGATGGCGACGTCGCTGCCGGCTCCGATCGCGATGCCCAGGCCGACCTGAGCGAGGGCTCGTCGTTGACTCCGTCACCGACCATGGCGGCCGTGTCTCCGGGGAGGACCTCGCCGATGACGGTGTCGATGGCCAGGTGCGTTCGCCGCCGGAGTGCTGGAACCGGCACCTGCCCAGGTCAGGGGCGGGGGTGTCCTGCGGCGGTCATGACGAGTCCGGTGGTGAGCAGGGCCAGGCCGATGGTCACGACGGTGAAACCGGGGCCGGGCAGGAAGTACAGCGCGATTCCGATCAGGGTGATCGGGGCTCCGGCGGCGGTCAGGGCGAGGCCGATGCGTCTTTCCGACAAGGGTGGGCTGCTCTCTGTCCAGGGCTGGTTGCTGGTGGGGTTGTGCGGGCAGCGGACGTTTCACCCCTCGGTGCGGCCAGCGTCGGCCGGGCCGCCTGCCAGGGTGTTGGGCTGACCCTGCTGGTAGATGTCGGGGATGCCGTCGGCGTCGGCGTCGAGATTCTCCGCCTCGTACAGGCGCCGGTAGAGGGTGTTGCGGCGCCGGACCAGCGCGGTGGCTAGGGCGGCGGCGATGAGGGAGCCGACGAGGACGGCGGCCTTGATGTGTGCGGTGGCGGCGGGATCGGTGAAGGCGAGTTCGCCGATAAGGAGGGCGACCGTGAAGCCGATCCCGGCGAGGACGGCGAGCGCGAGGATGTCGGCCCAGGCCAGGTCGGGGTTGAGGCGGGCCCGGGTGAACCGCGCGGTGAGGTAGGTGCCGGCGAACACCCCGGCTGTCTTGCCGACGACGAGGCCGAGGACGACACCGAGTGGCTCGGGCTGGGTGAACACCGCGCCGAGCGCGGGCCCGGAGAGGCTCACCCCGGCAGCGAAGAGCGCGAACAGGGGGACAGCTATCCCGGCCGAGACCGGCCGCAGCAGGTGCGCCACCCGTTCTCCGGGAGAGGCGGTCTCAGCCGGGCGGCTGCCTCGTGCCGTGTCGCGTTGGGCGCGCAGGATGAGGCCCATGGCGACGCCGGCCACGGTGGCGTGGACGCCGCTGTTGTACATCAGCGCCCAGATGGCCAGCCCGAGGGGGACGTACCACCACCAGCCGCGGACCCGGTACCGCTGGAGCAGGTAGAAGGCGGCGAGCCCGGCGAACGCAGCGGCGAGGGCCCAGAGGTTGAGGTCGGCGGTGAAGAACACGGCGATCACCAGGATCGCGCCGAGGTCGTCGACGACGGCCAGGGTGAGGAGAAATGCCCTCAGCGCGGCTGGCAGGTGGGTGGAGATGACGGCGAGGACCGCGAGGGCGAAGGCGATGTCGGTGGCCATCGGCACCGCCCACCCGCCCGGGTCGCCGCCGCCGCCCGAGACGGTGGCGAGGTAGACGGCTGCGGGGACGGCCATGCCGCAGAACGCGGCGACGACCGGGAGTACGGCGGTGGCCGGGGTACGCAGCTCGCCGACGACGAGCTCGCGTTTCAGCTCGATCCCCGCGACGAGGAAGAAGACGGCGAGGAGGCCGTCGGCCGTCCAGTGCTGCACGGACAGGTCCAGGCCGAGGGCGGGGATCCCGAAATGGAAGTCCCGCAGCGATTCGTAGACGCCGGACAGAGGTGTGTTGGCCCAGATCAGGGCCAGGAGGGCGGCGGCGAGGAGGACCAGGCCGCCGACGGTCTCGGTCCGCAGAGCCCCCGCGATGGCTGTGCGCTCAGGCCAGGGCAGAACACCGAAGAGCGGCGACCGGGAAGACGAGGACTCGCGCGGGTCGGCTGGCATGGCGGTGGCCTTCGGTGTCGGCGGCGAAGAGGGCGCACTGCCCCCAGGACGCCGACCAGACTTCCCGGCACACCGCGCGTCGAACTCGAACTCTTGACGCGTTCCTTACACCGTATCCACCGTGCGGGCCGCTGTCTGCCCCGCACCCTTGGCATGATCACATCGGTGCGGGGTTGTGATCAGCTCTGTCGGGAGCGCACCACCAGGCCGCGATGGCAGCCAGCACGAGTGCGCCAGCGGCGAGGAGCCCCGGCCGCTCGCCAGGCATCGTGTAGAGGGCTGCGCCGGTGATGGTCAGGACCGTGCCCATCACCAGGAGCGGTGAAGCCGGGCAGCGCAGGGGCCGGCGGGTCACCGTCGGGATCCAAGCGGTGCGGCCGCTACGGCGCGGTTCATGCGGGGCTCCTGTCGGGGAGGGCTCTCGACGGGCACAGCGTCCCACGGTCCGTCCCGTCCGTCCGGTGGTTGTGTCCGGCCTCTCATCCACACCTCCCGGATCAGGACTGCGCGGGAGCCGTCTGGGGCAGGCGCGTGTCACCGCCGTCACCGACCCCGACGGTGCCAGCGTCGTCTACTCCGTGACCGGCGGGCTGTTCTTCTCCTCCTCCAACGGCGCGTCGCCGCCCTGGACGCCATCGAGACCAAATACGCCCAGCGCGGCAAGACCCTTGAGATCATCAGCCTCAACGACCCCAGCGCCGACCTCCACGGCAAGCTCACCGGCGAACTCGCCAGCCACTGATCTGCCTCACTCCGTACGAAGGGCCCCGTCCACTGGACGGGGCCCTTCGTCGCCACCTCGGCCGGTTGTTGCCCCGGCGATGCGAACGCCGGCCTCATCCGGCCGTCCGCACGGGTGAAGTCAGGCTTCCCGCACGAGTCGCGGGCTCGGCTTCGCAGCATCGACGGCTTCATCGCCTACGGCGTCCGCGCGCTGCTCGTCCTCCACGAAGCGCCCTTCCGCGCCCGCCTCTACGTGTGGACGCTCTTCGGCACCGCGACCACCGCGAGCATCTGGGCCAACTCCCTCCACGCCATACGCCTCAACCAGCAGACCAGCAACGCCACCGGCCTTCGCCTCGGCGACACCACCGTCGGTGTCCTCTCCACCATCGCTCCACTCGCCCTCGGCGGCGCGGTCCACCTCCACATCCTCATCACGCGCAGGCCCCGGCAGGCGGAACCTGCCGAGTTCGGCGCGGGGCTGCCGGCGTACACGACCCAGCCGGAGGCGTCGGCCCCAGCCGCACCGGAGGCAGTCCCGCCGAGCACCGCACCGCAGGCAAGCACCGGGGACCAGGGAGGTGATCCTCCCGCGCACGAACCCACCAGCAGGACTCCCTCCCGCCGAGTCGGCCGCCCGGCTTCCGCCGAGGTGGACCAGCTGATCGCCATCGGCAGGCAGGTCGACGGGAAGCGGACGCGCGAAACCGTCGCCGCAGCCATCCGGGCCGACGGCCATACCGTCAGCGACAAGCGCCTCACCCAGGTCATGGCCGCCCTCAAGGCAGAGCCGCTGTTCGACCCCGCGCAATACGAGATCACTGACTGAGCGGTAATCCCCGCAGGTCAGCGCAGTACCGGTGAGCCGTGGTCGCCTCTTGCGCCAGCCGCGACCAGGGCCGGATCAGGCCGTAGGCCCGAGTTCTGGCCGGTACCGCGCAACCGGCGGTACCCATCCCACGGCCCTGCGGACAGCCACCGTCGGACATCCGCGCGCCTGTACGCCGGCACCAACCGTCCCCGCCTCGCACACCCGTAAGCACCGCCCCGAATCCACACGGAACCCCACGCAGAGGAGCAGCACGTGCACGACCAGAGCGCCCCCACCCCCACTGACCAACAGAGGACCCCTTCCCCAGCCGACAGCGCAGCAAGTTGGAGGTTCGGACACTCCCCCGTCGGGGGTGCGTCCGAACCGGAGCCCGCCCCGGGGGTGGCGGGTCCCGTCCCGCGCCAGGGGGCACGGGACGGGGAGGCTGCGGCCGAGGGCGGACCGGAGCCTGGCAGGCACCGGGGCAAGCCCCGTACCCGCGCCGCCGAGCAGCGATCTCCGGTCAGCGTTCGTCTCAGCGAAGCAGAGCGCGCACTCGCCAAGGCCGGCGCCAAGGCCGTCGGCATGAGCGAGGCCGGCTTCATCGCCCACAGCACGCTGGCCGCTGCCCGCGACCTGAACCGGACCGCTGCCGTCATCGCCACCGAGCAGGACGTCCTCATCGCCCTGTTCCGGCTGCGCCGCGAGGTCGCCTTCGTAGGCAACAACCTCAACCAGGTGGCCAAGGCCCTGAACAGCGGCACCTCCCCCGAAGAGCTCGACGACACCATCGCCGCCGTCCTACGCGCCGCCCAGGACATCCACCGCGTCACCAGCCGCATGGCCAACCCCGAAGGAACCCAGAGCGTTTGATCCCCTCCATCCATCCGCAGGGCAGGAGCACCGCCGGCCTGCTCGCCTACCTCTACGGTTCCGGCCGAAGCGAGGAGCACATCGACCCGCACCTGGTCGCCTCCTTCGACGACCTCGCCCCTGACCCTGGCCGCGACCCCGGCACCACCGAGGCGGACCTCCAGCAGCTCCTCGACGAACCCCTCCACCTCCTCCCCGAGGACACCCGCCCGGACAAGCACGTCTGGCACGCCTCCGTCCGCAGCGCCCCCGGCGACAGGACCCTCACCGACGCCGAGTGGGCAGACATCGCCCGCCGCGTCATCGCCGCCACCGGCATCGACCCCGGCGACGGCGCGGGCTGCCGCTGGGCGGCCATCCGCCACGCCGATGACCACATCCACCTCATCGCCACGCTCGTCCGCGAAGATGGCCGCAAGCCTGACCACCACCGCTCCGGGAAGCGTGCCCAGGCGGAATGCCGCCGCATCGAGGCCGACTACGGCCTGTACCTCGTGGCGCCCGGCGACGGCACCGCCGCCAAGCGCCCCACCAGCGCCGAACAGCACAAGGCCAAGCGCCGTGGCCGGGACCGTACCGCCCGCGAGGAACTACGCGAGACCGTCCGCCGAGCCGCCGCCGGCACCGCCTCGGAGACGGAGTTCTTCGACGGCCTCGCCGCCACCGGACTCCTCATCAAACGCCGGACCGCCCCTCCGGCGACACCCTCGGCTACACCGTCGCCCTGCCCGAGGACCGCAACAAGGACGGGGCGCCCGTCCACTACTCGGGGTCCAAGCTCGCGCCCGACCTCTCGCTTCCCCGCCTCCGCGAACGCTGGACCGGAGCCCCGACCCAGGCGACCGCACCCCAGGCGAGCAGTCCGGCCGCCGCGCGCCGCCGAGCCACGGGTGCCGTCTGGCAGGCCGTCCTGCTCGTCGACCAAGGCGACGACGCCACCGTGGCTGCCCTAATTGCCGCCGGTGGAGAAGTCCTCGACGCCCTGGCCAAGACCTCGGCAGCCCACACCCGACACCAGCTACGCGACGCGGCAGCGGCCTTCGAGCGGGCGGCCCGCTCCCACATCCGCGCCGAACGCGGCCAGAACCAGGCCCTGCGCCAAGCCGCCCGGGAACTCGTACACGGAGGGCCGGCCCTCGGCCGAGGCGAAGACGCGGCCACGAGCGCGATGCTGATCGACATGGTGTTCTTCCTCGCCACCGCAGCCTCTGCCTGGCACGCGAAGAAGGGCCACGCCCAGCAAGCAGTCGCCGCACTCCAAGCCGCACAGCACCTCCGTGCCGCCTACCAAGCTGCTGCCACCCACCCCATGGCCGTGCTCCAGGAGCACGGACGTCACATGCCCCGGCCCCTGGAGCTACACCTCGCGTCGGTGCTGCGCGACGCGATCCCGAACCTGGCCGAGCAGGTCCTGGCAGATCCCGGCTGGCCAGCCCTGGCTGCCACCCTCGCCGACGTCCAGGCCGCCGGCCACGAGCCCGCCGAACTGCTCACCGAAGCAATTGGAAGCAGGGAGTTAGGCAGCGCGACCTCCGTCAGCGACGTCCTCGTCTGGCGGCTCCGACGCCTCGCGCAGCTACCCGCCGACCCCGGAACCGCACGCCCCCAGACCGCCCACACCCGCAGCGCCCCGACCCCGCCAATCACCACGAAAACGGCCACCAAGGACATCGGCGACGGCGCTCACCGACGCTGATCCAGCCCATCACGGACGTCTTATATCCGACGATCCGCGATTACCGAATTCCGTAATTCTCCGGAGCATTGAAGACATCCCCACCACTCGCACCGTAAGGACTGCCGCACCCCCGAGACCGAACTCTGAGCCGAAACACAGCCCTGCCCCGTCCCCCGGCCGAGCAGGCCGTACACCACTGCGATCGCCGCTGACCGGCGAAAGCGCGGCGCAACATAGCCGACGATCCCCGGTCAGCCAAACCGGGGATTCTCCAGACACTGGATACATCGCCCTTCCCGCACACCTTCGAGGAGCTCTCGCATGCCCGAAACCGAAATCCGACCCACCGTCGCCGCCCTCCTCTGCGACTCGAACTTCAAATATCGGCGCGACACCAAAACCTGGTCCCACTACGACGGCCGCCCCTTCACCAAGGAGGAGCAGGCCACCGCCTTGGACGCCACCCGCGCCGAGTTCGAAGAGTTCGCGGCACAGCACACTCGCTACATGGAGTACAGGCGGACACTGGAGGAAGCCCCGGAAGCTCTCCAGCAGTTCCTCACCCCGTTCATGGAGCAGCTCACCCAGAAGACCCTTGGCAATGCCGTCGAGCTCATGGCCAAGGACGAGAGGGCCGAACTCGAACTGCTTCTCGGCCTCATGACCCAGAACCCTCGCCCCTTCACCCCCTACACCTTCTGACCAATGCCACCGGGGCCAACGCATTCTCAGCGTTGGTCCCGGTGGCATGTCCGCATGGCCGTACGACTAGACGACGCCCCCGGCCCCGAGCGTGCCGGCACCGATGGCACCCCGCAGGACGTAGGCGATCTCCTCGGGCTTGAGGTCGATGCCGTCTAGCCCCTCCACGGTCAACGGGATCTCCTCCAGCGCGTATTCGCCGCGCCCCTCGGCGCTGAACTCGGGTCCGGTGCGGTCTTCGAAGGACCACGTCGCGATGCGGGCGAGGTAGAAGAGCTGACGCTCCTTGTCGGACTCCATCGTGTGCAGGAGGCGGACGATGTCGGCCTTCCCCGCGATCTCCTCGTGGATCTCACGGTGGAGGGCGGCCTCCCGGGACTCGTCGTTCTCCTCGACCCCGCCGCCGGGCAGCACCCAGTACTCGGGGACGTCCGGCTTGGTGCGGCGGATGACCAGCATCGTGTCGTCCGCGGTGACGAGGACAGCTCGGACTCGTTCGATCATGTTGGTCTGTCTCCTTCGTTGTTGACGCTCAGCGAGGAAGGACGCCCGTCACTGCCTCCGCGCGCTGGCGCAACAATGGAGCCAGCTCCCTGTACCAGCCGCGGCCGACGGCCTGGAGCATTTCGGCGAGTGCGATCTGTTCGCCGATTCGGCCGGCGGGGGTGTCCAGGACGTCGGCGAATTCGGTGCGGATGCGTGCGGCGACGGCGGGGACGCGGAGGCTGTTGACGTAGAGCATGGCCGGGTCGTAGCCGACGGGGACGGCGCCCCAGCGTTCCCAGTCGAGGATGACGAGGGGGTGGTGGGTGAGGTTAGCCCACTGGAGATCGGCGTGGCCGGTGACGCGTTCGGTGATGGGCGGCGCGGGAATGCCGAGGAACTCGGGGAACACGCGGTCCGCCCAGGACTGGCGGATGGTCTCGCGGGGCGGCTCGGCGGCGCCGAGGGCGTTCAGGCTCTCCCGCAGCGTCGCCCACCAGGAGTCCGGGAGACCTCCACTGCAGAGCGCGACAGCTTCCGCGCGGCGTCCTGATTGTCCACGGTCGTGATCACGATCAAGAAGTCAGCCATGGGGGCAACGTACCTGGCCTGATGCCGCGTTGGCCTGCACAGGCCATTGATTCCGGCGAGATCGACGAGAACCGATCACGCCGGGCGCCCCGCACGACCCCAGCACCTTTACGCGCTCCTGGCCGAACGGGTGACGCGAGCCTTTACCGCGCCTGCCGGAACCCTACTTTCGGAGCATGTACCTGAAGAACGGGAAGAACGATCACCGCATGACCAGCCCCGGCATCGACCTCGACGCACTCCCTCCGGACACCCTCGTCACCCTCGTCACCCAGAACGGCAAGATCACACCGATCGGCGAGTTGGTCATCGAGAAGATGGCTAAGGATCTGGCCGCAATCTGTAAGCAATCCCGAGACCCGCAGGCTGCGCTGAAGGTGCTCCAAGAGATCATCCCCGAGCAGATGAGGAAGGTCGTCAGCCAGCCCGCCGCCGACGGACCCAGTGCGCTCCGCGCAGCCCTGACCGGCCTGGCCGGGTACCAATGTCTTGAGCGCCGTCCGGGCCGCGATCCTCTGACTGGCCGCAGGGACGACGGTCAGCCCGACACCGACGCGACGTTCTTCGATCGGCTGGTGTGCACCCAGCAGCATGGCCACAGCGGGGACCACGAAGATGCCCTTGAGCGGACCTGGCAGCAGGCGGAGCTTTCGGTGTGACCTTGCGGTTCTCCAGCACCTTGCTGCGCATCAACCGCCTGAGCCGCCACTCGTCGCGAGCCCATCAAGACGCTCCGGGCGGACGACACTTCGCAACACAGTCAGACAGGCCCGTGAACAGAGCACACAGCTTCGTGGTCTCCGTGATCGCGTGAACGGTTTGCAGGTCAGCGTAGGGGTTGATGGAGAAGCTCAGTTTCGGCTCGCGGCTCAACCTCGTCATGGTCATTGCCGCGAGTGCGACGAACTCGTCCGTCGGCTCCCACATGGGGCCGAACACATCGCCCCACCACCTGAGATCCGGCAAATCGGTGCCGCTGACATCCACGACCAGGACAGTCGGCATCAGCTTCGACGCCGTGTGCCCCGACGACGGTAGGGCTCTAGCCCAGCCTCTGCCCTCTGGCGTCTCACCACCGCACCGCCTGATGGAACAGCGATTGTGCTGCGAGGTCACCGCAAGCCCGACGCTGTCGGACCCCAGACCTACCGGTCCGATCGGGTCGGTCGAGCCCGCGCCCAGGCGTGTGCAGAGCACGTGTCCCAGCCGTGCCCTTCAGGGCGGCAAGCAGGGCCATCACGGGTACAGACGAGGCCCCGCCGAAGCCTCGACGGAGGGGCGCATCCCCAGGTCAGAGGACATACCGGCGCCCCGAGCGGTCGGAGCGCCACACGATCGAACCTGGCCGCACCCGTTCGCCGCGACCACTCAGCTCGTCCACCCCACCTGCTGGATGGCCCACGAGTCACGCCCGGCCAGCTCCCGCCTCGACGGCGGCGCCATGAGCCGGTACAGCCCCCAGCGGAGCGCGTGACTCGTGGGACGGGTTCGGCAAAGGATCAGGCGGCCTCCGCCTCGACGGGCAGGTCGGCCAGGCGCCATTCCAGCATGCCGTCGGTGAGTCGCAGGGCCTTTCGGCCGTGCTGGTGGAGCAGGCGTACGGCGTCGTGGGCGAGGACGCAGTAGGCGCCACGGCAGTACGCGACGACCTCGACGTCGTCCGGTAGTTCGGCGATGCGCTCGGCGAGTTCCCCGACCGGGATGGAGATCGCACCGGGGATGTGGCCTGCGGCGTATTCCTCGGCCGGGCGGACGTCGAGGACGACGACTTCGCCCGCTTGGGCGCGGGCCCGCAGTTCCTCGCGGTCGACCTCTTCCGCTGCGTCCGTGCCGAGATATGCGGTGCGAGCCGGTTCGACGGCGGCCTGGTGGGTCTGGGCGACCTGGCGCAGGAGGGCGTAGAGGGCAGCGACGTCGTCGCCGGCGAGGCGGTAGTGGATCCGGACCCCCTCTCGGCGGGTGGCGACGAGTCCGGCCTGCTTGAGGGTCTGCAGGTGTGCCGAGGCCGTGGTCAGGTTCAGTCCGGCCGCCTTGGCGAGCGCGTCGACCGTGCGTTCGCCCTGCGCCAGCAGGTCGAGCAGTTCCAAGCGCTTCCCGCTGCTCAGTGCCTTGCCCGTGAGGGCGAAAGCGTCGTACAGGGCCGACTTGCGTACGGCATCTCCCATGGCATCCTCCATAGATCCATGGAATATTGTATCTGTGGATGGGCGCTGGAACCACCGAGCCCCTACCGTGTCACCTGGAGGACCTGATGGGCTTCGCCGACGATCAATTGATACCGCTGGTCGATGAGGGGCTGGGAAACAGCTCCTACCTCGTCGACCTCGGTGACGGACGCGCCCTCGCGGTGGACGCGAGCCGGGACCTGCGCGCGCTGCGGGCCGCTGCCGGACGGCGGCGGCTGCGGGTGGCGTACGCGGCCGACACCCACCTGCACGCCGATTTCCTCTCCGGTGCCGTGCAGCTCGCGCACGACGACGAGGCCATGGTGCTGGCCTCGGCCGCCGGCCACCGCGCCTTCCCGCACACGCCCCTCGCCGACGGCGACGAGACCGACCTCGGCGGCCTGACCCTCCGTGCGCTGGCCACCCCCGGCCACACCGACGAACACCTCTCCTTCCTGCTCCTGGACGGCACCCGCGAGCTGGGCGTCTTCACCGGCGGCTCGCTCATCGTCGGCTCGGCCGCCCGTACCGACCTCCTCGGCGCCGACCGCGCCGAGGAGCTGGCCCGCGCCCAGTACCACTCGCTGCGGCGGCTGGTCGAGCTGCCGGACAGCACGGCGGTCTGGCCCACCCACGGCGCGGGCTCGTTCTGCTCCGCCCCTCCCGGCGTCGAGCGCACGAGCACCATCGGTGACCAGCGTCGGGCCAATCCGCTGCTCGCTGCGCCGGACGAGGACGCCTTCGTACGGCAGCTGCTGGGGAGTCTCGGGTCCTACCCGGCGTACTTCGACCGGCTCGGTGAGGTGAACCGGCGCGGGCCCGCCGTCCTCGGCTCCGCACCCACGCTCGCCCCGCTCACGGCGGCCGAGGTCCGAAGCCTCCTCGGCGAGGGTGCTCAGGTCGTCGACGTCCGCTCCATCACCGATTTCGCCGTCGGCCACATACCCGGCGCGATCTCCAACCCGCTGCGCGGGCAGTTCGCCACGTGGCTCGGCTGGCTGCTGCCCGACGACAGCCCGCTCGTGTTCGTCACCTCCCCCGGCCAGGACCTCGCAGAGCTCACCTGGCAGGCCCTGAAGATCGGATACGAGCGGCTGGCCGGGCACCTCGACGGCGGCATGGACGCCTGGACCACCGCCGGTGGACAGCGCCAGAGCATCGAACTGCTCACCGCCGACCGCATCGGGGGCCGGCCCGTCCTGGACGTCCGCCAGCGTGCGGAACACACCGCAGGGCACATCACTGACGCGGTCCACATCGAACTCGGCGACCTCGCAGCCCGCTCCGGAGAGGCTCCGGCCGGCGCCGTGGTGACCTGCGGTCACGGCGAGCGCGCCATGACGGCCGCCAGCCTCCTGAAGCGCGCCGGACAGCGGGATCTCGCCGTCCTCGACGGCGGCCCGCGCGACTGGGCCAAGGCCACCGGCCGCCCCCTGCAGGAAGGAGCGTGAGCATCCACGCAAGCGGCGACACCGGCACCGGCATACAGCTCGGACTGCGGGCCAACCTCCCCCAGTTCGCCCTGCTCGTCGCGGTCAACGCGCTCGTCGGCGGGATGCTCGGCCAGGAACGCACCGTCCTGCCTCTGCTCGCCGACGACGTCTTCCACCTGTCCGCCTACACCGCCGCCCTCACCTACATCGTGGCGTTCGGCACGACGAAGGCCGTCACCAACTTCTTCGCCGGCACCTGCTCCGACCGCTACGGCCGCAAACCGGTCCTGATCGCCGGATGGCTGATCGCCCTGCCCGTGCCCGCGATGCTGGCCTGGGGCCCCTCCTGGGGCTGGATCATCGCCGCGAACATCCTGCTCGGCATCAACCAGGGCCTGACCTGGTCCACCACCGTCATCATGAAGATCGACCTGGCCGGACCCGAACGCCGGGGACTCGCCATGGGCTTCAACGAAGCCGCCGGATACGGCGCCGTCGCGGCGACCGCCATGGCCACCGGCGCCATCGCCGAACACGCCGGACTACGCCCCGCCCCGTTCCTCCTCGGGGCCGCCTACGTCGTCCTGGCCCTGGGCCTGTCGACCTTCGCCGTACGCGAGACCCGCGACCACGCCCGCCTCGAAGCCGCCCGCCACACCAACCCCACAGACGGCGGGCACGACGGGGAACTGACCACCGGCCAGATCGCCCGCCTGACCAGCCTCCGCGACAAGGCCCTCTCTGCCGCCAGCCAGGCCGGCCTCGTCAACAACCTCAACGACGCCCTCGCCTGGGGCATCTTCCCCCTGCTCTTCGCCGCCCACGGCCTGTCCATCGCACAGATCGGCATCCTCGCAGCCCTCTACCCCGCAGTCTGGGGTGCCGGCCAGATGCTGACGGGCTGGTGGTCCGACCACATCGGCCGCAAACACCTCATCACCGCGGGCATGCTGCTCCAGGCCGCCGCCATCGCCCTCGTCGCCGCCGGCACCACCTTCGGCGTCTGGGCCACCGCCCAGGTCCTCCTCGGCATCGGCACCGCCCTGGTCTACCCCACCCTGCTCGCCGTCATCGGCGACGTCGCCCACCCCGCCTGGCGCGCCCGCGCCGTCGGCGTCTACCGCCTCTGGCGGGACGGCGGCTTCGCCATCGGCGCCCTCCTCGCAGGCGTCCTCGCCGACGCCTACGGCCTGACCACCGCCATCTACGCCATCGCAGCCCTCACCGCCGCCTCCGGCCTCCTCGTGGCGGTACGCATGTACGAAACGCATCCCCGCACCTGACCACCGCACCGTCGAAGTTCCTCCCCAGTCCCACAGGGCGGCGGAATGCCTGTCGGCGTCTCCTCTTCATGGTCGAGACCTCCTCGTTCGTGCGCTCCGAGAGACTCGCGCCGATCGGGTTACTGGACGGGTTCCCGTGATGATCATCGGGCCGGAGCCCCACCAGTCCCTCGCCCCGGCCGGCGCGCTGCTGGAGCGCGCGATCACGACCAAGAAGTCAGCCACGGCTGCAAGGTACCCACGCCATCGTGGTGTTGCTCTGGACACACCGAGCCGCACGGAAGTCGGTGATAGCTCACGCTCAGACCCCCATGCTCTTCTGCGGTCGGACGGTTCCGAGCGAGAGGATCGTGGCTACGAGGGACAGGGCTGCGAGGAGCAGGAATAGGTTTTGGTGTCCGCCGAGTGGACCTGCGAGGACGGCGCCCGCCCACGGTGCGAGTGCTGCGGCGATGTGGGCCGGCGCGCCGAGGAGCCCGGAGAGACGGCCGTACTGCGCGGTGCCCCAGCGATCGGTGACCGCGGTGGCCTGGAGGAGGGTGAGGTTGCCTCGGACGACTCCCGCCAGGACAGCGAGGATCACCAGGAGGGGGACGGGGCCGGGAATGAGGGCGAGGGCTGCCGTGGTCGCGCCGCCGAGGGCGATGAGGGTGGCCGTGCGGGTGGTGACGGATGTGCGGGCGGACAGGCTCGCGTAGAGGGTGCGGCCGAGGGTCTGGCCTGCTCCGCCGAGCCCCAGGGCCCAGGCAGCCTGGATGGGTGTTGCTCCGCGTTCGGTGAGGAGTGGGATGAGGCCCATGACGACGGCGTACATGGCGAAGCTGGAGAGGGTGAAGGCTGCGGCCAGGAGGAGGAAGGGGCGGCTGCGGGGGACGGGCGTGCGACCGATGGCGGGTGGCGGCGGTGGGGCGGCCGGCCACGGGGCACGAAGCGCCAGAGCATGCGCGGGGATGGTGACTGCGGCCAGGATCGCCGCGAGGACCGCGTACGTGGCCCGCCAGCTCAGGTACTCGGCGAGGGATGCGGTCAGCGGTGCGAAGACGGTGGAGGCAAGTCCGCCGGCGAGGGTGACGATCGTCAGGGCGCGGACGCGGTGGGGACCCCACCAGCGGGTGAGGGCGGCGAAGGCGGGCGGATAGAAGGTGGCGGCCATGGCCACGCCCGCGAGCAGCCAACCCGCGCTGAATGCAGCGAGATTGGGTGCGGCTGCGATCACCAGGAGGGCGAGCGTACCGAGCGCGGAGCCGGCGGTCATCACGGCTCGCGGTCCTCGGCGGTCGAGGATCCGGCCGATGGGGATGCCCGCCACGGCGGAGACGAGCAGGGCTCCGGAGAAGGCCGCGGTGGTGGCGGCCGGGGACCAGCCGCTGTCAGCAGTGATCCGGGAGCCCAGAACGGGGAAGGCGTAGTAGAGGATTCCCCAGCTGGTGACCTGGGTGGCGCACAGGGCGGGCAGGGCGGCGGGGGGGGGGGGGGGGGGGGGGGGGGGGGGGGGGGGGGGGGAGGGGGGGGGGGGGGGGGGGGGGGGGGGGGGTGTGGGGGTCGGGTGAGC